>NZ_JBHVPZ010000030.1:0-105194 GCF_042887135.1 Kitasatospora sp. NPDC057965
GCCCGAACCCCAAGGGGTTCGGGCCGCCGCCTTTCGCATCGTGCGCCGCTGGGTCAGTTGGTCTGGTAGCGCGCGGCGGTGAAGTCGAAGCCGGGGGTGAGGTCGGGCTTGGTCACGGTGGCGGTGCCGGCGGTGACCAGGCGGTTGCTGGAGTCGATGGCGGTGCCGCGGGCGGAGGCGCCGCCGGTGCCGAACGGCGTGGTGACGATGCCGGACGCTCCCCAGCTGGTGTCGAGGAGGCCGTTGGAGGTGTAGCGGACCACCGTCTGCACCCCGGTGTTGGGGTCCAGCGGGAAGGGCGAGACCTCGCCGCTCTCGCCGGCGGCGTAGATCCTGCCGGAGGGGCCGATGGCGATCGAGCGGGCCTCGTCGCCGAGGAGGGTGATCTTGGTGGTGGTCTTGCCGAGGGTGCCGAACGAGGTGTTGAGGCTGCCGTCGGCGTTCAGTTCGGTCAGGCCGAAGGCGCCCGCGCCGATGATGTTGAACGGGTCGGGCGACTGCGCCAGTCCGCCGAGGACGATCTTGCCGTTGTTGCCCCCGTTGGTCAGGGCGAGGCTGAACGCGAGGTCGGACAGCACTCCGAAGGAGACGTTGGTGGAGCCGCTGGTGCCGAAGGTGGTGTCCAGGCTGCCGTCGGGGTTGAACCTGGCGGCGAGGAAGTTGTCCGCGCTGGTCACCGTGTTGACGGAGAACCCGCCGGCGACGAGCTTGCCGTCGTTGCGCTGGGCCAGGCCGAAGAAGTGGCTGGTGGTGCCGAGCTGCAGCGTCGTGAGGCCGAGCCCGCCGCCGAAGGTGGAGTCCAGGGTGCCGTTGGGGTTCAGGCGCACCAGCAGGGCATTGGGTCCCGCCGCGCCGGCGCCGACGATCTTTCCGTCGGGCTGGATGACCAGGCTGCGGATGCCGTCGCCGAGTCCGCCGGAGACGTTGAGCAGGACCTTGCCGCCGGTGCCGAAGGAGGTGTCCAGGCTGCCGTCGGTGTTCAGGCGCGCGACCGCGACGTTGGCGGTCTGCTCGTTCGGGCCGGCCAGCCCCGCGACGACGATCTTCCCGTCGGAGGGCTGGATCGCCACGGCCCGGGCGAAGTTGGTGTTGGGCGCGGCGAGGAACGAGAAGGCGACGGTGCCGGGGACGGTGCTGGTGGGGCCGAAGGTGGTGTCCAGGCTGCCGTCGGTGTTGTACCGGGCCAGGGCGAACTGGGCGTTGCCGCCGGCGGCCGGGACGTTGATTCCGTGGCGGCCGGCGGTGACGATCTTCCCGTCGGAGGGCTGGATCGCCAGGGCGTTGGCGATGTCGGGCAGCGAGGGCGTGCTGCCGAAGTCGGTGGTCACCTTGCCGCCGGTGCCGAAGGTGGTGTCCAGCGCCCCCGGGGTGGCGCCGGCGGGGACGGCGGTGATGAGGGCGATGGCGACTCCGGTCGCGGCGGCGAGGCGCCGCGCGTTGAGCATGCGCATGACAGAATCCTCTTTCGCTGAGGGGGAGGCCGGGGCAGGGGCCCCGATAGCGGTGTGTGCCCACGGGTGCGCTCCGTTTGCGCGCATGCCCGAGCAGGCTGGAGGGAAGGATTGGTGCGGAACGTCCGACCGCACAGCGGCATCGGTGGATGCGGGCTGCGGGCCAGGAGGGGCACGCCACACGGAGGGAGACGGATCCGTCCGGGGAGTCAGGCGGCGGTTGGGCGCCTGCCCGGGCAACACGGGGCCGCCCCCCGTTGGCATATGCCGGAGGTTCAGGCCGACGACCGGTCCTGCGGAACCGGCCGCGTCGCCATCGTGGCGCACCGGCGCGCGCCGGGGCAAGGCTTTCCGGCCGCAAGCTTCCGTTCGCTCGGAAGTGGCGGGTGAGCGGGGGTTGATCGAACTCCCGTACGTCTTCGGGGCCCCGCGCGACCAGCGGATTCGCCGCCTTCGGACCCGGCCGGCCGGAGTTCCCTCCATCGGCGCGTTGCACCATCCCGCACGCCCCCTGGCGCACGCCCCTACGGCGTCGCAAGCGCCGGGAGCGTGAAGTCGCACCCGTGGAACTCCCGCGCCGGGACAGGAGTGCGGCCCCTCGCGCCGGACGAGCGCGAGGGGCCGGGGCGGCGTTCGGCCGCGGCGCCGCTCAGTGGCAGAACTCGGCCTCCCCGAGGGCGCGTTCACCCTCGACCCAGTCGGCGTTGGTGTTGAACACCGCCGCGTGGCGCCCGTCGCGCGTCGTGAGCGCGATGGTCGAGGAGCCGTGGATGGTGCCGCTGTGGCCCCAGACGGTGATCCCGCAGCTGAGCTTCACGCTGCCGATACCCAGCCCGGGACCGCCGGCGGCGGGAACCATCTCGTCCAGCTCGGCCTGCGGCAGCAACTGCCCGCGCATCAGGGCGGAGTAGAAGCGGGTCAGGTCGGCGGTCGTGGAGATCATCTCCCCGGCCGATCCGCCCCACGACGGGTTGAGTTCGGTGGCCTCCAGCGGCGTCGGCGAGCCGCCGAACAGCGTGGAGTAGCCGAGCGCGTGCGGCTGCGGCAGACCGGCGGCGGTGCCGGGCAGGGTCGTCGCGGAGAGGCCCAGCGGCCGGATGATCCGCTTCTCGATCTCCTCGCCGTACGGGCGGCCGGTCACCTTGGCGATGATCATCCCGGCCAGGACGAAGTTGGTGTTGGAGTACGAGCGGGACGTTCCCGGTGCGAACACCGGGGGGTGCGAGACCGCCGTCCGGACCAGGTCCTCGGGCCGGTAGGTGTCGAAGCGGTGGACCAGGAAGTCCGGACTGGCCAGCCGCTGGATCATCGTCGGATCCTCGTCGTAGGAGAACAGTCCGCTGGTGTGCCCCAGGAGCTGCCGGACCGTGATCCCCGCCCCGTCGTTCCCGTTGCCCTGCACCACGCCCGGCAGCCACTTCTCGACCGTGTCGTCCAGGGAGAGCCGCCCTTCGGCCCGGAGCTGGAGCACCACGGTGGCGGTGAAGGTCTTCGTCAGACTGCCGATCCGGAACCTTTCCCGGGGCGACCGGGGCTGCCCGGTCGCGGTGTCGGCGGCCCCGACCGCCGCCGACCAGCTGTCGCGGCCCTCGCGGACCCCGGATATCGTCCCGGGCAGGCCCTCGGCCCGGACGAGCTCCGCCATCGCCGCCCGCGTCGCGGCGTGCGGGCCGCCGTTGTGGGTGCCGGCCGTGCCGGCCGTGCCGACCGTGCCTGCCGTGCCGGCCGCCGCGGCCGATGTCACCGTTCCCGCCGTCACCGCGGCGGCCACCGCCACCGCGCCGAAGCCGCGCCGAAGCGCCCCCTGCCGAGCCATGCCGACCTCCAAAGGTCCGAATCGCCCGTCCCCCGTGATTGGATCAACGCCCCCTCGGCTCGGGGTGGTTCCCGTCCGATGTATCGTCAGCCAGAGCCCGCGGGCCGCCGTTGCACGTGCCGTTGGGGGCGCTGATGTTCAGCCTGAGCGCGCTGGACCCGGGGCGGAGCCTGTCCGCCGGCACGCGCCACGGCCGGTGACGGCGAACGGCGGCCGGGCCGGGACCGCTCCCGGCCCGGCCGCCGCCCGAGCCGTCTCAGAAGGTCAGCGCGGTGGGCTGGGCGTCGGGGCGGACCGCCGCGTCGGTGCCGCCGTCCACGAACAGGGTGGCCCCGGTGGTGAAGCGGGCCTCGGGCCGCAGGAACTGGTGCACCCAGAAGGCGATGTCCTCGGGCCGGCCGAAGAGGCCCAACGGCATGGGGGTGGGGAAGTCGTCGGCGTCCGGCTCCTCGCCCGCGCCGGTGGACCCGAGCATCAGCGGGGTGATCACCGCGCCGGGCGCGATGACGTTGAGCAGCACGCCCTCGCGCGCCCACGCCGGCGTGACGGCCGTCCGGCGCACCCAGCGGGCCAGGGCGAACTTGGAGGTCGCGTAGGCGGAGATGCTCGGCGCACCCTGCGCCGCCTGCGCCGCCTCGGCGGGGAGCGCCGCCAGGGCCGCGCGGGCGTGCTCGCGGGCCGCGTCCTCGTCGCCCGAGAGCAGCAGCTCGACGAGCTTCTCGTCGATCATCGGGACGGTGGTCGAGGAGTTGGAGCCGATCACCACGGCGCGCCCCGCCGAGGAGCGGGCGAGCGCCGGGCGCAGCCCCTCCAGCAGGTCGACCGGGCCGAAGTAGTTGATCGAGGCCACGGCGGCGGGGTCCTTCATCGCGGGGCCGACGCCGGCCACCGCGGCCACGCCGTCCAGGACCCCGTTGGAGGCGTCCAGGATCCCCTGGACGGCGGCGCGGCGGCCCTCGACGGTGCCGAGGTCGGCGGTGATGTCGGCGTCACGGAGGTCGACGCCGATGACGGTGTGGCCGGCCTCCCGGAGGGCGGCGGCGCTGGCGGCGCCCATTCCCGAAGCGGAGCCGGTGACGGCGTAGGTACCCATGGTGCGAGCCTCTCGATCACTGTGCGCGTGGGGGCGCACGGGACTGGCGGCGCGCCCTTCAGGGCGCTTGCCAATCAGGATTCAATCACTGATTGGATAGTAACTCGGGTTCCTGTGGTGCAATGGCGGCATGCCGGATGGAACAGCTCAGGACCAGAACCCGATCCCGGACACCGCCCCGGCCCCGGACGCCGGATCGACCCGGGACCGGCTGCTCGCCGCCGCCGAGCGGCTCTTCCTCCGGCGCGGTGTGGGCCAGGTCTCGGTCCGCGCGATCAACGCGGAGGCCGGCCTCAATCCGGGCGCGGTGCACTACCACTTCGGCTCCCGCGAGGGCCTGGTCGCGGCGCTGCTCGGGCGCGAGCTGATGCCGCTCTGGCAGGGGCGGCTGGAGGCGGCCACCGTGAACCCCGGGGCGACGGGGCCCGCGCAGGTGCGGACCCTCGTGGCGGCCGTCGCCGCACCGTTCGACGAGCTGGTGCGGACCGAGCGCGGCCGGATGCTCTGCCGCCTGCTCGCGCAGGCCATGCTCACCGCCGACCGGCCGCTCAGCGGCTCGCCCTGGGCGGGCACCGCTCCGTTCGAGGTCGTCCTCGGCCGGGCCCTGCCCGACCTGACCGTCCGCGAGATCACCGACCGCTGGCGGCTCGCGTTCACCACCCTCCTGGAGGCCTACGGGCGCCCGCTCGCCGCCGAGGTGGATTCCACCGCCGAGCCGTCGTTCCCCGAACTCTCCACCGTGGTGGCGTTCCTGACCGCCGGTCTGACCGCGCCCGGGGCGGCGGGGGGATCGGCGGGCTGACGGCCGGGGTGGAGGCCGGGGGGAGGGGTGATGCCGAACTCGGACTCCAGGACCGCCCGGATCCCCTCCGCGCCGTCGAGCTCCTCCACCGTCACGGTGCCGTCGTCCGCGGTGCGGGTGAGCCTGGTGCCGTCCAGCGACAGGTGTCCGTCGTCGAGCGTCCGCTGCGCGAAGAGGCGGCGGAACGGCGAGCGCGGGTGGGTGGCGACGTACCAGTTGGCGATGTTGATGTCCGGCGCCGGCGCCGGGTCGAGGGTGAACGACACCAGCTGCCGCCACTCGTCGCCGTGCCGGGCCTCCAGCACCCAGACCGGCACGGGGGCGTCCGCTCCCTCCAGCACCAGCCGGTGCCGACGGCCCCGGCCCTCCCGGGCCAGGCCGGGGATCATCGGCAGCGGCTCCAGCAGCCCGTCCGCCGACCCGAAGCCGACGTCCACGAGGTAGTCCGCCCCGTCCGCCCCGTTCGTGCCCTCCGCCTCGCCCGCCCCGTCCGCCCCGGGCACCCGGACGACCAGCACCAGGTGGGTGCGCGGCCGTATCTCCCCGGGCCGCGCGTTCACCCGTACCCGGCCGGTGTGCCGGTCGACGCCGTAGCCCAACTGCTCCAGCACGGCGGCGAACAGCGTGTTCTGCTCGAAGCAGTAGCCGCCGCGCGAGCCTGCGACGATCTTGGCCTCCAGATCGGCGACGTCCAGCGACGGCACGGTGCCCATCACCACGTCGATGTTCTCGAACGGGACGGCCAGCACGTGCGCGTGCTGCAGCGCCCGCAGCGTGGCCAGGGTGGGCGCCCGCCCGCCGTTCCACCCGACCCGCGCGAAGTACTTGTCGAGGTCGACGCTCATACCGCCACGGTACGGACCCGGCGGCGCCCCTGCCTCCGGCTGCGGTTCGGCCCGCCGTGGACCCTGCGACCTAGGACCCGACTCGGGCGGGGTACCGCCGTGATCCCGGCCCGGCACGGGAGAACGGGCGCTAGGTGTACTGACCACGGAGGTTGGTGACAGGGCTCACGGCGTAGTGATCTTGAGATGAGTGAGGGCCTTCTGGCCAGGTGTGGATTGCGACATCTGCACCTACAGCCAGAAAGGCCCTCATGCCACACCGTAACGCACCGCTGACCGAGACCGGACGCCTGCGCCTGGCCCGCTGCGTGGTCGAGGAAGGCTGGCCGCTGCGGCGGGCCGCCGAGCGCTTCCAGGTCTCGCCGACCACGGCCAAGTGCTGGGCCGACCGCTACCGCACGCTCGGCGAGGCCGGCATGAACGACCGATCTTTGACTCGGCGCCCCGCGGTCTCGTGTGAATGACTGAAGGCGGCGCCCATGGCCCCGACCGTGCTACGGGTGTCCGTACAGAGCGACGGCAAATCCGGCCCTGTGGAGCGAGCCCTTCATCGCGCGTCGTCACCTCGCCGTTCGGCCAGGTCGTGGAGGTGGCGGCGGAGGATCGGCAGGGCGGTGTCGGGGGCGACGCCGTCCGGGTGGAGGACCATGCCGAGGGCGAGGCCGTCCAGGAGGGCGGCGAGCCGTTCGGTCTCCAGGGGGAGGTCGAGGCCGGCGGGGACTCCACCGGAGCGGCGGGCCTCGTCCAGGACGCGGGCGACGAGGCGGCGGGTCGACTCGTGCAGCAGGGCCGCGCCGGGCCGCAGTTCGGGGCGGGTGCGGGCGGCGGTGGTGAAGGCCAGCCAGAGCACCGCCTCCTCGCGGCGGGGATCGTCCAGCGGGAGCAGCTCGGCCAGCAGGGCCTCGACGGCGGCGCGCCGGTCGAGCGGGGCGGCCGGGTCGGTCGGGTCGGCCGCGGCGGCCGGGTCGAGCAGTCGCTCGGCGTGGCCGCGCACGCGCTCGCCGATGCGCCGGCACAGCTCCTCCATCGCGAAGATCACCACCTCGGCCTGACCGTCGAAGTAGTGGCGCACCGAGCCGATCGCCAGGCCCGCCTCGTCGGCGATGTTGCGCAGCGAGGCGTGTTCCAGTCCGTCCCGGCCGACGATGCGCAGGACGGCGCGCGCCACGTCCTGGCGGCGGGCTTCGGGGCTGATGACCTTGGGCATGTTGTTGTTATAGCACGGTCGAGCTAAATTGAGCCGCAGGACCTCCGGGGCGGCAGACGGCCCGGGAACGCAAGGGGGGTGCGGGCCGTGAACACCTGGCTGCTCGTGACGGTCATCGCCGCGGCCGCGGTGGCCGTCGTCGTCAAGCGGTTGATCGGCGAACCGGTCAACGTCCGCGATCTGTTCGGCCCGCCGGTGGTGCTCACCGCCCTCGGCGTCTGGTCGCTGCTGGAGGCCGAGGACCTGAACGGCGCGGACGTCGGCTGGGTGGTCGGCGGCTGCCTGATCGGCCTGGGCCTCGGCGCGTTGCGCGGCGGGACGGTCGCGCTGTCCACCAGGAACGGCGTCCTCCACCAGCGCTACACCGGGAGGACCTTCCTCGTGATCGCCGTCGCCCTCCTGGCCTCGGTGCTCTACGGACTGCTCGCCCGCGAGCTCGGCATGCACGAGGACGCCCGCCCGCTCAACCTCTCCATCGGTGTCGGCTTCCTCGGCGAGGCACTGGTCATCGGCTACCGCGGGCTGCGCGGCGGGACGCCGTTCGCGCCGGAGAAGCCCGGCCCGCTCGACCGCTACGGCGAGCGGATCGACCGGCTCACCCGCCGCTGAGCGCCGACCCGAAAAGTCGTTACGCAGCCGATGAGCCGCTGTGACACGACCGGCCGGGGACCGCGACACGGGCTTTCTACCGTCGCTCTCGACGCACCGGCCACACCCGGCCGGGACCCGCGTCACCGAGGATGAATGGAGAGTTCGCATGGCCACGCGTACCACCAGGAACCGCGCCGTTCTGCGGATGTCGGCCGTCTGCGCCCTGACCGGCGCCGCGCTGCTGACCGTCGTCACGGGCGGGCAGGCCTGGGCCGACGGCGGCGCCGGTGCCGCCACCCCGACCGCCACCCCGTCCGCCAAGGCCCCGGCCGCGGCGGGCAGCACCGGCGGCGGCACCGCCCAGCCGGCCCCGGCGCCGCCGACCGTCGCCCCGGCGCCGCCGACCGCCGTTCCGTCGCCGTTCGTCTCCGCGGTGCCGACGGTCTCCCCGGTGCCGAAGGACGCCACGCGCCCGGTCGCTCCGCTGCCGTCGCTCACCCGCGACGCCAACGGCGCGCCCGTGCCCGCCCCCGACCCGGCCTCCGGGCAGCCGCAGGTCCGTGAGGTGCCGAAGGGCGCCGCCCAGGCCGGTGACGGGTCCACCGCCGGTGACTCCTCCGGCCTGAAGCTGGTCGGCGGCGGCGCGGTCGCCGCCGTCGGCGCCGGGGCGCTCGGCTTCGCCGTGCTGCGCCGCCGGTCCGGTGCGCGCGGCTGACGACGGCCACCGTGGCGGGCGTCGTCGTGGGGGGCGCGCCCGGCACGGCGGGCCGCGGCCGTGCGGGCTGAACCGGAGCGTCTTCGGGGTGGCCGGGCTGCTCTGCCTGGCGCTCGGCGCGACCGTCGCGCTCTCGGACCACCGGGAGCCCCCGGTGGTCCGGGTGGAGACCTCGGCCCGGCAGGGCGCGGGGGACACACCGTCGACGGGGACCGGGACCGCCGCTCCGGCCGCCACCGACAAGGGGACCGGGACTACCGCCCCGCGCCCGTTCGCGGCCTCGCCGCCGACCCGTCTGCTCGTCCCGGCGGCCGGCGTCGACGCCCCGGTGACCGGCCTCGGCCTGAACACCGACGGCACCGTCGAGGTGCCGTCCGCCGAGCGTGCCGGTGAGGTCGGCTGGTACCGCAACGGTCCGACCCCGGGCGAGACCGGGCCCGCCGTCCTGATCGGGCACTACGACACCGCGCACGGCCCGGCGGTCTTCCGGGGACTGCCGAAGCTGCGGGCGGGGGACCGGATCCAGGTGCGGCGAGAGGACGGCAGCACGGTGGACTTCCGGGTCCGCGAGCTGGTCCAGGCCGCCAAGGACGCGTTCCCCACCGACCTGGTGTACGGCAACACGACGGCGCCCGAGCTGCGCCTGATCACCTGTGGGGGCCGGATCGGGTCCGACGGTCACTGGACGGACAACATCATCGTCCTGGCGGACCTGGCCGGTCCGGCCGACCCGGCCACCTCCGCCGGCTGATCGGGCTCCGGCTACGCTGCCCGGACGGCACCCGCCGGGAAACCGGCGGGTGCCGTCCGGGCGATCCGCCGACCGGACACGAACCGACATCACCGCAGACCAGGACCAGGAGGGCCACCGGAGGATGAGCACCGCCGTCCGTCGTTCACCCGCCCTCCTCCTCGCCCTGCTCGCCGCCGCGCCGCTCGCCCTGGCGGTCGGCTGCGCCGCCCCCGGCGAGCTGCGCGACCACGGCGCGGCCGACGCCGTCGCCCGCCCGCCCGCCCGGATCCCGCTCTGGCCGGGCCAGGCCACCGCCCCGCCGCCGGACCTCGCGGCGGGCCGCACCCCGGAGCCGGCCCCGCAGCCGGTCCCGGACGTGACCGTCCCCGGCCAGGACGTCACCGCGGTGGACGTCCGCACGCTGCTGACCAAGGACCCCGGCGTGAGCCAGGACGAGCGGCGGGCCCTGGAACCCTGCACCGGCTGCGAGGTCCGCAACGCCGAGTACCGCGACCTGACCGGCGACGGACGGCCCGAACTGCTGGTCGTCGTCGGGCTCGCCGACACGGACGTGCTGCACGTCTACACCGCGGCCGCCGACCGGCTGCTGCCCGTCCTGCGGGTGCAGCTGCTGAAACGGTTCGGCGCTGAGACGCTCGGCACCGAGCTCTGGCTCTACGAGCCCACCACCATCCGGTCCCGGACCATCCGTCGCTACGGCTGGGACGGCGCGCGGCTGGTCCTGACCGACCAGAAGGTCGAGGGCACCGGGCCGACCCCCGAGCCCGAGCCGACGCCGACCATCGGCCCCGGGGAGCGGCCGAGCAGCCTCCGCCCGGGCGGAGGTGCCTCGCCCGCACCCATGCCCAGCCTGCCCGTCGTCCGCCGGCCCGACGGCTCCGACCCGGGATCGGGCGCGGGCACCCCGACGGCCATGCCCACGCCCGTGCCCAAGGCGCCGCAGCCCGGCCAGCCCCGTCCGATCGTGCCCACGGTCGCGCCCACCGCGCAGCCGCCCACCGCACAGCCGCCCGCCCGCCCGGAGACCACGCCATGAACCCCACGGCGCCCAGCCACCCCCGCATCCTCATCGTCGAGGACGACGAGGTGATCCGGGAGGCCACCCGGATGGCCCTGGAACGCTACGGCTTCCCGGTCTCCACGGCCGCCGACGGGCTGGAGGGGCTGGAGATGTTCCACGCCGTGCGGCCCGATCTGGTGCTGCTCGACGTGATGCTGCCGCTGCTGGACGGGGTCGGCCTCTGCCGGCGGATCCGCGAGGAGAGCCAGCTGCCGATCCTGATGATGTCGGCGCGCACCGATCCGGTCGACGTGGTGTCCGGCCTGGAGGCGGGCGCGGACGACTACGTGGTCAAGCCGTTCGAGAGCGCGGTGCTGGTCGCCCGGATCCGCACCGTGCTGCGCCGCATCCGCGTCGTCCCGGCCGCGCCCGCGCCCGCGCCTTCCCCCTCGCCGGCTCCTGCACCGGAGCCGCCCGCGCCGGAACCCGCCGTCCCCGAACCCCGCACGCCGGTCCGCAGCTTCGACGGCCTGGAGGTGGACACCGACTCCATGGAGGTCCGGGTGCACGGCAGGCTCGTCCCGCTCACCCCCACCGAACTGCGTCTGCTGCTGGAGTTCACCGCCGCGCCCGGCATCGTGCTGGAGCGTGCCGTCCTGCTGGAGCGGGTCTGGGACTACGAGTGGGGCGCCGACACCCGCGTGGTCGACGTCCACGTGCAGCGGCTGCGCGCCAAGATCGGCGGCGGACGGATCGAGACCGTCCGCGGCTTCGGCTACAAGCTCCGGCGTTCCGAATGACGCTGCGCCGCCAGATCGCCACCGCCGTCGCCGCCATCTCCGTCCTGGTCGCGGTGGCGGTCGGGTTGCTCGTCCACCAGGCGATGGTCCGTCAGCACGTCGATCAGGCACGCGGATCCGCGCTCACCGCGCTGGACGCTGCGCTCGGCGCCTACGGCCGCGGCGAGGACGTCACGGGCGGCGGCCGGCACGCGCTGGACGACCCGGTGCTGCCGACCAGGCTGCGCGCCCTCGCGGCCGAGGGGCGGCGCGGGTCGCTGCTCGCGCAGGGGCCGGAGGGCGAGTCGATGTGGGCGGCGGGCGCCACCCGCGACGGCGTGCTCTCCGTCCGGCTCGACTTCACCCAGGACCGGCAGTCGATCGCCGACCTGGACCGGATCATCCTGATCACCGTCACCGCCTCCGTCTTCACCACCGTGCTGGTCGGGGTGCTGGTCGCGGACCGGATCAGCCGGCGGCTGCGGACGGCGGCGACGGCGGCCCGGGGCATCGCCGCCGGGCGCACCGACACCCGGATCGGTGAACTCGTCGACGGCCGGGACGAGGTCGCCGACCTCGCGGCGGCCGTCGACCTCATGTCGCGGGAGCTGCACCGGCGCCTGGAGGACGAGCAGCGGTTCACCGCCGACGTCGCCCACGAGCTGCGCACCCCGCTGACCGGGCTGGTCACCGCCGCCGAACTGCTGCCCCCGGGTCGGCCCACCCAACTGGTGCAGAACCGGGTGCAGGCGCTGCGCGGGCTGGTCGAGGACCTGCTGGAGGTCTCCCGGCTGGACGCCGACGCCGAACTGCCCGACCTCTCGGCGGTGCCGCTGGAACGCGCGGTGCGCCGTACGGTCGCGCTGACCGGCCTGGACGTGACGGTCGAGGTGGCGGCCGACGCGTCGGTGCGCACCGATCTGCGCCGGCTCGACCGCATCCTCGGCAACCTCCTCCTGAACGCCGACCGCCACGGCGGCGGCACCATCCACCTGCGCGTCGACGGCCACCGCATCACCGTCCGCGACCACGGCCCCGGCTTCCCCGACGAACTCCTGCGCGACGGGCCCCAGCGCTTCCGCACCAGCGTCCGCGAACGCGGCAAGGGCCACGGCCTCGGCCTCACCATCGCCCAGGGCCACACCCGCGTCATCGGTGCCGCCCTCACCTTCACCAACCACCCCGACGGCGGCGCCCTCGCCACCCTCCTCCTCCCGCCGGCCGACGCGGACGCCGACGAGGGCGCGGACGACCCGGCGTCCGCGCTCTGACCCTTCCCTCCGGGCGGAGTTCGAGGGCGAATCACCCGGTTCGGCAGGGTTGTTCCGGGCGGTTCGGGGCTCCTTCGAGGCCCGGGGAAAATTCTTTCCGTCGGTGTGCAACCGTTCCGCCCCGCGTGATGTCTGACAGACCACAAGGTGCGAACAAGCCTTGAGCGCAGGGGCCGAGGAGGGGTTCACGGTCCGGCGCACCGTCACTCCCGGGTGGGTCGGGACGATGTCCGCCCGCCCGTGGGAAATTCATTCGATTGACCGTCTGCTGAGGGCTCCCGCCCGCAGCAGAATGGGGGGGAAGTTCTTATGCGCACTACTGCTTACGGCCGTCGGAACCGCACGCGCCGCGCCGCCGCCACCGTCCTCGCGACCGTCCTCGCGGGCGGGACCGTCCTGCTCGCGGCACCCGCCGCCCTCGCGGCGGACGCGGTGCCGGACGTGCCGACGGTGAAGGTCAAGGCCGACGCCCCGGCCGTGATCGGACTCGCCGGCCAGCCGGTCGAGTTCACCGAGACCGTCACCAACACCAGCTCCATGGATTCCGGGTTCCACCTCTTCCTGAACGCCGTCACCGGCGCCGGCCTGCCGCTGACGGACGGCATCGCCATCGACTACCGCGACCCGGCCGACGGCGCCTGGAAGTCCCTTCCGCTGACCGACGTCGAGGGGTCCGCCTTCCACGGCGCGTTGCCCTACACCCTGGAGATCCCGGCGCACCGCAGCGCGAAGGTTCAGTTGCGGATCGGGCTGCCGATGGGCCGGCCGCACCACGGCGCCAGCAACGGGGGGATCCAGTCGCTGGCCCTGGAGTCGTCCGTGGCCATCGGTGCCCACGGGGCGCCGGCGGACCAGGTGACCGACACGATCAAGGTCGACGGCCTCACGACCGGGCTGTCCCGCGTCCCGGCCACCGCGGTCGCGGGCGGCGCGCCCATCGAGTTCGACGCCGTCCTGAAGAACCCCACGGCCTCGAACTACGTCAACGTCGCCAACGTCCTGGGCATCGACCCGCACGCCACCGTCCAGGTCCGCAAGGGGAACGGTGCCTGGACCGCGCTGAAGCCGGTCCAGGGCGGCGGTGTCGACGACGGCCTCGGGGTCTACCTGGAGGGTCGCGACTCCTCCATCGGCGCCAACTCGACGACCACCCTGCGGGTTCGGATGTCGTTCGACGCGGCGACTCCGCTCGGGCCGGTGACGGTGAACCCGTGCGTCTTCGTCAACGAGAACCCGGAGCGACCGTTCTCGGGGACGACGATGTGCGCCCAGCGGGCGACCGTGAAGATCGTCGCGCCGGACGCGTCGGCGTCCAAGGAGCAGCCGCCCGTGAAGGAGGCGCCCGTGAAGGAGGCGCCCGTGAAGGGGGCGTCCACCGGCAAGGGCGCGCCCGCCGTGCAGGCCGTCCCCGCCGTGAAGGGCGCGTCCACGCGCAAGGACGCGCCGGCCGGGCAGGCCGCTGCGCCGGCCGCGCCCGCCCCGGCCGCCGCGCCCACCGCCCCCGCCGCGACCGCTGAGGCGACCGTGGCGGCCCCGGCCCCGGCCCCCGTCCTGGCTGCCGCGGGCACCCCCGCGCCGGTGGCCCCGGCCCCGGCCACGGTCGAGCTGGCCTCGACCGGCTCGTCCGAGCAGACCCCGTCGTACGCGGCGGCCGGCGTTGCTCTGCTCGCTGTCGGCGGCGGCACCGCCTACTGGGTCGCCCGCCGCCGCCGCGCCTGACAGCAGCGGCCGGGGGGGCTCCGGTGCCGCCGGAGCCGCCCCGACGTGCAGTACGTCCATTGCGAAATCACCGTTTGCTGCCGGCAGGGGCCGGCAGCGGAAACTGGGGGGAACTTCCCATGCGTACCACTGTTTTCGGCCGCCAGGGCCGCTCGCGCCGCACGGTCGGGCGGGCCGCCGCCACCGTGCTGGCGACCGCGCTGGCGGGCGGGACCGTCCTGCTCGCGGCGCCCACCGCCTCCGCGAGCCCCATGCCGACGGGGAAGCTCAAGGTGAACGCCCCGGCCTCGGTCGGAGGCGCCGGGCAGCCGGTCGAGTTCACCGAGACCATCACCAACACCGGTTCCCAGAAGGCCGACTACCACCTTCACCTGAGGGTCACCGGCGACGGACAGGTGCCGGGCGAGCACGCCATCGTCATCGACTACCGCGACCCGGCCAAGGGCACGTGGAAGTCCGTTCCGCTGAACGTCGACCGCACGGGGAGCCTCGCCTACGACGGGGAGGTGCCCCGCGCCTTCGAGATCCCGGCGCACAGCAGTGTGACGCTCCGTCTGCGGATCGGCGTCCCGATGGGTCTGCCGCACGACGGCGCCAGTAACGGCTGGCTCCGGTCGATGGCCCTCGAGTCGCGCTTGGGTATCGGCGCCCGCGGGGCCGCGGCGGACATCGCGACCAAGACGATCAAGGTCCAGAACATCTCGCCCTCGCTCGGCCGCGTCCCGGCCACCGCGGTCGCGGGCGGCGCGCCCATCGAATTCGACGCCGTCCTCAAGAACCCCACGCCGTCGAACTACATCAACGTCGCCAACACCCTGGGCGTCGACTCGCACGCCACCGTCCAGGTCCGCCAGCCGAACGGCACCTGGACCACCCTGAAGAAGTTCTACAACAGCGCCGACGAGGGCGCGGGCGTGTACCTGCAGGGGCGTGACTCCAGCATCCGCGCCAACTCGACCACCACCGTCCGGGTCCGGGTGTCGTACGACGCCGGCACCCCGCTCGGGCCGACCGACATCGGGCGGTGCGTCTACGTCAACGAGAGGCCGACCCTGCCGTTCCGGGGGACGACGACCTGCGTTCAGGGCGCCACCGTGCAGATCGTCGCGCCGGGCACCAAGGGTGCCAAGGGCCAGTCGTCGGTGAAGCCGGCGCCCAGCACCAAGGGCACCTCGGCCGGCAAGTGAGCGGCGACCTAGCCTGACGGCGGTGCTCAGGGGGCGGTTCCGGCACTCGCCGGGGCCGCCCCCGCGGCATGCCGTCCACTGTCCGCCCCGGTCAGGCGGCCCGGGGGCCGTCGAGCACCGGCGGGTGCCAGTCGTAGACGGGGGCGGCGCGGTTGAGGAGGACGCGGTCGGGGAGCAGGCCGGCCGCGGTGAGGGCGAGGTCGCGGGCGAGGGCGGTGAGGGGGGAGCGGCGGGCGACCAGGGCGCCGACGGCGCGGGAGCCGTTGACGATCGCGGTGGCGCGGGGGAGCCGGGCGGCGGTGTAGCCGGGCAGGGCGGCGGCCGGGTCCTCGCCGGGCCGGACACCGGCGGCCAGCACGACCGCGTCCTCGATGGCCTGGCAGGCGCCCTGGCCCTGGAAGGGGCACATCGCGTGGGCGGCGTCGCCGAGCAGGGCGACCCGGCCGCGGTGGTAGGCGGGCAGCGGGTCGGCGATCTCCCAGACGTCGTGGCGCAGCACCCTCGCCGGGTCGGTGGAGGCGAACAGCTCGGGGACGGGCGCGCACCAGTTGCCGTAACGGCGCAGGAGTTCGGCGCGTTCGTCGCCGTCGGCGGCGCGGGCGCCGGCCGGGGCGAGGGCGGCGCCGTAGACGTACACCCGGCCGTCGGCGAGCGGGACGACGCCGGCGAGCCGGCCGCGGCCCCAGACCTCGCCGGCGGCGAACGGCGGGCGGGGCGGGCGGGCGATCACCGAGCGCCAGGTGGTGAAGCCGGAGTAGCGCGGGCCGGGGTGGTGCGGGAAGAGCAGGCCGCGGGTGGCGGAGCGGATGCCGTCGGCGGCGACGACCAGTTCGGCGGGCCGCTCGCCGTCGGCGGTGCGGACGAGGGCGGGGGTGCGGTCGTCGCCGGGTTCGACGAGTTCGGCCCGCGAGCCGGTGCGGACGGTGCCGGCGGGCAGCGCGTCGACCAGGGCGTCGATGACGTCGGCGCGGGCGACGGCGACCAGCTTCTCGCCGAAGTGGGCCTCGACGGCCTCGGTGCCGGTGCGTGCGAGCCAGCGGCCGGAGGGGTGGCGGATGCCGATGGCGGGGTGCGGGGCGGCGAGGGCGCGCAGCCGGTCGCCGACGCCGAGCAGGTCGAGGGCGCGCAGGGCGTTCGGGGCGAGCACGAGGCCGGCGCCGACGGGCTCCAGCGAGGCGGCGCGTTCGTGGACGGTGACCGGGACGCCCTGGCGGTGGAGCGCGAGCGCGGCGGTGAGGCCGCCGATCCCGCCGCCGATGACGACGGCGTGCGGTGCCGGTTCCGGTAGGCCGCGGTGCTCCGGGGCGCGGTGGTCCAGATCGCGGTGGTCCATGGGGACTCCTCTCGGACGCGGAACTACACCTGTAGTTCCGATCGCATGGATCGACCGTACTACAGCTGTAGTGTGAGTTGGGCGCCGGCCCCGGGAAGGGCGATGATCGGACCCATGACCAGCAGCGCCGCGCCCGCCGGACCTCAGCGCCAGACCCTGATCGCCGACACCGCCGTCGCGCTGATCGCCGAGCGCGGCCTGCGCGGGCTCACCCACCGCGCCGTCGACGAGGCGGCCGGCCTGCCCACCGGCTCCACCTCCAACCTCGCCCGCACCCGCGCCGCCCTGCTGGAGCTGGCGATCACCCGGATCGCGGAGCTGGAGTCACCGGCGTACGCGATGGAGCTGCGGCCGCCCACGGTGGAGCATGCCCGGGAACTGCTCGCCCAGCTCGCCGCCGACGCCGTCCACCAGGCGCTCACCGTCGGCCGCGCGCTCACCGTGGCCCGCTTCGAGCTGGCGCTCGAAGCCACCCGGCGCCCCGAACTGCGCGTCGTCTACAACCGCCTGGGGGCGGGCCTCCTCGGCCTCGCGGTCACCCTGCTGACCGAGTGCGGCTCCCGCGCGCCCGAGGCGGACGCCCGCCGGCTGGTGCGCTGGGCGGACGGCGTGCTCTTCAACGTCACCGCCGGCAGTGGCGCCGGCCACGTCCCCGATCCGGCCGAACTCGGTGCCGAGGTCGCCCGTTACCTCGCGGCGCTGCTCGACGGCTAGGACCGACGGCCAGGGCCCGGAGGCCAGGGCGCGACAGCCAGGGACCCGACGGCTAACCCGCGGGCGCGTCCAGGGCCGGGGCGAGGACGGCGAAGGCCCGGGCGGTGAGCTCGGCCGGGTCGGCGGCGCCGTCGCTGTCGCTCCACCGCTCCAGGACGGCGCCGAAGGCGGTGAGCGCCATCCCGGCGGCGAGCCGGGGGTAGAGGTCGGCGGCGGGGTCGCGGTCCAGCCGGTGGGCCAGCTCGGCGGTCAGTTCCTCGTGCCACCCGGCCTGCCGCTCCAGGAAGCGGGCGTGCAGCGCCGGGGTGCGCAGGATCAGCTGGACGGCGCGCAGTGCGCGGTCGCCGTGCTCGCCGCAGGCGGCCAGCGGCACCGAGACGGCGTGCCGCAGGGCGGCCGAGGGCGGCTCGGCGGCGGGGCGGGCGGCCAGTTCGGCGCGGATGCCGGCGCCCAGTTCGGCCAGGAACCGGACGATCACGTCCTCCTTGGACGCGAAGTAGCGGAAGAACGTCCGCTTGGAGACGCCGGCGCCGGCCGCGATCTCGTCCACGGTGACGGCGTCGAACCCCTGGGTGGTGAGCAGCCCGAAGGCGGCTTCGGTCAGCTCGTCCACGACGAGTTGACGCTTGCGCTCGGCCAGGCTGACGGCGGGTCGAGAGGTCACCCGACGATGGTAACGCCATGACGCGAGTGTCATCCAGTAGCGCCTTGACACCGAGTGACACGAACGGCAGCATCTGCCACATGAAGCCTTTGGAGTCAACAGGCGGCGGTGCGGGCCGGCGCGGGCGTGTGTTCGTCGTCACCGGAGCGAGCAGCGGGCTGGGACTGGCCACCGCCCGGACGCTGGCCGAGCGGGGCGGGCGGGTGGTCCTCGCGGTCCGCGACGAGGAGCGGGGGCGTGCGGCCGCCGCCCGGATCGCCGCCTCGCTGCCCGACCCCGGTGTGCCGGACCGCCTCGACGTCCGCCGTCTCGACCTGGCCGACCTCGACAGCGTCCGGACCTTCGCCGAGCGGCTGCGCGCCGACCGCCCCCGGCTGGACGTCCTGGTCAACAACGCGGGCGTGTTCGCCCCGCCCCGGGCGCTCAGCCCGCAGGGCCACGAGCTGCAGTTCGCCGTCAACCACCTCGGCCACTTCGCCCTCACCGGCCTGCTGCTGGACGTCCTCGCCGCCGGCCGCGACCCGCGCGTGGTGACCGTCAGCTCGCTCAACCACCGCAAGGGGCGGATCCGCTTCGACGACCTCACCGGGGCGCACGGCTACACGCCGATGGGGTTCTACGACCAGTCGAAGCTCGCCAACACGCTCTTCGGCCGTGAACTCCACCGCCGGCTGGCCGCGTCGGGCAGTCCGGTGCGCAGCGTGCTCGCGCATCCCGGCTACACCGCCACCAATCTGCAGACCAGTGGGCCGACCGGCCTCACCCGGCTGCTCTTCGGGCGGCTGCTGCGGCCGCTCGCCCAGCGCCCGGAGGAGGGCGCGCTGCCCCAGCTGTACGCCGCGACCGATCCGTCCGTGCGCGGCGGGGAGTTCATCGGGCCGGACGGCCGCGGCGAGTTGCGCGGCGCGCCGACCCGGGTCCGGCTCGCGCCCTCGGCCGAGGACGCCGAGGCCGCCCGCCGGCTCTGGGAGCTTTCGGAGGAGTTGACCGGTGTGCGGTTCGGCCTGGGGGAGGGCGCGGCCTGACGCGCGCGGGCGCTCAGTGGGCGCGGGCGTCTCCGAGCACCCGCTCGGCGATGAGCCGGGCGCAGGCCGCCGCGTCCTGTAGGGCGGTGTCCACCTCCAGGTCGTAGCGCACGCCCCGGTGCACCGCCTCGGCCTGGGCCGCGGCCATGCCGGCGACGCGGTCGCCGCGGGCCCGTTCGCGGGCGGCGGCCACCTCGGGGGCGCAGCGCACGCCGACCCAGAGCACGTCCAGACCGTCCAGTGCCTCGCGCCAGCGCCGTTGGGAGGCGGTGGTGCCGAGGAACACCTCGTCGACGACGATCCGCGCGCCGGCCCGGGCCATCGCCGCGACGCCCAGCGTCCACGCGGCGTCCAGGGCGGCGAACGCCGGTCCGACGCTCACCGTGCCGTCGCCGTCCTCCAGACCGCCGATGCCGGGCGGCCCGTCGGGCTCGTCGGGATCGCCGGGACCGCCGCCACTGCCCGGTCCGGCCTCACCATCCGCGCCGGGCGCGGCTGCGGCGGAGCCACCGCCGGAGCCGCGCAGCGCGGCGGGCAGGGCGGCGATCAGCGTGTCCACCCCGAGGGTCAGCCAGGGATCCGGCAGCACCTCCTGCAGTCGGCGGGCGATGCTGGACTTCCCCGAGCTGGAGCCCCCGTTGAGGACGATCACCTGACAATCGGTCATCCGACCACCCTAAAGGGGCGGCCCAGGAGCGGCCGGGTCACTCGACGGTCACGCTCACCTCCGTCCGGTCCGCCCCCGGTGTGCCGGCGGCGTCCGTGGTGACGCCGCTCCAGATGCTGTCGGGCTCGTCCGGTACCGGTATCGACGGCGAACGGGGCGATATGAGGTGTATGTTCCATTTTGACGCCCGGTGCGGCCCCGGCGCCAGACCCAGGACCCCGCCGGTTTCCGCCGAGGGTGCCTCAGCCCGCCCGGTACGCCGTGGCCGCCGCCGCGAAGGAGGCGGCGAGCTGCGGGTATCCCGCCCAGTGCAGATGCAGATACGAAGCGTGAACGTTCTCCGCGCCGGCCGCGCCCGCGAATCCCTCGGTGTGCGGGCCGGCCGGCAACCGCCAGCCCCAGGCGGGTCGTTCACCGGACCCCGGCTCGCAGACCGTCCGGTGGAACTCGTGCCCGCGCAGCCTGGCGCCGGCCGGGGCCAGTGGCGAGTCGTGCAGCGCGACCGCCTCGCGGTAGCCGAGGGTCAGCCGCTCGGTCATCCGGGCCGAGGTGTCCAGCACCCCGCACATCGGCAGGCCGTCCAACGCGCGCCCGAGGTACAGCAGTCCGGCGCACTCGGCCGCGACCGGGCCGCCGGAAGCCGCGAACGCGGCGATCGCGGACCGCAGTTGACCGTTCGCGCTGAGTTCCCGGACGTACAGCTCGGGGAACCCGCCGCCGATCACCAGGCCCGCCGTGCCCTCCGGCAGGGCGTCGGCGTGCAGCGGGTCGAACGGCACCACCTCGGCGCCGGCGGCGGTCAGCAGCTCGGCGTTCTCGGCGTACGAGAAGGAGAACGCCGCACCGCCGGCCACCGCGATCCGCGGCGCGCCGCTCGGTGACGCACCGGACGCGCCCACCTCCACCGCCGGGTCCCACGGCTCGGCCCCGGCCAGCGGCGGCGCCGTCCGGGCCAGCGCCAGCACCGCGTCCAGGTCCACCGAGGCGGCGACCAGCTCGCCCATGTCGGCCACCGCCCGCAGCGCCTCCGCCGAGCGCTCCACGGCCGGGATCAGCCCCAGGTGCCGGGAGGGCGTGGCGACCGCCGCCGAGCGCCGCACCGCGCCCAGCACCGGCACCCCCGATCCCTCCTCCAGGGCCTCCCGCAGCAGCAGCTCGTGCCGGTCGGAGGCGACCCGGTTGAGGATCACCCCGGCCAGCCGCACCTCCGGGTCCCAGGAGGCGAAGCCGTGCACCAGCGCCGCCACCGACCGGGACTGCGAGGAGGCGTCCACCACCAGCACCACCGGCGCCCGCAGCAGCTTGGCCACGTGCGCGGTGGACGCCAGCTCGCCGCGCCCGGAGGCGCCGTCGAACAGGCCCATCACGCCCTCGACCACCGCCACGTCCGCCCCGGCCGCGCCGTGCAGGAAGAGCGGGGCGATCCGCTCCGGCCCGCACATGAACGCGTCCAGGTTGCGGCCCGGCCGCCCGGCGGCCAGCCCGTGGTAGCCGGGGTCGATGTAGTCCGGGCCGACCTTGTGCGGCGAGACGGCCAGCCCGCGCGCGGCGAGCGCGGCGATCAGGCCGGTGGCGACGGTGGTCTTGCCGGCGCCCGAGGAGGGCGCCGCGACGACGAGACGGGGGACGTTCACGTGGCTCGGCTCTTCCCGGCTACCACTCGATGCCGCGCTGGCCCTTGCGGCCGGCGTCCATCGGGTGCTTGACCTTGGTCATCTCGGTGACCAGGTCGGCGAACTCGGTCAGGGCCTGCGGCGCGTACCGGCCGGTGATGACGACGTGCTGGCTGCCCGGACGGTCCTTCAGCACGGCCACCACCTCCTCCGGGTCGACCCAGCCCCAGTGCATCGGATAGGTGAACTCGTCCAGCACGTAGAAGCGGTAGGTCTCGGCGGCCAGGTCGCGCTTGACCTGCTCCCAGCCCTCCTTGGCCGCCGCCTCGCTGTCCAGCGCCATCGCGTCGGAACGCTGGATCCAGGACCAGCCGGAGCCCATCTTGTGCCAGTCGACGGTGCCGCCCTCGCCGGAGGCGCCGAGCACCCGCAGCGCGTTCTCCTCGCCGACCTTCCACTTGGCGGACTTCACGAACTGGAACACCCCGACCGGCCAGCCCTGGTTCCAGGCGCGCAGCGCCATGCCGAACGCGGCGGTGGACTTGCCCTTGCCGGGGCCGGTGTGCACGGCGGTGATCGGCAGGGTACGGCGCTGACGGGTCGTCAGGCCGTCGTCGGGGACACTCTCGGGGACACCCTTGGGCATGTCGGCTCAGGCCGCCTTTCGCGCTGCGGTGGTGGTCGGACGGTTCTCGCGGACGAGCGAGGCGACGCCGTCGGCGCGCAGCTCGTCCAGGGTCACGGAGGTGGCGCGCAGCCGGGCCGCCAGGGCGCCGGCCAGGCCGAGCCGGACCGGGCCGGACTCGCAGTCCAGCACCACGCTCGCCACGCCCTGCGCCGCCAGCAGCCCGGCCGCCCGGTGGGACTGCGCGACGGCGTCCCGGCCGCCGCCGGTGGCCCGGCCGTCGGTCACCACGACCAGCAGCGGGCGGCGGTCCGGGTCGCGCAGCCGCTCGACCCGCAGCACCTCGTGGGCCCGCAGCAGGCCGGCCGCCAGCGGGGTGCGCCCGCCGGTGGGCAGCGACTCCAGCCGGGCCGCGCCGACCTCCACCGAGGAGGTGGGCGGCAGCGCCAGCTCGGCCGAGGCACCCCGGAAGGTGATCATGCCGATCTTGTCGCGGCGCTGGTAGGCGTCCATCAGCAGCGACAGCACCGCGCCCTTGACGGCGGTCATCCGCTGCCGGGCCGCCATCGAGCCGGAGGCGTCCACCACGAACAGCACCAGGTTGGACTCCCGGCCCTGGCGCACCTGCTCGCGGAAGTCGTCCTTGTGCAGCACCAGCGCGCGCGAGGAGCGCCCGCGCGCCACCTGGTGCGGGGCGGCGGCGCGCAGCGTGGCGCTCAGGTGCAGCCGGGCGAGCCGGCCGCGCGGGCGGCGGGCCCGGACGGTGTGGCCGCCGTCGGTCTCGGCGGGGGAGCGGCGGCCCTGGGCGCCGCGCCCGGTGCCGTCCACCGCGAACAGCCGGGTGCGGTACGGGTCGCCGGCCGCGACCGGCGCCGACTCCCGGGCCGGGGCGGGGTGCTGGGCCGGGACGGGCTGCGGGGCGGTGTCCTCCGCGGCCGCCGGGTCGGCCGCCTCGACGGGCGGGCCGTCCGGACCGGCGGGCTCCGGCGCGCCGCCGCCACCGCCGTCGGGGCCGCCGTCCTGCGGGCCGTCGCCGCCCGGGCCGTCCGGGTCGTCCGGACCGTCCGGGCCGCCCTCCGGGTCCTCCTGCGCCCCCTCGGCGGTCGCGGGCTCGGGCTGCGCCTCGGGCTCCGGCTCGGCGTGCTCCTCCAGCACCCGGTCCAGCTGCTCCTCGTCCAGTCCGGGCGCGTCGAAGGGGTTGCGCCGGCGGCGGTGCGGCAGCGCCAGCTGGGCGGCCTTGCGGACGTCCTCGGCCAGCACCTCGGTGCGTCCGGCCCAGGCGGCCAGCGCGACGGCGGTGCGCGCCATCACGATGTCCGCGCGCAGCCCGTCCACCTCGAACGCCGCGCAGACGGCGGTGATCTGGCGCAGCGCCGTGTCGGTCAGCTCCACCCGCGCCAGCAGCTCGCGCGCGGCGGTGATCCGGTCCGCCAGCGCGCGCTCGTCCTCGGCGAACCGGGCGGCGAAGGCGGCCGGGTCGGCGTCGTAGCCGAGCCGGCGGCGCACCACCTCGGCGCGCTCCGCCGGATCGCGGGTCGCGGCGATCTCCACCGTCAGGCCGAACCGGTCGAGCAGCTGCGGCCGCAGCTCGCCCTCCTCCGGGTTCATCGTGCCGACCAGCAGGAAGCGCGCCGCGTGCCGCACCGAGACGCCCTCGCGCTCGACGTAGGAGCGGCCCATCGCGGCGGCGTCCAGCAGCAGGTCCACCACGTGGTCCTGGAGCAGGTTCACCTCGTCGATGTAGAGCACGCCGCGGTGAGCCCGGGCGAGCAGGCCCGGCTCGTAGGCCTTGACGCCCTCGGCGAGCGCCCGCTCCAGGTCCAGCGAGCCGACGATCCGGTCCTCGGAGACGCCGACCGGCAGCTCGACCAGCCGGGCGGGGCGCTCGGAGACCGGGGCGCCGGCGTGCGCGCCGTCCGGGCACTGCGGGTCCGGCGCCGCCGGGTCGCAGGCGAAGCGGCAGCCGTCGACGGTCGCGATGGACGGCAGCAGCCCGGCCAGCGCGCGCACCATGGTCGACTTGGCGGTGCCCTTCTCACCGCGCACCAGCACCCCGCCGACCGCCGGGGAGACGGCGTTCAGCAGCAGGCCGAGCCGCAGGTCGGCCATGCCGACGATCGCGGTGAACGGGTAACGGACGTCACTCATGCAGTCTCCCCAGGGGCTCCGGGCGCGAGGAACGGCAGCGATCCGGCCGCCGGCACCCCGCCCTCGATCAGCTTCCACAACGCGTCGGTGTCCGCGTGCTCCTCGATCAGCTCGCCCAGCCGGTCCAGCCGGGCCTCCCGCGCGGCGGCGAAGGAGGTGTCCGGCGCGGGCACGAAGGCCCGGCCGGCGGCCTGCGCGACCTCGCGCAGCAGCGCCCGCCGGAAGCCGTCGTTCTCCAGCACGCCGTGCCAGGTGGTTCCCCACACCTGGCCCACCCGGCAGCCGTCCAGGCCGTGTCCGTGGTCATCGGAGACGAACGGCTCGCCGCCGTCCACCGCGACGACGCCGTGGTGGATCTCGTAGCCCTCGACCCGCTCCCCGTACGCCTCGCCGACCGGCCGTCCGAGCACCTTCTCCGGGCCGAACCGCACCCGCGTCGGCAGCAGCCCGAGGCCGTCCACCGCGCCCGCCTTCGACTCGACCTCGTCCACGATCGAGTGCGCCAGCATCTGGTAGCCGCCGCAGACGCCGAGCACCGGCCGCCCGGCCGCCGCCCGCGCCTTGAGCACCGGTTCGAGGCCGCGCTCGCGCAGCCAGCGGAGGTCGGCGACGGTGGCCCGGGTGCCGGGCAGCACGACGAGGTCGGCGTCGGCCAGCTCCTCCGGCCGGGTGGCCCAGCGGACCAGTACGCCGGGCTCCTGGGCGAGCGCGTCCAGGTCGGTGAAGTTGGACAGCCGGGGGAAGCGCAGCACGGCCACCCGCAGCACGTCCGCGCCGAACGGGCCGCGCGCGGCGGTCCGGTCGACGACGGTGGACAGGTCGAGCGAGTCCTCGGCGTCCAGCCACAGGTCCGGCAGCATCGGCAGGGTGCCGAGCACCGGACGGCCGGTCAGCTCGCGCAGCATCTCCAGCCCGGGGGCGAGCAGCCGCGCGTCGCCGCGGAACTTGTTGACGAACCAGCCCGCCACGTGCCGCTGGTCCTCCGCCGACAGCAGCGCCAGCGTCCCGTACATCGCCGCGAACACACCGCCGCGGTCGATGTCGCCGACCACCACGACCGGCAGCCCGGCGGCGGTGGCCAGGCCCATGTTGGCGATGTCGCGGTCGCGCAGGTTGATCTCGGCGGGCGATCCCGCGCCCTCGCAGACCACCACGTCGAAGCGGGCGCGCAGGTCCGCCAGGCACTCCAGGGCGCGTTCCAGCAGCACCGGCTTGCGCTCGCGGTAGTCCAGCGCGCCGACCTCGGCGACCGGACGGCCCAGCAGCACCACCTGGCTGCGGCCGTCGGCGCCGGGCTTGAGCAGCACCGGGTTCATCGCCGCCTCCGGCTCGACCCGGGCCGCCTGGGCCTGCATCGCCTGCGCGCGGCCGATCTCGGCGCCGTCCGCGGTGACGAAGGAGTTCAGCGACATGTTCTGCGCCTTGAACGGCGCGACCGCGACGCCCTGCCGGGCCAGCCAGCGGCAGATGCCCGCGGTGACCACGCTCTTGCCGGCGTCCGAGGTCGTCCCGGCGACCAGCAGTGCCTTGCTCATGCCCTACCCCTCCGCATCCCGTCCAGGGCCGCCCGGAGCAGCAGGTGCCCGGCGACCGTCGTACCCAGGGCCAGCGCGCCCACCCGCCGGGAGAGCACGCAGGCCCGCTCGATGTCGTCCACCCCGACGGGGCGCAGCTCCCCGCCCAGCACGGGGCGGTGCTCCACCCGCTCGCCGTACCGCAGCGTGCCGCCGAGGCGCACGCCCACCGCGCCCGCGAAGGCCGACTCGGCCTGGCCGGCGTTCGGGCTGGGGTGCGCCGAGCCGTCGCGCCGCCAGACCCGCCAGGCGGTGCGCGGCTCGGGGGCGGCGGCCACCGTCAGCAGCGCGGTCAGCCGGGCGCCCGGCCAGCCCGCCACGTCGTCCAGCCGGGCCGAGGCCCAGCCGAACCGGGCGTAGCGGGGCGAACGGTGACCGACCATCGCGTCCAGGGTGTTCACCGCGCGGAACGCCAGCAGGCCCGGTGTGCCCGCGAGGCCGCCCCAGACCAGGGCGTTGACCACGGCGTCGGCGGTGTTCTCGGCCACCGACTCGACGACCGCGCGGGCCAGCTGCGGCCCGTCCAGCGCGCTCGGGTCGCGTCCGCACAGGTGCGGCAGCCGTTCCCGGGCCGCCGTCAGGTCGCCGGCCGCCAGCGAACGGCCGATGGTGCGGGCCTCCCGGGTCAGCGAGGTGCCGCCGAGCACCGTCCAGGTCGCGGCGGCGGCGAGGGCGGCCCGGCCGAGCGGACGGTGGGCCAGCAGCCGGTCGGCGGCGAGCGCGCCGGCCGCGACGGTGCCGACGGCGAGGGCGGTGAAGGCGGTGCCGGCGGCGCGGTGGTCGCGCCAGAGCCGGCGTTCCAGCCGGCCGGCGGCGGAGCCGAAGCCGGCCACCGGGTGGCCGCGGCGCGGGTCGCCGAAGCGGGCGTCGGCCAGGAAGCCGGCGACGGCGCCGGCGCCGAACGCGGCGGCCCGGCACAGCGGGCGCACGGCAGGGCGCAGCATCGCGTGCGTGTCCTCACTCAGGGTCCGCGCCCTGGATCGACGAACCGGGGGCGAGAGTCTCCTGGCTTCCGGGTCGAACGCACACCCCGGGCCTTCCAGCGGCTTCTGACGGCCCGCCGTGGCGTGTTCCGGTCGTGCTCCCCGGTGACAGTGGCGGGACCGCGCCGGACTTGCACCGGCTTCCTCTGCATGCCTCCGTATTGGCTGAAGGATCCCATCACGGGCCCGAACCGGGAGTCAACCGAGGTCGTGGCGGGTGTTGGTCACACCTCGGACACCCCCGACGTGCCGGTGTGATTTTCCTCCCGGAACAACCCGTACGGCCGTGTCCTACTGGCTTCCCCCCGCCCGCACGGGTGGACTGAGGGGTGGGTCCGGACACCGGGCCGGACGCCGAGCCAGACCACCGAGCACCGGGGAGCGAGTATGCGTTGGGGAATCGCGGCCACCGTGGCGGCCGCCGCCGTCGGCACCGGGGCCGCCGTGCTGGTGATCGGCCGCCGGGCGTCCGAGCGGATGGTCCGCCCGGCCGAGGAGGCCCGCGCCCGCAGCGGCCCGGTGCTCGTCCGCGGCCTCGGTGCCGGCGAGGTCACCTTCACCCGCACCCCCGTGAGCGAGCGTCCCGGCCGCTGGGCCGTCGAGTGGGGCGAGGACGGCCACGCGGTCGTCGAGGAGGTCCTGCGTCGCGACGGGCAGGGCGTCACCCGCCGCCTGGTGCGCGCCGACCGCGGCACCCTCACTCCCGGCACCGAGGTCCGCTTCACCCCCCGGGTCCACCTCGGCGACCCGGCGCAGGCGCTCGGCCTGCCGTTCGCCGAGACCGCCGTCGAGGGCGAGCTCGGCGCGATGCCCGCCTGGCGGCTGGACGGCAAGCGCGGCACCTGGGTGGTCTTGGTGCACGGCCCCGGCGCCGACCGCGCGCAGACCCTGCCCGTCCTGCCCGAGCTGCAACGGCTGGGCCTGCCCGTGCTCGCCGTCACCTACCGCGGCGACGCCGGCGCGCCCGCCTCCCCGGACGGCCTCGGCCACTTCGGTGAGACCGAGTGGCGGGACGTCGAGGCGGCGGTGCGCACCGCCCTGGACGCCGGCGCGGGCCGGGTCGTCCTCTACGGCTGGTCGCTCGGCGCCACGATGGTCCTGCACACCGCGGCCCGCTCGGACCTCGCCCCCTCGATCAGCAGCCTCGTCCTGGACTCGCCGGTGCTGGACTGGCCGGCCACCGCCCGCCGGGACGCCGCCCGGGCGGGTTTCCGGGGCGCGGCCGCCGAACTCGGCGCGCTCGCGGCCGAGGGCCGCACCGGCGTGGATCTGGCCGACTTCGCCCGCCTGGCGGAGGGTGCCGACCTGCGGGTGCCCACCCTGGTGCTGCACGGCCCCGACGACCCGGTGGCCCCGTTCGCCGCGGCCGAGCGCCTCGCCCACCGCCGTCCGGACGTGGTCAACCTCCAGGCCTTCCCCGGCGGTGACCACGCCGCGCTGTGGAACACCGACCCGGACCGCTACGCCGAGACCCTCCGCCGCTGGCTCACGCCGTTCTGCTGACGCGCTTCCGCCCCCCCTGACGGGGTGGATTCCGCGGCGCGCGGGTTCCTTATGGCATGAACCCGCCATAGAGATCAAGCCAGCCGGTTTGGCCTCTGTTGCCCGATCTTGTCGAGCCCCCGCGCCCCCCGTCCGCCCCCCGCGGACAACCGGATGTGACAGAAGGCCGGTGCAAGGGGAAGACTGCTCGACGTGACGTCTCGGAATCCGCGCGACCGTGATGCCCCGCTCCCGCCGACGATCGGTACCGGTGCGACGGTGACCCGTCTCCCCGGAACGGCCCACCGCCCCGCCGGCGCGAGGCCGGGGACCCCGGGCGTACCCCGCCGACGAGGCCCCGCCCCCGCACCCGGCCGTGGCCGGGTCCCCGTCCCGGAGGGCTTCCCCGCCCCCGCCGAACTCGCTCCGCTGGCCCGCCGCATGCTGGTCGACGCCGTCCGGATCGCCCGCTGGGCCGGCGATCTCGACGAGGTCGACAAGCGCGGCGAACTGCTCCCCGACGACGCCCGCGCCGCCGGCCGCGCGCTCGCCATGACGGTGGGCGCCGCCGCCAAGGCGTGGGGCCAGGCCCTGCTGGTCGGCCTGGTCGAGGCCCGGGACGGCGGCGCCGGCCCCGGCTGGCGCCTGCACGCCTGGGAGCACGACGACGAGGCGGTGGTCCGCGGCTGGTCGGCGCTGTTCGACGCCTGGACGCTGCTCGCCCCGGTCCCGCCCGCCGCCCTGCGCGGCGTCTTCGCGGTGCTCGCCGGGCAGGCCGTCGACCAGGCGCCGCAGCTGCTCTCCTTCCTCCACCTGGTGGACGGCCCGGTGGCCGACGCCGAGCTGCTGGAACTGCTGCGGCGCGGCCTGGACGAGCGCCGGGTCGGCGGCGGCGAGGGCACCTTCGGACTCTCGCCCGTCCCGCACGCGGCCTCCGCCGTCTCCGCCGTGCGCGGCACCTGCCGCGAGCCGCAGATCGACACCCCGGCCTCCCCGGCCGACGTCGCCGCCGTCCTGGACTGGATGCTGGACGGCCTGGCGGCCGTCGGCGCACTGGTCCGCCGGGACAACGCGGCCGAGCTCTCCCCGCTCGGGCACTGGGCGGTGCGGGCCAAGCTGGAGGAGATCTGCACCGTCGCGCAGACCGCCGCCGGCCACATCGAGCAGAGCGCGCTGGCACTGCTGAGCGCCTGCGCCGACTACTCGCCCGGCCCGGCCCGCGCCGAGTACCGGGCCTGGCTGGCCGCCCGCCCGGCCGACCGGGCGGTGGCCGAGCTGCTGGAGGCCGCGCAGGGCGAGGACGCCCTGGTGCGCGGCCTGGCCTTCGAGGCGCTGCGGGTGGCCGGCGTGACCGCCGAGCAGGCCGTCCGGGCCGCCGCCGACGAGCCGGTGCTGCGCCCCTACGCGCTGCTCTGGCTGGCCGAGCGCTCGGACGAGGGGGTCTCCCCGGCCGATGTGCTGGGCGCGGAGGACGCCGCCTGGCTCTGGGTGGACACCGCCGCGGCCGTGCTCGACCACGGTGAAACGGAACTGCTCGTCGGCCACGTCGAGGGCGCCTCGGCCGGCGACCCGGTGCGGCTGTTCGCCCGGGCCCGGCAGTCCGGGCACCCGCGGGCGGCCTCGGTGCTGACCGCGGTCTCCGGCGTCCACCCGGACCCGGGGGTGGCCCGCGCGGCCCGCCGCTCGGCCTTCAGCGTCCACCGCGGCGGCGCGTAGCGCCCGGCGCCCCGGACCGCGCCCCGGACCGACCGCGCCCCGGACACGCACAAGGGCCCGGCTCCCCGAGGGGAACCGGGCCCTTGTGCATGCCCGAGGGGGACCGTCAGCCGATCCGCGACTCCGCGCGGCGGGCCCGGACGTCGCCGACCTTCTGGCCCACCTTGCGGCGGATCACCAGCAGCGGCGCCATCGCGGCGAGCGCGATCTGCGCGAACGCGCCGATGTGCATCAGGTTGTCGCCGCCCGGCAGACCGGTCGCCCAGGCCGCCAGGCAGCCGATCGAGACCACGATCCAGCAGAGCGTCGCGGTGGCCAGCAGGCCCTGCGGCTTCGGGTACTCGATCCGGCTGACCATCAGGTACGCCGCGCCGAAGATGGCGAGCAGACCGGGCAGGAACGGCGGGTCGAGCAGCACGATGGCGATCACCGTCATGGCGCCCATCGGGCAGGGCATGCCCTGGAACACCCCGGGTCGCATCTTGACGGCGGAGAAGCGGGCGAGCCGCAGCACCACCGCGAGCAGCACGGTCAGCGCGATCAGCGCCGACAGCCGGCTGTCGGAGCCGGGCGAGACCATGCCCCAGACCGCGACGAAGTAGGCCGGCGCGATGCCGAAGCTGATCAGGTCGGCCAGGTTGTCGAGTTCGGCGCCGAGCGCGGAGGAGCGCAGCTTGCGCGCCACCAGCCCGTCGAACAGGTCGCACATCGAGCCGATCAGCAGCAGCGTCACCGCGGTGGCGGCGCTGTGCTTGTCGGGCGCGGCGTCCGGGTTGGTGATGTACGGGACGAGCACCCCGGTGGTGATCGAGTAGATCGCCAGGAAGCCGCAGACGGCGTTCCCCAGGGTCAGGAAGTCGGCGGTCGACAGGTGCTGCGGCGAGCGCGGCGTGCGCAGCTCGCGGTCGCGTGCCCAGCGGCGGCGGCGCAGGGCCGTCTCCTCGTCGTCCAGGCCGACGATCGTCTCAGGATCAGTCACGGTCAAGGCGCGTCACCCCGGCGGTGGTCTTCTGGCCGACCTCGACGCCGACCTCGACGCCGGCCGGCAGGTAGGTGTCGACCCGGGACCCGAACCGGATCAGACCGATCCGCTCGCCCTGCTCGACCTTGGTACCGGCGTCCACGTACGGCACGATGCGGCGCGCCACGGCGCCCGCGATCTGCACCATCTCGATGTCGCCGAGCTCGGTGTCGAAGTGCCAGACGACCCGCTCGTTCTGGTCGCTGTCCTTGTTGAACGCGGGCACGAAGCCACCGGGCACGTGCTCGACGGAGGTCACGGTGCCGGGCAGCGGGGCCCGGTTGACGTGGACGTTCAGCGGGCTCATGAAGATCGCCACGCGGGTCCGGCCGTCCGGCCACGCGTCGATGCTCTGGACCACGCCGTCGGCGGGGGAGATCACTCTGCCCGTGCCGATCTCACGCTCGGGGTCGCGGAAGAACCACAGCATGCCGGCGCCGAGCGCACAGGCGGGTACCGCCGCCAGGGCCCACTTGCCACTGCGCCGGGTGAGGGCGGTGGTCACGGCGGCCGTGGCGAGGGTGGGGACGAACCAGGGGGTGGCTCCGCGCGCGATGGTCACGCGGGGTCGCCGACCGGCCGTCGTGGCTGCGAGGGCATCGCGGTCCGTGACGGAGGTGTGAGGGGACGGGCTGATGGGCATCGAAGACCTTTGTCGCGGGGGATCATGGCCGCTGGACGGGGGCCACCGCGGGATCGGGTAATAGAGGGACGTCTGCTGTCCCGGTGGATGCTATCGGGAGCAGACGGTGGGTGAGCAACCCGCCTGCTCGTCATGTGACCTGGCGGAGACGCGGCAGCGTCCCTTCTGTACGACCGTAGCTCGCCCCGCTCCGGTTCCCAAGGGACCGGGCGAAGCTGGTGACTCATGTCTCAACCGTGCCCGTACGGCCGTTCGGAGCCGTCCGCCGGGGGCACCTCCGGAGCACGGCGGGGGATGCCGGAGCGGCCGCAGGGCGCGTGACAGCAGCTGTACGCCCTGCGGCCGCTCCGGTGGGCCGTGCCGGACCCGGGGCGGACCGGGCAACCGGGCCGGGGCACGGCATCCTGCCGGGACGGGCCCGCACGCCCGTCGACCGGCGGCTCCGGTGACCTGCCGGTCACTGCGCGATGCGGTACTCCTCCAGCAGCCGGCGCCCGACGATCATCTTCTGGATCTCCGCAGTACCTTCACCGATCAGCAGCATCGGGGCCTCCCGGTAGAGCCGCTCGATCTCGTACTCCTTGGAGAAGCCGTAGCCGCCGTGGATCCGGAAGGCGTCCTCGACGACCTCCTTGCAGTACTCGGAGGCGAGGTACTTGGCCATGCCGGCCTCCAGGTCGTTGCGCTCGCCGCCGTCCTTCTTGCGGGCGGCCATGACCATCATCTGGTGGGCGGCCTCGACCTTGGTGGCCATCTCGGCGAGCTTGAACTGGATCGCCTGGTGCTCGGCGATCTTCTTGCCGAAGGTGGTGCGCTGCTGGGCGTAGGCGATGCCCAGCTCGAAGGCGCGCCGGGCGACGCCGCAGCCGCGCGCGGCCACGTTGACCCGGCCGACCTCGACGCCGTCCATCATCTGGTAGAAACCGCGGCCGGGGACGCCGCCGAGGATCCGGTCGGCCGGGACGCGGACGTCCTGGAGGACCAGCTCGGTGGTGTCGACGCCCTTGTAGCCCATCTTCTCGATCTTGCCGGGCACGGTGAGGCCGGGGACGCTCGGGTTCGGTCCGAAGCCCGGGGTCTTCTCGATCAGGAAGGTGGTCATGTTCTTGTAGGGGGTGGAGCCGCCCTCGTCGGTCCGGCACAGCACCGCGACCAGGGTGGAGGTGCCGCCGTTGGTCAGCCACATCTTCTGGCCGTTGAGGACGTAGAACTCCCCGTCCTCGCCGTCCTTGACGCCCTTGGTGGTGATCGCGGCGACGTCGGAGCCCAGGCCCGGCTCGGACATCGAGAAGGCGCCGCGGACCTCGCCGGTCGCCATCCTCGGCAGGAAGTGCTCCTTCTGCTCCCGGGTGCCGTGCGCGTTGATCATGTGCGCCACGATGAAGTGGGTGTTGACGATGCCGGAGACGGACATCCAGCCGCGGGCGATCTCCTCCACCACCAGGGCGTAGGTGAGCAGCGACTCGCCGAGGCCGCCGTACTCCTCGGGAATGGTCAGGCCGAAGAGGCCGAGCTGCTTCATGCCCTCGACGATCGCGGCCGGGTACTCGTCCTTGTGCTCCAGCTCGGTCGCGACCGGGATGATCTCCTTGTCGACGAACTCGCGCACGGTGGCGAGGATGTCCCGCTGGATCTCGGTGAGGCCGTCGGTCTGTGCGAGGCGTCCCATCGTGCGGCTCCTGTCATGACTGAGGGAAAAGAGAGAAGAGGAGTGAGGGGGGCGGGGGCTCCGCGGGCGTGGCTTCCGCGGAGCCCCCGTGAACCGGTCCGGGGCACGGCCGATGACGGCGGCCGGCCCGTCCGGGGCTTTTTCCTGCGGGGGGGGGATCAGTCGAGCGGGACGGGGCGGCCGGGCTGCTCGCCGCCGCGCGCCTCGATGTACGTCGCGGTCGGCACCATCACCTTGCGGCGGAAGACGCAGACGACCGTGCCGTCCTGCTTGTAGCCCTTGGTCTCGACGTACACGATGCCGCGGTCGTCCTTGGACTTGGACGGCCACTTGTCGAGCACGGTGGTCTCGCCGTAGATCGTGTCGCCGTGGAAGGTCGGCGCGACGTGCCGCAGCGACTCGATCTCCAGGTTGGCGATCGCCTTGCCGGAGACGTCCGGGACGGACATCCCGAGCAGCAGCGAGTAGACGTAGTTGCCCACCACCACGTTGCGGCCGAAGTCGGTCGTCCGCTCGGCGTAGTTGGTGTCCAGGTGGAGCGGGTGGTGGTTCATGGTGAGGAGGCAGAAGAGGTGGTCGTCGTACTCGGTGACCGTCTTGCCGGGCCAGTGCTTGTACACCGCGCCGACCTCGAACTCCTCGTAGGTGCGTCCGAACTGCATGTCTCAGTGATCCTCGGGGTCGGGGCTGTCAGGCCTGCGGGGGCTCGAACTTGGAGGTGCGCTGCAGGCCGGCGGCCCGGCCCTTGCCGGAGACGACCAGCGCCATCTTGCGGCTGGCCTCGTCGATCATCTCGTCGCCGAGCATCGCCGAGCCCTTGAAGCCGCCGGCCTCGGAGGTGCACCAGTCGTAGGCGTCGAGGATCAGCTCGGCGTGGTCGTAGTCCGCCTGGGAGGGCGAGAAGATCTCGTTGGCGGCGGCGACCTGGTCCGGGTGCAGCACCCACTTGCCGTCGAAGCCCAGCGCGGCGGCGCGGCCGGCCACCTCGCGGTAGCCCTCCTGGTTGCGGATCTGCAGGTAGGGGCCGTCGATCGCCTGGAGGTCGTGGGCGCGGGCGGCCATCAGGATGCGCATCAGGATGTAGTGGTAGGCGTCGGCGGAGTAGCCGGGCGGCTGCTCGCCGACCACCAGGGACTTCATGTTGATCGAGGCCATGAAGTCGGCCGGGCCGAAGATGATGGTCTCCAGCCGGGGCGAGGCCTGGGCGATGGCGTCGACGTTGATGAGGCCCTTGGCGTTCTCGATCTGCGCCTCGATGCCGATCCGGCCGACCTCGAAGCCCATGGTCTTCTCGATCTGGGTGAGCAGCAGGTCGAGCGCCTTGACCTGCTCGGCGTCCTGGACCTTGGGCAGCATGATGCAGTCGAGGTTGGGGCCCGCGCCCTCGACGACGGTGATCACGTCGCGGTAGGTCCAGTGGGTGGTCCAGTCGTTGACCCGGACGACGCGGGTCTTGCCGCCCCAGTCGCCGTTGTTCAGCGCGTCGACGATCGAGTGCCGGGCGCTCTCCTTGACCAGCGGGGCGCAGGCGTCCTCCAGGTCGAGGAAGACCTGGTCGGCGGGCAGGCCCTGGGCCTTCTCCAGGAAGCGCGGGTTGCTGCCGGGTACGGCGAGGCAGGAGCGGCGCGGGCGCAGGCGGTTGACAGTCATGGTGGGAGAGGGTCCTTCCGGGGTCAGCTGGTCGTCGTGGCCGGGGCGGGCGTCCAGGGCTGGAGCCTGTTGGCCAGCCGGATCTCGTCCACGATCCGGCCGATGATGGTGGTGATGCCGAAGTCCTTCGGGGTGAAGACGGCGGCGACGCCGGCGGCCCTGAGGGCCTCGCCGTCCGCTGCCGGGATGATGCCACCCACGATCACCGGGACATCCTCCACCCCGGCGCGGCGCAGCCGGTGCAGCACGTCCGGGACCAGCTCGGAGTGGGCGCCGGAGAGGATCGACAGGCCCACGCAGTGGACGTCCTCGGCGACGGCGGCCGAGACGATCTGCTCGGGGGTGAGCCGGATGCCCTGGTAGACCACCTCGAACCCGGCGTCGCGGGCCCGGACGGCGATCTGCTCGGCCCCGTTGGAGTGGCCGTCCAGCCCGGGCTTGCCGACCAGCAGGCGCAGCTTGCCGGCGCCCAGCTCGGCGGCGGTCACGGCGACCGCCTCGCGGACCGCGGCCAGCTCGCCGCCGGGCTCGGCGGCGACCGCGACCGGGGCGCCGCCGACGCCGGTGGGCGCGCGGTACTCGCCGAACACCTCGCGCAGCGCGAAGGCCCACTCGCCGGTGGTGACCCCGGCCCGGGCGCAGGCCAGGGTGGCCGGCACCAGGTTGGCGTCGGTGGCGGCGACGGCCTTGAGCTCCTCCAGGGCGCGCAGCGCGGCGGCCTCGTCGCGTTGCCCGCGCCAGGCCTCCAGGGCGGCCAGCACGGACTGCTCGGCGGCCGGGTCGACGACCGTGATCGCGGTGTCGAGGTCGGCCGTGAGCGGGCTCTCCTCGGTGGTGTCGAAGCAGTTCACCCCGATGATCCGGTCCTCGCCGGACTCGATCCGGGCCCGGCGGGCCGCGTGCGAGGCGACCAGGTTGGACTTCAGGTAGCCGGACTCGACGGCCGGGATCACCCCGCCCATCCCCAGCACCTTGGCGATCTCCGCCTCGGCGCCGGCCAGCAGCTCGGCGGTCTTGGCCTCGACGACGTCGGAGCCGTTGAAGAGGTCCCCGTACTCCAGCAGGTCGGACTCGTAGGCGAGCACCTGCTGGATCCGCAGCGACCACTGCTGGTCCCACGGACGGGGCAGGCCGAGCGCCTCGTTCCAGGCGGGCAGCTGGACGGCGCGGGCGCGGGCGTCCTTGGAGAGGGTGACGGCGAGCATCTCCAGCACGATCCGCTGGACGTTGTTCTCCGGCTGCGCCTCGGTCAGGCCGAGCGAGTTCACCTGGACGCCGTAGCGGAACCGGCGCTGCTTGGGGTCCTCGATGCCGTACCGCTCACGGGTGACCTTCTCCCAGAGCCGGCCGAAGGCCCGCATCTTGCACATCTCCTCGACGAACCGCACGCCGGCGTTGACGAAGAAGGAGATCCGGGCGACCACCTCGCCCATCCGCCCGGCCGGCACCTGGCCGGAGTCGCGGACGGCGTCCAGCACCTCGATCGCCGTGCACATCGCGTAGGCGATCTCCTGGACCGGGGTGGCCCCGGCCTCCTGGAGGTGGTAGCTGCAGATGTTGATCGGGTTCCACTTGGGGATGTTCCCGACCGTGTAGGCGATCATGTCGGTGATCAGCCGCACCGAGGGGCCGGGCGGGAAGACGTGCGTCCCGCGCGACAGGTACTCCTTGACGATGTCGTTCTGGGTGGTGCCGGTGAGCGCGGCGATGTCGGCGCCCTGCTCCTCGGCGACCACCTGGTAGAGCGCCAGCAGCCACATCGCGGTGGCGTTGATGGTCATCGAGGTGTTGGTGCGTTCGAGCGGGATGCCGTCGAACAGGGCCCGCATGTCGCCGACGTGGCCGACCGGGACGCCGACCCGGCCGACCTCGCCGCGGGCGAGGACGTGGTCGGAGTCGTAGCCGGTCTGGGTCGGCAGGTCGAACGCCACCGAGAGGCCGGTCTGGCCCTTGGCGAGGTTCCGCCGGTACAGCGCGTTGGAGTCCGCGGCCGTGGAGTGCCCGGCGTAGGTGCGCATCAGCCAGGGGCGGTCGCGCTTCTGATCGATCATCAGGTCACCCTCAGATGTTCCGGAAGCGGTTGATCGCGTCGACGTGCCGGGCGCGCAGCTCGGTGTCGCGCACGCCCAGGCCCTCCTCGGGGGCCAGGCAGAGCACGCCGACCTTGCCCTGGTGCTTGTTGTGGTGCACGTCCAGCGCGGCCTGGCCGGTCTGCTCCAGCGGGTAGACCTTGGAGACGGTCGGGTGGATCTTCCCCTTGGCGACCAGCCGGTTGGCCTCCCAGGCCTCGCGGTAGTTGGCGAAGTGCGAGCCGACGATCCGCTTGAGCGACATCCACAGGTACCGGTTGTCGTACTGGTGCATGAAGCCGGAGGTGGAGGCGCAGGTGACGATGGTGCCGCCCTTGCGGGTGACGTAGACGCTCGCGCCGAAGGTCTCCCGGCCGGGGTGCTCGAAGACGATGTCGACGTCCTCGCCGCCGGTCAGCTCGCGGATCCGCCCGCCGAGCCGCTTCCACTCGCGCGGGTCCTGGGTCTGCTCGTCCTTCCAGAACCGGTAGCCCTCGGCGGAGCGGTCGATGATCGCCTCGGCGCCCATCGCCCGGCAGATGTCGGCCTTCTGCGGGCTGGAGACGACGCAGATCGGGGTGGCGCCGCCGGCCAGCGCGTACTGGGTGGCGTAGGAGCCGAGGCCGCCGCTGGCGCCCCAGATCAGCACGTTGTCGCCCTGCTTCATGCCGGCGCCGTTCTGCGAGACCAGCTGGCGGTAGGCGGTGGAGTTGACCAGGCCGGGGGAGGCGGCCTCCTCCCAGGTCAGGTGGGCGGGCTTGGGCATCAGCTGATTGGTCTTCACCAGGGCCAGCTGGGCGAGGCCGCCGAAGTTGGTCTCGAAGCCCCAGATCCGCTGCTCCGGGTCCATCATCGTGTCGTTGTGGCCGTCGGAGGACTCCAGCTCGACGGAGAGGCAGTGCGCGACCACCTCGTCGCCCGGCTTCCAGGCGTTGACCCCGGCGCCGGTGCGCAGCACCACGCCGGCGAGGTCCGAGCCGACGACGTGGTACGGCAGGTCGTGGCGCTTGGCGAGCGGGGAGAGCCGGCCGTAGCGCTCCAGGAAGCCGAAGGTGGAGACCGGCTCGAAGATCGAGCTCCACACGGTGTTGTAGTTCACGGCGCTCGCCATCACGGCGACCAGGGCCTCACCCGGGCCCAGCTCGGGCAGTGCGACCTCGTCGAGGTGGAGGGACTTGCGGGGGTCCTTGTCGCGGCTGTCGAGGCCGGCGAACATCTGCTCCTCGTCCTTGTGGAGCGTCACCGCCCGGTAGGACTCCGGCAGCTTCACGTCGGCGAAGTCCGCCGAGGTGCTGTCGGGGCTGAGGATCGCGTCGAGGATTTCCTTCATGGCTGCCTCCGAAGGCGTACCTGTGTGAGGGCACAGGGCGTCTGGGGGAGCCGGGAGCGGACACCGGCTTCGCTGAACGGGGTGGTGGGTGGGTGGCTGGTGGGCCTGGCACTGCGGTGGGTCGCTCCCGGGGTTGGGGGAGCGCCGGTACGACGGCGCGCCGAGGTGGGGAGCCGCGGCGCCGCGACTGGTGGGTAACAAGGTAGTGGCACCCTGTGCCACTCGTAAAGACACGGCGTGCCAGCAATTCCGGCGGGCCGCGGCCCCCTCGACGGGTCCCTCGAAGGGCATCGGAAGGGCCCGCGCCGATGGTCCGGCGCGGGCCCTGGAAACTGCTGTGAGCTGCGAAAACTTCGGCTATCAGGCCTGCTTGGCGCCCTCCAGGGCGGCCCGCACGGCGTCCACCACGACCTCCAGCGGGGCGTCCGTGCGGGCGACTGTGATGAGCACCTCACCTCCGGGGCTGGCACTCAGTGCGCTTGCCGTCGCGGCCTCTGCCTCGGTCGCACTGGCACCGGGTGCCACAACGGCACCGCGGCGCCGCGCGCCCGGCGAGCTGGACGCCCAGAAGGTCCGCCGGATCACCTCGAAGGAGTGGTCCAGCTGCGCCTCGACGTCGCCCCGCCCGCCCGCCCGCAGCCAGCGCCGCAGCACGTGGTTGTGGGCCGCGACCACGGCCGCCGCCGACACCTCGGCCAGCATCGAGTCGTCCTCGCCGGCGCGCTGCCAGCCCGAGGGGATCTCCCCGGCGGTGTCGAAGCGGCCCAGCAGGTACCGGGTGAACAGCCGCTCGTAGCGGGCCACCACGGCGATCTCCCGCTCGCGCAGCGCCGGCACCTGACGGATCAACTGGTACCGCGCGACCGACACCCCGGGCGTGGAGGCGTACATCCGCAGCACCTCCTTGATGCCCCGGCAGACCACGTCCAGCGGGTGCTCCTCCGGCTCGGCACTGGCCAGCAGGTCGGCCACCCGGACCAGGGTGTCGTCGTGGTCCGGGAAGATCGCCTCCTCCTTGGACCGGAAGTACCGGAAGAAGGTCCGCCGGGCCACCCCGGCCGCCGCCGCGATCTGGTCGACCGTGGTCTCCTCGTAGCCCTGCGAGGCGAACAGCTCCATGGCGGCGGTGGCCAGATCCTGACGCATCTGCTGGCGCTGCGCCGCCGCCCGGCGGCCGCCCGGGCCCCCGTCCTGGCCGGTCCCGGCCGGCCGGCCGTCGCGCGCCGGGGCGGATTGCTGCGGGGAGACTGACTGAACCCGATCCATGCCCGGAACGCTACACGCCCCCGGCGCCGCGCCCGGGGGCCTTTCCCGGCGGACCGGCGGGACCGGTGCGCCCGCCGCGGGTCCGGGCCGGCGCGCCGGGGCCGCGCCCGGCCACCAGCCGGCCCGCTCCGGGCGCACCGGCGGCCGGCCGGGCTGCCGCCCGGAGGGTGGCGGGGCGGTCATCGGCGCGCGTGGTCGCGGAAGCCGCGGCCGGTCTTGCGGCCCAGGCAGCCGGCCGCCACCAGGTGCTCCAGCAGCGGCGCCGCGGCCAGGCCCGGCTCCCGGAACTCCTGGTGCAGCACCTGCTCGATGGTCAGCGAGACGTCCAGGCCGACCACGTCCAGCAGCTCGAACGGGCCCATCGGGTACCCGCAGCCGAGCTTCATCGCGGTGTCGATGTCGTCCACCGTCGCGTAGTGCTCCTGGAGCATCCGCACCGCGTCGTTCAGGTAGGGGAAGAGCAGCGCGTTGACGATGAACCCGGCGCGGTCCCCGCACTCCACCGGGTGCTTGCGGACCTTCGCGCACAGCTCCAGCACGGTCGCGGTGACGTCCGGGGCGGTCAGCACCGTGGAGACCACCTCCACCAGCCGCATCGCCGGCGCCGGGTTGAAGAAGTGCATGCCGATCACGTCCTGCGGCCGGGAGGTCGCCGAGGCGCAGCTGATCACCGGCAGCGAGGAGGTGGTGGTGGCCAGCACCGCGCCCGGCTCGACGATCGCGTCCAGGGTGGCGAACAGTTCGCGCTTGACCGCCAGGTCCTCGGCGACCGCCTCCACCACCAGGTCCACCCCGGCCAGCTCCTCGTACCGTCCGACCGGAGTGACCAGCGCCAGCGCGGCGTCCCGCTGCTCGGCGGCCAGCCGGCCCTTGGCGACCGAGCGCTCCAGCGACTTCGCCAGCTGCGCCTTGGCCCGCTCCGCCTTCTCCTGGCTGCGGGCGGCCAGCAGCACCGGGAACCCGGCCTTGGCGAACACCTCGACGATGCCGGTGGCCATGGTGCCCGAGCCGCAGACGCCGACGCTGCGCACCTCCCGCCCGGGGACCTTCGGCCGGGCCGGGCCGGCGGCGGCGTCGACGGCCTTCGAGGAGCCGGGCGCCTCGTAGGCGTAGAAGCCGCGGCCGGACTTGCGGCCCAGCAGCCCGGCGGAGACCAGCTGGCCGAGGATCGGCGCGGGCGCGTGCAGCCGGTCCTTCGACTGCTCGTACATCGCCTCCAGGACGGTCCGGGCGGTGTCCACGCCGATCAGGTCGAGCAGCGCCAGCGGGCCCATCGGCAGGCCGCAGCCCAGCCGCATCGCGGCGTCGATGTCCTCCCGGGTGGCGTACCGGGACTCGTACATCGCGGCGGCCTGGTTGAGGTAGGCGAAGAGCAGGCCGTTGACCACGAAGCCGGGCCGGTCGCCGGCCGCCACCGGCTCCTTGCCGAGGTCCCGGGCGAGGGCCGCGGCCTGCTCGGCCACCTGGGGGGAGGTGAGCACGGTGCGCACCACCTCGACCAGCCTCATGGTGTGCACGGGGTTGAAGAAGTGCAGGCCGAGCACCCGGTCCGGGCGGGCGGTGGCGGCGGCGATCCGGGTCACCGACAGCGCGGTGGTGCCGGTGGCCAGCACGGTGTCGGCCGGGCAGATCCGGTCCAGCTCGGCGAAGAGCTCCCGCTTGAGCTCCAGCCGCTCGGGGACCTCCTCGATCACCAGGGCGGCCCCGGCGGCGGCCTCCAGCGCGTGGCCGACGGTGATCCGGGCCAGCAGCCCGGTCCGCTCCTCGGCGGTGAGCCGCTCGCGGGCCACCGCGTGCGCGGTGGCCTCCTCGATCCGGGCCAGCGCCCGGGCGGCCGAGGCCTCGTCGGCCTCGATGCCGATCACCCGCCGGCCGCTCCTGGCGACCGCGACCGCGACGCCGGAGCCCATCGTGCCGAGCCCGACCACGGCGACCGTGGGGAAGGGACGCTCCATCTGTCCTGACTCCTTGTCATGGAAGGCCCGCGCGCGCTCCGGAGGGCGCGCCCCCGGAGGAGGGTCCGCGCGCGGGTGCGGGGGGATGACGGTTGCGGCCACCGTGCCGTCGCCGGTCCGCTCCGGCGGTGCTGCGGGTGTGCCGTGGTACTCAGGCGCTCGACGTGGGGCAGCGGCTCTGAACACGGAGGAGAGAAGTCCCGGCTGCGGCCGCGGTCCGCGGCGCCCACCGGTGAACGAGAGCACCGTCGCGCGCAGCCCGCTCCGCGCGAGTCCCGCGCGGCGGACGGCGCCCCCGTCGGTGCGGCTCCCGAAGCCCGACGGTGGTGCGTGCCGACACTGTAGCGAAGCTACCGGCCGGTAGGAAGGGGGTCGGGCGCTGATTCTCCGCCGCTCACGGCCGGGCGATCACCCGCACGGGGGACGGGGGTGGACGGACGTCCGTTCGGACCACCCGATAGGGGAGTTACGCGCCCCCGCGGGCCGGGGGAGCATGAGGGCATGAGCACCGGAACCGTCGCCGCGGGCCGTCCCGATCCGTCCGCCGAGTCCAGCAGGGGGGCCGGATCCAGCAGGGGGGCCGACCGGGCGTCCGCCGAGGCGCCCGCCGCCGGGCCCGAGGGCGGCGCCGTGCCGCCCCGGGTCGACCGGGCCGAGCGCGGGGAGCGCGCCCAGCTGGCGGTCGACCGGCTGCGGACCGCCGGGGTCGAGGCGGTCGCCGTCACCTGGGTGGACAACGCCGGGATCACCCGGGTCAAGGCGGTGCCGCTCGGCGGCCTGGTGCACGCGGCCCAGTGGGGCGTCGGCACGGCCCCCTGCTTCGACGTCTTCCTCGCCGACGACACCATCGTCACCAGCCCGCTGATCGGCGGCCCCACCGGGGACCTGCGGCTCTACCCCGACGTCGAACGGATCGTGCCGCTCGCCGCCCAGCCGGGCTGGGCCTGGGCGCCGGGGGACCGCTACACCCAGGGCGGCGCCCCGCACCCGGGCTGCCAGCGGCTCTTCGCCCGCCGGGCGGTCGCGGCCGCCGCCGCGCAGGGGCTGACGCTGAAGGCCGGTGTCGAGATCGAGTGGGTGGTCGCGCTGGCGGGCCCGCCCGAGGAGGAGCCCCGCTACCCGACGGCCGGCCCGGCCTACGGCATGCAGCGGCTGACCGAGCTCTCCGACTACCTGCGCGACGTGCTGCGCGCCCTCGGCGAGCAGGGCCTGACCGTGCTCCAGATCCACCCCGAGTACGCGGCGGGCCAGTTCGAGGTCTCGCTCACCCCCGAGGGCCCGGTCGAGGCCGCCGACACCTCGGTGCTGGTGCGGCAGACGATCCGCGCCGTCTCCGCCCGGCACGGCCTGCGGGTCTCCTTCGCCCCGGCGGTCGAGGCCGGTGGTGTCGGCAACGGCGGCCATCTCCACCTCAGCCTCTGGCGGGACGGCCGCAACCTCGCCCACGGCGGCCCCGGCCCGCACGGCCTCACCGCCGAGGCCGAGGGCTTCCTCGCCGGGGTGCTCGGCGCGCTGCCCGAACTGCTGGTGCTCGGCTGCTCCAGCCCGGCCGGCTACCTGCGGCTGGTCCCCTCGCACTGGGCCGGCGCCTACCAGTGCTGGGGCCTGGAGAACCGGGAGGCCGCGCTGCGGCTGGTCACCGGCTCCGCCGGCGAGCGAGCCTCGGCCGCCAACGCCGAGGTCAAGTGCTTCGACGCCACCGCCAACCCCTATCTGGCGGTCGGCGGGGTGATCACCGCCGGCCTCGCCGGCCTCGACCAACGGCTCGCGCTGCCGCCGGAGTTCACCGGTGACCCGGCGCAGGCCGAGGCCGGCGCGGTCCCCCGGCTGCCCTCGGGGCCGGGCGAGGCGATCGCCGCCTACCGCCGGTCCGCGCTGCTGCGCGAGGCGCTCGGCGAGGCCCTGTACGGGGCCGTGCTCGCCGTCCGGGAGGCCGAGGCCGACCAGTACGCCGACGCGCCCCCCGAGGAGCTGGCCGCCGCCACCCGCTGGCGGTACTAGGGCCTCTGTTTCGGACCACGCCGGGCGGTCGCCACCGGAGCACGCACGCCCCCAGCCTCCGGCCGGGAGGTACCCCCACCGCATGGACTCCGCCCCCAGCCTCCGGCCGGGAGGTGCCCCCACCTCCGTGCCGCCGATGCACGCTCCCTCCTCGCCCGCCCACGGGCAGGAGGGGCCCATCAACGACGCCCGCTGGTCCGGCGTGATCCGAAAGAGAGGCCCTGTACGCGTGCTGGACGTCCCCGCGCTGGTCGACCACCACTGCCACAGCGTGGTGACGGCCGAACTCGCCGGCGACGCGCTGGCGGGGCTGCTCACCGAGTCCGACCGCCCGCCGGCCCCGGGCACCTCGCCGTTCGACAGCGCACTCGGCCTCGCCGTCCGCCGCTGGTGCCCGCCCGCGCTCGGGCTGCCGGCGCACGCGTCGGCCGAGGAGTACCTCGCCCGGCGGCGCGAGCTCGGCGCCGTGCGGGCCACCCGCCGGCTGCTGGCCGCCGCCGGTCTGGACACCTGTCTGGTCGACACCGGGCTGACCGCCGCCGCCGGCCGTCCGCTGCTGCCGCTCGGCGAGTTCGCCGAGGCGGCCGGCGTCCGGGTGCGCGAGGTGGTCCGGCTGGAGACGATCGCCGAGACCGTCGCCGCCCCGCCCGGCGCCTGGGCCGGGGCCGTCCGCGAGGCGCTGGCCGGGGCGGCCGTCGGCGCCGTCGCGGTGAAGTCGGTGGTGGCCTACCGCAGCGGCCTGGCGGTGCCCGCCGAACGCCCCTCCCCGGCCGAGGTCACGGCCGCCGCCGCCGGGCGGCAGCGCGCCGGGGGCGGCCGGCTCACCGACCCGGTGCTGCTGCGTGAACTGCTGTGGACCGCCCTGGAGGTCTGCGCCGTGCTGCGGCTGCCGCTCCAACTGCACACCGGCTTCGGCGACCCCGACGTCACCCTGCACCTCGCCGACCCCTCGCTGCTGGCCGGCTTCGTGCGCGCCGCCGAGCCGAGCGGCGTCCCGCTGGTGCTGCTGCACGGCTACCCGTACCACCGGCAGGCCGCCTGGCTGGCGCAGGCCTTCCCGCTGGTGTACACCGACCTCGGCCTGACCACCTCCTACGTCGGCCCCCGGGCGGCGGCGGTGCTCGGGGAGATGCTGGAGCTGGTGCCGTTCGGCAAGCTGCTGTTCTCCACCGACGCCTACGGCCTGCCCGAGCTGTACCTGGTCGGCGCGGCCCAGTTCCGGCACGGCCTGGGCGCCCTGCTGGACGGCTGGCGCGCCGACGGCGCGTGCTCCGCGGCCGACTCCGACCGGCTGGCCCGTCAGGTGGCGGCCGACAACGCCCGCCGACTGTACGCGCTCTGACCGTCCGCCGCTCCGGCTTGGCGATGATCCGCCACTGGCCGTTTCCGGCCGCTCCGCACGCCTGTTCCGCCGTCGGCCCGGCTGAATAGGGTGAGGCTCCCGACGCCGGTGTGCCTTCGTGGTCGTCGGATCGCCCGGCCTGCCCAGCAGAGGCGGAGTCATACCTTCCGTCGGTGGCGGGGTTGTGACGATTGGATGACTACCTCTTGCGGATTGCAACACTTGTTCACTAACGTCCCGATCATTCCAAGTGCACCTGCCAACCGCAGCTGCTGCATGACGACTCGGGAGGGCCAACCCCTATGAGTGTTCCTCGGATCAGCCGGACCCGGTATGCGGCGGTGGGCCTCGTCCTCGCCACCGCCGGCGCCCTCGCGCTGCCGGCCGGCACCGCCGTCGCCGCCTCCGGGTCGCAGTCGACGACCGGTCCGCTGCTCAGCTACGTCGTCAACACCAAGGCCAACCACGGCCAGGTGCAGAAGGTCGAGAAGGCGATCACGTCCCTCGGCGGCACCGTCGTGTACTCCTACGAGCAGATCGGCGTGGTGATCGCCCGCTCGGACGACACCCGGTTCGCCGCCAAGCTGCGGCAGGCCAAGGGCGTCGAGTCGGTCGGTGCCAGCCGCACCAAGGGCATCACCGCCTCCGAGGACCGGGTCGCCGAGGTCGTCGACGCCCCGGCCGCCGCCGCCGTCGCCGGCGAGGAGCCCCTCTGGGCCAACCAGTGGGACATGCGCCAGATCGGCGTGGACAAGGCCCACAAGCTGTCCCTGGGCAGCAACAAGGTCACCGTCGGCGTGCTGGACTCCGGCATCGACGGCACCCACGAGGACCTCGCCGCCAACGTCGACGCCTCGCAGTCGGTCTCCTGCATCGACGGCGGCAAGCCGAACACCGCCTGGGAGGCCTGGCAGCCGGGCGTCGACGGCGACCACGGCACCCACGTGGCCGGCACCATCGCCGCCGCCAAGAACGGCAAGGGCATCGAGGGCATCGCCCCGAACGTCAAGCTCGCCGCGGTGAAGGTCGTCGACGACGGCGGCTTCATCTACCCGGAGTACGCCATCTGCGGCTTCGTCTGGGCCGGTGAGCACAAGTTCAAGGTCACGAACAACAGCTACTTCGTCGACCCGTGGATGTTCAACTGCCAGAACGACGCCGACCAGGCGGCGATCTCCACCGCCGTCCGCCGCGCCGTCGAGTTCTCGCAGCGCAAGGGCGTCCTCAACGTCGCCGCGGCGGGCAACGAGAACATCGACCTGGCCCACAAGACCAAGGACGTCGCCAGCCCGGACGACACCACCCCGGTCGAGCGCCCGATCACCCAGGACTGCCTGAACCTGCCGACCGAGCTGGACGGCGTCGTCGCGGTCTCCTCGGTGGGCGTCAACGGCGACAAGGCGTACTACTCCAGCTACGGCAAGGGCAAGGTCACGGTGGCCGCCCCCGGTGGCGACCGCCGCTACCAGATCCCGAACACCCCGGACAAGAACGGCCGCGTGCTGTCCACCATCCCGGGCGGCAAGTACGGCTACATGCAGGGCACCTCGATGGCCTCGCCGCACGCCGCCGGCGTGCTCGCCCTGCTCGCCAGCACCCACCCGTGGGCCAGCGCGGACGAGCTGACCGAGCTGCTCACCAACCAGGCCGAGTCGCACGCCTGCCCGTCGGCCCCGTACAACCCGGGCGGCGCCGGCGAGTGGACCGCCACCTGCGAGGGCGGCGCGGACGACAACGGCTTCTACGGCGCCGGCATCATCAACGCCGAGAAGGCGGCCCAGTGGTGGCGGTGAGCCATCGCTGACCGGCTGACACCCTGAGTCACGGCGACGGGGGCGGGACTTCGAGTCCCGCCCCCGTCGCGCATGCCGTTCCCCGTGCCGTCCCGCAGGCCGTTCCGCAGGTCGTTCCACGGGCCGGTTCCCGAGCGGCCCGGGTGCCCGGCTCACTCGAAGTGGTGCTCCCAGACCGTCTCCACCGACGGCTTGCCGTGCAGGTCCGGCACCTCCTGCAGCCAGGCCGGCCGCCCCGCCCTGCTCCGCGCGGCCCGCCGCCGCTCCGCCTCGCGCAGCTGCTCGGGGGTGGAGAACCCCTCCGGCAGCCATTCGGCGGAGAGCACCGCCCGCGCCGCCAGCTGGTTCACGTAGGCCCGGCGCAGCTCCTCGACCGAGCCGAACCCCGGCTCGTCGGCCAGCCAGGCGTCCGGCACCAGCGCCACCACCTCCTCCAGCAGCCCGACCGTGACCAGCGGCCCGAGCTCCTCGTCGGCCAGCCGGACGTCCGGCCGGTACCCGCCGAGGGCGTGGGCGCTGAGGTCGTAGCGCTTGCCGACGGACGCCTCGGCGCCGGACCAGCGGTGGTGGAAGACCAGCGCGGCGCCGTTGTCGATCAGCCAGAGCCTGTCGTGCCAGACCATGAGGTTGGGGTTGTGCACCGTCCGGTCGACGTTCCCGGTGAGCGCGTCCAGCCAGATCACCCGGCCGGCCTCGACCGGGTCGACGTCGATCATGCCGGGCCGGAAGTCGCGGGAGCCGGGCAGCAGGTCCATGCCGAGGTTGATCCCGCGACTGGCCCGCAGGATGTCCTGGACCTCGGGGTCCGGCTCGCCGTCGGCGACCGCCGGGTCGAAGTCGACCAGCCGCAGCTCGGGAACCCGCAGGCCGAGCCGCCGCGCCAGTTCGCCGACGATCACCTCCGCCACCAGCGCCTTGCGCCCCTGGGCGGCCCCGGTGAACTTCACCACGTAGGTGCCCAGGTCGTCGGTCTCCACCACGCCGGGAACGGAACCGCCGGCCCGCAGCGGGTCGACGTATCGCACTGCTGTCACCTGTTCGAGCACACCCGCCACCCTAACGCCCGCTCCGCCGGGGAGGGCGCCGCCCGCCACCGGCGGCCCGCTGTGATTGGCTTGCCGGTACCACCCCGACGACCACCCGGCGCCGGGCGACCGCGAGCCGGGCCACCGGGCGCCGGACGACCGTGACAGGAGAGCACGACCATGGGACAGGTGCAGGCCACCACCGAGCGGGTCTACGACGCGGCCCCCGAGCGGGTGTACGAGGCCCTGGCCGACTACCAGGTGACCCGCCCCAAGCTGCTGCCCGCGCAGTACAGCGAGTACGAGGTCCGGGTCGGCGGCACCGGCGCCGGCACCCAGGTGCACTGGAAGCTGCAGGCCACCGAGAAGCGGATCCGCGACTGCCTGTTCACCGTCTCGGCGCCGCGCCCGGACCAGCTGGTGGAGAAGGACGCCAACTCCAGCATGGTGATCACCTGGACCGTCGCGGCGGCCGGCGAGGGCCGCTCGAAGGTCACCGTCACGGCCACCTGGCAGGGCGCCACCGGCATCGGCGGCTTCTTCGAGCGCACCTTCGCGCCCAAGGGCCTGAACCGGATCCACGACGAGGTGCTCACCAACCTGGCCGCCGTGGTGCGCTGAGTCGCCGCGGGTTCCGGCCTTCCGGATCCCACCCTCAACTCGTCCAGGGATTCGACGAGTTCGTCCACCCGTGCGAGCGGCGTGCCGTACGGGTGGACGCCCCGCCACCTGCGGGTGACGACGGCGCCCGGCCGCGGTGCGGCCACCCTAGGCTCGCCGCCGTGCATATGACGATCCTTCACATTTCCCAGCCGGTCGACGGCGGAGTGGCCCGCGTCGTGGTCGACCTGGTCCGCGGCCAGCGCGCGGCCGGCCACCGGGTGCTGGTCGCCTGCCCCGTCGGCGGCCGGCTCGCCGAGGAGGCCGCCGCGGCCGGCGCGCTGGTCCGCGACTGGCCGGCCCGGCGCTCGCCCGGCCCCGCCGCCATCGCCGCCGAGGCCTGGCGGCTGCGCCGGATCGTCCGGGCCGCCGGACCCGACCTGGTCCACCTGCACAGCGCCAAGGCCGGACTGGCCGGCCGGCTGGCCGTGCGCGGCGCGGTGCCGACCGTCTTCCAGCCGCACGCCTGGTCCTTCGCCGCCGTCGACGGCCCGCTCGCCGCGGCCACCCTGCGCTGGGAGCGGTACGCGACCCGCTGGGCGCACCGGCTGCTCTGCGTCTCCGTCCAGGAGCGGGCCGACGGCGTCGCGGCCGGCCTGCACGCCGACTGGGCGGTGGTGCCCAACGGCGTGGACGTGCGCCACTACGCGCCCGCCGACCGCCGGGCCGCCCGGATCGCGCTCGGTCTGGAGCCGGCCGGACCGCTCGCGGTCTGTGTGGGCCGGCTCTGCCGCCAGAAGGGGCAGGACGTGCTGCTCACCGCCTGGCCCGAGGTGCGGCGCCGGGTGCCGGGCGCCCGGCTGGCGCTGGTCGGCGGCGGCCCGGAGGAGGCCCGGCTGGCCGCCATGGCCCGGGAGGGCGCCGGGCCGTCGCGGGTCCGGCTGGTCGGCGACGTCGCCGACCCGAGGCCCTGGCTGGCCGCGGCCGACCTGGTGGTGCTGCCCTCGCGCTGGGAGGGCATGGCGCTGGCCCCGCTGGAGGCGATGGCCTGCGCCCGGCCGGTGCTGCTGACCGACGTGCCGGGGGCGCGCGAGTGCCTGCCGCCGTCCGAACGCGCGTCCGCCCTGGTGCCGTCCGAGGACGTGTCCGCGCTCATCACCCGAATGGCCGAAGCGCTGTCCGATCCGATCGAATGCGAGCGGCGCGGCACCCGGCTGCGCGAGCACGCCGCGGCCCGTCATGACGTTCGATCGGTCGTCGAACAGGTCGACGCGCTCTACCGGGACCTGCTGGGCGCCGGGCGGGTGCCCGGGCGGCGCCGCGCCCGTGTCCCGCAGCGGATCTGATCGTTTCACATGCCGTGAATGCCCCGCCGCTCCGGCGCTGCCGTATTCGCACCCTCCGCCGGTTGTGGGTGAGGGGGCCAAATCGGAAATACCTATTAATGGGCGGCTGGAATGAAACGGCAAGTCAACTTCCAGCATTCAAGCCGGTTTTCGGTAACGTCTGATTATGCCTGCTTCGTTTCGATTTCACGCCGGGAATTCGCGAGAAAACCGAAAGTCGCCAGCGGTAGCAGGTGCTGTCAGGACCGCGCTCACCGGGCCTGGACGGCCACCCCGGGCCATCGGGTACCGGACCGCCGTCACCCCGGGCACACAGCAGGGGAGTTCGTCCGCCGATGACCATTGATCACGACAGCGTGCCACGGCCCGGCCGGACCCTGTCCGGCCCGCGCCGCCCCGCCACCGGGCTGCTCGACCGTCCGACGCACGCCGACCGGATCCGCAGCGCCCCACCGGTCCACCGGCCCCGCCGCCCGGTCCGCGCCCGGCTCGCGCTGCCCGCCGCCCTGGTCGCCGTCGACGCGCTCGCCCTGTGCACCGCCACCGGCACCGCCAACCGCGTCCTCGATCCGGCCGTCCGGGTCGCGCCGCTGCTCGGCGTCGCCGCGCTCCTGCCGCTGCTGGTCCTGCTCAACCTGGCCGGCGGCCTCTACCGCACCCGCCTGACCCTCTCGGTGCTCGACGAACTGCCAGCCCTCGCCGCGCGGGCGCTGGTCGCCGCCGCCTTCGCGATCAGCCTGGCCGGCTGCCTGGAGGGCCGCTGGCCCGACTACGGCCCGGCCACCCCGTCCCGGCTCACCGTCCTGCTCGGCACCCAACTGGTGCTCTCCGTCTGCGGCCGCGCCGTCCTCTACCACCTGGTGCGCCGGATCCGCCGCAGCCGCCCCAGCGCCGTCCTGGTGCTCGGCGCCGGCCGGCTCGGCCGCCGGGTCGCCGCCGCCCTCAGCGAGCGCGGCGAGTACGGGATGCGCCCGGTCGGCTTCCTCGACGCCGACCCGCCGCTGCTCGCCGGCGACACCGACGTGCCCGTGCTCGGCGGCCGGGAGGCCCTGGAGCGCGAGGTCCGCCGCCACCGCGTCCAGCACGTGGTCGCCACCGCCGGCGCCGCCGACGAGGCGGAGACCGCCGCCACCCTGCGCGACGCCGCCCGGCTCGGCTGCCAGGTCTGGCTGGTCCCGGCGCTGCGCGAGTACGGCTCGCTCGCCGCCGGGCGGCTGGCCGGCGCCGACCAGCTCTGGGGCTTCCCCTGCCTGCGGGTGGGCCGCGCCGCGATGCGCCGCCCCGGCTGGGCCGCCAAGCGGACCCTGGACGTGACCGCCGCCGCGATCGGCCTGCTGCTGCTCGCGCCGGTCCTCGCCCTGTGCGCGCTCGCCGTCCGCTTCGACACCGGCCCCGGCGTCCTCTTCCGCCAGCAGCGCACCGGGCTCGACGGCCGGGTCTTCACCCTCCTCAAGTTCCGCACCCTGCGGCCCAGCAACGAGCACGAGTCCGCTACCCGCTGGAACATCTCCCAGGACCACCGGATGGGCGCCGTCGGCCGGCTCATGCGCCGCAGCTCCCTCGACGAGCTCCCGCAGCTGTGGAACGTGCTGCGCGGCGACATGAGCCTGGTCGGCCCCCGCCCCGAACGCCCCTACTTCGTCATGCGGTTCAGCCAGGCCTACCCCGAGTACGCGGACCGCCACCGCGTCCCGGTCGGCCTCACCGGCCTCGCCCAGGTCAACGGCCTGCGCGGGGACACCTCGATCGAGGACCGGGCCCGCTTCGACAACCGCTACATCGAGAGCTGGAGCCTCTGGCAGGACGTCAAGATCCTGTGCCGCACCGCGGTCCTCATGCTCCACCCGGACGGGAGCTGATCAACTCCGTGGCCCTGACCCTCGCCGCACCCCCGCGCCCCGCCAGGCTGTTACGGCGCGCGGGGGGCGTCGTCCACCGACGCCCCAGCCTGCTGGCCGCCGCCACCGTGCTGCTGGTCTGCGTGCCCACGGGGGAGAAGGACGTCGCCGCCGCCGTCCACGTCACCGCCGCCGACCTCGCCTCGCTCGCCCTGGTCGCGCTCACCGCCGTGAACCTGCTGCGCGGGCGCGCCCCCGCGATCGGGCGGGCCGACGCCGTCCGCTTCGGCGCGATCGTGCTGGCCGCCGCCGTCGCGACCGTCGGCTCGATCGACCCGGCGACCAGCCTCACCGGCTTCGTCCGGCTCACCCAGGTCTTCGTGCTCGTCCCGGCCGCCGTGCTGTGCGCCCTGCGCGACCGCACCGACCAGCGGCTCGTGCTCGGCTCCTTCGTGATCGCCGCGCTGATCCAGGGCCTGGTCGGCGCCCACCAGTTCCTCACCGGCACCGGCGCCTCCTACACCGGCCGCCCGATCCGCGCCGTCGGCACCTTCGGCGCCCTCGACATCATGGCGATGTCCACCGTCGTCAGCTACGGACTGCTCGCCGCCCTGGCCCTCGCCCTCGCCGAACGCGGGGCCGGGGGCGACGCCCGGCTGCGGCGGGCGCTGTTCGCCGCCGCCGCCTTCCTCACCTTCCCGCTCGCCGTCTCCTTCAGCCGCGGCAGCTGGATCGCCACCGCCGCGGCCGCCACCGTCCTGCTGCTGCGCGCCGACGCCCGGCTCGCCGTCCGCTCCGCCGTCCTCGGCACGGCCGCCGCCGTCGTCCTGGTCGGCGGGCTCGGCCTCGGCGGCTCCGGCGTCACCGCCCGGCTCACCTCGATCGGCTCCGTCTCCGAGGCCCCCGACCAGTCGGTCTCCGACCGCTACGACCTGTGGGCCACCGCCGGGCGGATCTGGCAGGACCACCCCGTCTCCGGCGCCGGCCCCAAGGCCTTCCAGCGACTGCGCGACAGCCACGCCCCGCTGCGGCTCTCCTCCGGCAGCGACGCCGCCGACGCCACCATCGGCTTCCAGCGCGAACCGCTGCTCTCCCCGCACAACATGTACTTCCTGGTGCTCAGCGAGCAGGGACTCCTCGGCATCGCCGCCTACGGCCTGCTCTTCCTCGGCCTGTTCCTCGGCTGCCTGCGCACCGCCCGCGGCGCCGGCCTCGCCGCCCTCGCCCTGCTCACCTGGGTCCTGGTCGACTTCCTCTACGCCGACATCGGCGGCACCACCACCGTGCTGACCTCGATCGTCCTCGGCCTCGCCGCCCACGCGGCCCGCCCCCGCGGGGCCGCGGCATGACCACGGACCGGCCCACCGCGCTCAGCCCCGCCCCGCTGCCCGCCCCCCGGCCGGCACCGGCCGCCGCCGCGCCCACCACCGGTCCGCGCCGCGGCTTCCTCGCCAAGGCCTTCGGCGTCACCGCCGTGCTCAGCGCCGCCGGCTCCGCCCTCGGTCTGCTCCGCGACCTCCTGCTCGCCCGCTACTTCGGCGCCAACCAGGGCACCGACGCCTTCCTCGTCGCCTGGACCGTGCCCGAGACCGCGGCGCCGCTGCTCATCGAGGACGCCATGTCCTTCCTCATGGTGCCCGCCTTCGCACTCGCCCTGGTGCTCCGCGAGGAGCGCCCCGACGGCCCCGACCCGGTCCGCCAGCTGGTCCGCGCGACCCTGCCCTGGCTGCTGCTCGCCCTCTCCACCCTCTCGCTGACGGCCGCGCTCGGCGCCCCCCGGCTCGTCGACCTGCTCGCCCCCGGCCTCGCCGACCCCGGGCTCGCCGTCACCTGCACCCGGATCACCGCGATCACGGTGTTGCCGTTCGGCGTGGCCGGCTACCTCGCCGCCGGATTGCGCGCCCACCACCGGTTCACCGCGCCGGCCGGCATCTACGTCGCCTACAACCTCGGCATCCTCGGTGTGCTGCTCACCTGCCACGCGCTGTGGGGCGTGCGCGCCGCCGCGGTCGGCGTGGCCTTCGGCAGCCTGCTGATGGCCGGACTGCTGGTCGGACCGTTCCTGCGCCGGCTGCGGGCCGGTACCGGACGACCCGGCCGCGCCGCCCGCCGCTCCCGCAACGCCCTGGTGCTGATCCCGCTCGCCCTGCTGCCGGTCGGCGTGTTCACCCTGACCCGCCAGGCCCAGGTCTTCATCGAGCGGTTCCTCGGCTCGGCGCTGCCGCCCGGCACCATCTCGCACCTCAACTACGCCGCCAAGGTCTCCCAACTGGCCATGACCGCCGGGATCCTGATCTGCACCGTGACCTTCCCGCTGGTCGCCCGGGCGCTCGCCGCCGGGGACCTCACCGCCGCCCGCGACCGGGTGGAGAAGGACCTCGGCCAGGCGGCGGCCGTCGTCCTGCTCGGCACCGCCTTCCTGATGGCCTGCGCCCCCTCGGTGGTGGCGCTGCTCTTCGAGCGCGGCGCCTTCGGCCCCCGGGACACCGCCGCCACCGCCGCCGTCATCCGGGTCTACAGCTTCGGGCTGCTCGCCCAGACGCTGATCGGGGTGATGATCCGCCCCTACTTCTCGCTGCGCCCGGTGGTCCGACGGGCCGGCGACCCCCGTCCCGAGGACGGCGGCCGCCGGCTGCTCGACTGGTACCCGGCCGCCGCCATGGCGCTCGGCCTGGTCGTCACCGTCGTCGTCGGGGTGCTCGCCACCCCCCGGTTCGGCGCCCTCGGCCTGGCCGCCGGCAACGCGGCCGGCATCACCGGCACCGCGGCGCTGCTGCTGCACGGCCTGGTCCTGCGCGGCATCCCGCTGCGGCTGCGACGGGTCCTCGGCGGCCACGCCCGCCTGCTGGCCACCGCCGCCGGCGCCGCCGCGCTCGGCACGCCCGCCGCCCGCCTCGCCGCCGACCCCCTGCTGTCCACCGCGCTCGGCGGCCTCACCGTCGCGCTGGCCTTCGCCGCCCTGGGCACCGGCCTCGGTGCCCACGAGGTGCGCGGTCCGGTCCGTGCCGCCCTCCGGGTCCTGGGGCCGGTCCCCGGCCCGTCACCTGTCGCCGATGAAGGGAAGCCTCCCCATGGATGCTGAACGGGGATCAGTCCGGTTGTTCCCGTCGGGCACACGCCGCCCCGCCGCGCCGGCGGCCGGCGGCCGGCGCACCGAACCACCGCGCACCGAACCACCACGTGCCGACCCGCCACGGACCGGCACGCCGCGCTCCGGCAGCCGCAGACCGCCGACCCAACTGCCCAGAAGCCGGCGCCCGCTGCCCGAGACGCCGGTCACCGACACCACCTCGCCGTGGATCCTGATGTACCACTCGGTGGCCGTCGAGAAGGAGGACCCGTACCAGCTGACCGTCAGCCCCGAACGGTTCGCCGAGCAGATCGCCTGGCTGCACCGGCGCGGATGGCGCGGCGTCTCGGTCCGGGAGCTGATGCGGGCCAGGGCGGCCGGGCGGGCCGACAGACTGGTCGGCCTCACCTTCGACGACGGCTACGCCGACTTCGCCCGCCACGCCGTGCCGATCCTCCAGGCGTACGGCTTCGCCGCCACCGCGTACGTGGTCGCCGACCTGCTCGGCCGCGCCAACGACTGGGACACCGAGGGCCCCCGGAAGACCCTGCTCACCGTCCAGGAGGTCACCGACCTCGCCGCCGCCGGGTGGGAGATCGGCTCGCACGGCCTCGGCCACCAGGCGCTGGCCGGACTGCCCGCCGATGTGCTCGCCGCCCAGACCCGGGAGAGCCGGCGGGTCCTGGAGGAGGTGGTCGACGGCCCGGTCACCGGCTTCTGCTACCCGTACGGCGCCGTCGACCAGGCCGCCGCCCAGGCCGTCCGGGACGCGGGCTACGACTACGCCTGCGCGATCGCGCACTCCCCGCTCACCGGCCGGTACGCCCTGCCGCGCTGCTACGTCGGCGACCGCGACGGCGCCTGGCGCCTGCGCGCCAAGCGCGGCCGCCACCGCCTGCGCGACACCGTCGCCGAACTCCGCCAGCGCCTCGCCGAACCCGAGCACCGGCCCGGGGCCAGGTGACGGGTGCGCATCCTGCACATCGTCACCGGGCTGGCGTCCGGTGGGGCGGAGCGCCAGCTCCAGCTGCTGCTCCGCCATCTGCCGCCCCACCAGCACTGCGAGGTGCTGGCGCTGACCAACCCCGGCGCGGTGGCCGCCGCGCTGCGCGCCGAGGGCGTCACCGTCCACCACCTCGGCATGCGCGGCAACCGGGACGTCGGCGCGCTGCCCCGGCTGGCCCGCCGGGTCCGGGCCGGGCGCTACGACCTGGTGCACACCCACCTCTACCGGGCCGGGCTGTACGGCCGGCTCGCCGCCCGGCTGGCCGGGGTGCGGGCGGTGGTCGCCACCGAGCACTCGCTGCACCCCGGGGTGATCGAGGGCCGGCCGGTCACCCGCGGCGTCAAGGGCCTCTACCTGGCCGGCGAACGCCTCGGCACCACCACCGTCGCGGTCTCCCGGCAGGTGGCCCAGACCCTGCACGCCTGGGGCGTCCCGCCGGCCAGGGTCGAGCTGATCCCGAACGGCATCGACGCCGCCCGCTTCCGGCGTCCGCCCGCCGACCGGGCCGCCACCCGGGCCCGGGTGCGCGCCGAACTCGGCCTGCCGCAGGGGAGCCGGGTGATCGGTGGGATCGGCCGGCTGGTCCCGGGCAAGCGCTTCCACGTCCTGCTGGAGGCGCTGGCCGGGCTGGACGGCGCGGCCCGCCTGGTGCTGGTCGGCGAAGGCCCCGAGCGGTCCGCCCTGGAGCGGCGGGCCGCCGGCCTCGGCGTCCGCGACCGCCTGGTGCTCACCGGCGAGCGCGACGACGTGCCCGATCTGCTCACCGCCCTGGACGTGCTCGCCGCCCCCTCCACCGAGGAGACCTTCGGCCTCGGGGTGCTGGAGGGGCTCGCGGCCGGCCTTCCGGTGTGGCACAGCGCCTGTCCGGCGCTGGACGAACTTCCGCCCGGCGCCGCCCCGCAGGCCCGCCGGATCCCCTCCGAGGCCGCCGCGTACACGGCCGCGCTGCGGGAGCTGCGCGACCACCGTGACCTGTGCGACCCGCTGCCCCGGCCGGCCGCGGTCGGCCACTACGACATCGTCCGGGTGGCCGCCGAGCTCGGCGCCCTCTACGACCGGCTGGCCCGGGGCCGGGCCGACTGCACCCCCGCAGACGCCGGGCCGCCGGCCGGTCGGCCCTCATAGTCAAGGAGTCCCCCCATGACCGAAGCGATCAGAAGTGCCCGCCGGCTGGTCGGCCGCTGGTGGCCGGTGGCCCTCGCGGTGCCACTGGGCGCCGTCGCCGGCGCCGGGTACGCCCTCGTCGCCCACCCCTCGTACGCCGCCAACTCCTATGTGATCGTGGTGCCCGAGACCCAGGGCGAGGGCACCACCGCGGTGAGCTTCGCGCAGGCGTACGGCCGGCTGGCCGGCCAGCCGCAGGTGCTCGCGGCGGCCGCCGCCGAGACCGGGCACGGGCTGGGCAAGCTGCAGTCCCTGGTACACGGCACCACCTCGCCGGACGCTCCGATGATCGAGATCACCGGGACCGGACCCCGGCCGGAGGAGGCCGTCCGGGCGGCGGACGCGGTGGCCCGCTCGCTGGTCGCCTTCGCCAACAACAGCAGCCGGGAGAGCGGCGTGCGGCTGGTCCCGCTGGCCGCCGCCGCGGAGCCCGCCAAGCCGACCACGCCCTCGGGCAGGCTGGACGTCGCGGTCGGCGGCGCGGCCGGGGTGCTGATCGGGGCGCTGGTGATGATGACCCGCCGCCGGAACACCGCGTCCGCCGACGGGGAAGCGCCCGCCGAGTCCGTCGCGCCCGCCGAGTCCGCCGAGTCCGCCACGCCGGTCGAGACGGCCGCGCCCGTCGAGCCGTCCGAGCCCGCCGCGACCGCCCCGCGTCCGCGCGCCGCCGAGCCGGCCCCCGTGGCCGCGCCCGAGCCCGAGCAGGCGAAGCCCGGGGCCGTGAAGTCCGCGCCCGCGGTGCCCGAGCCCGCCAAGTCCGCGCCGGCCAAGTCCGCGCCCGCGGTGTCCGATCCTGCGGTGCCCGAGCCCGCCGCCCCGGAGCCCGCCAAGGCCAAGGCGCCCGCCCGGAGCGGGCGATGAGCACCGGGGCCGTCACCTCCGCCACCGGCCTCCCCGCCCAGCCCCGCGCCGCCGCCCGCTGGACCATCGAGCTGCGCCGCGAGGACGACGCCCTCGACTCCCTGGCCGAGGAGTGGGACGACCTGGTCGCCCGCTGCGCAACGGCCACCTTCTTCCAGTCCGCCGTCTGGCAGTGCTCCTGGTGGCGCCAGTACGGCAGCCCCGGCGCCCTGCTGGTGGTGCTGGTGCGCCGGGACGGCCGGCTGGTCGGCGCGGGCGCCTTCCGCCGGCGCGGCGGCCCGTTCGGCGGTCTGACCGGCCTGGGCGCCGGGCTGATCGACTTCACCGACGTCCTGCTCGACGACGACTGCGCCGAGCGCGCCGCGGCCGAGTTCGCCGCCGCCCTCCCGCTCAACCGGCCGTGGCACAGCCTGGAGCTGCGCGAGGTGCGCCCGGAGGCCGCCGTCCAGCGGGTCTTCGAGCAGTGGCGCGGCCGGCGCAGCCGGTTCACCGACTCGCTCTGCCAGTACCTGCCGGCGGCCCCGATGGACCAGCTGCTCAAGCGGGTCCCGGGCAAGACCGCCCAGCGCAGCCGGGTCAAGCTGCGCAAGATCGCCGAGGCGGGCGTCGAGGTGCGGGCGACGGGCCCGGAGGAGGTGCCGGAGGCGCTGGACGCGCTGCTGCGGCTGCACTTCCTGCAGTGGCAGGAACGCGGCGTCACCCCGGAGCACCGCACCGAGCGGTTCCGCCGCCACCTCGCCGAGTCCACCACCGGGCTGGTCGCCACCGGCCGCGCGGCCGTCCACCGGTTCTGGCTGGACGGCGAACTGGTCGCCGTCGACCTGGTGCTGCTCTGCCCGTCCTTCAGCGGCCTCTACCTCTACGGCGCGCACCCGGGGCTGCGGGAGCGGCTGGACATCGCGGGCCTGCTGTTCGGTGCCGCGCTGGACGAGACGCTCGGCGCCGGGATCCCGGTGATAAGCCTGCTGCGCGGTCAGGAGCCGTACAAGCAGCGCTGGCGTCCGGACCAGCTGCCCAACCAGCGGCTGCTGTTCGGCCCGCGCGGCGCGGCCCCGGCGGCCGCGGCCCGCAGCGGGGCGGTGCGCGCCCGGCGGGTGGCGGTGCGGCTGCTCGCCACCCGGGCGCCGCGGCTCAAGGAGGCGCTCGCCGCCCGTCGCCGCGGCTGACGCCGTCCACCCCGCCCCCGCTACCGCCGCCCGGGCAACACCGGCGCGGTGGGGGCGGTGGGGGCGGCCGGTGCGGTGGGGGCGGTGGGAGCCGTCGGCAGGGCCGGCTCCGGGGCGCCCTGCGAGCCCGTCATCAGCTGCCGGAAACGGGCGCTGGAGCGCGGGTTGCGGTCGCACTGCCAGAAGCCGTGCGGACAGTAGTCGGTGACGGTCTGGTACGCGGTGTCGTGGGTCCGGATCCACTCCACCATCCGCTGTACGAACTCCGGGTTGTCCCCGTTGCGGAACAGCCCCCACTCCGGGTACGAGACCGGCTTGCCGCGCTTGGCCGCGAACTCGACCTGGTCCTGCAGCCCGTACGGCTCGCGCACGTAGTCGTCGAAGGTGCCGCCGGCCGGCTGGTCGTAGTTGTCCATGCCGATGATGTCGACCATGTCGTCGCCCGGGTAGCACTTGGTCCACGGGATCGCGTCCAGCCCGCGGTTGGGCGCGAAGTCGAAGCGGAAGCGCTGCCCGGGCACCGAGCGCATCACCGTGACGATCCGCCGCCAGTAGGTCTTCCAGGCGGTCGGGTCGGGCTTGCAGCGGTGGGTGTAGGTGACGCCGTTCATCTCCCAGCCGAGGGTGATCACGGTGTCCGCGCCGCCGAGGGCGACCAGCCGGCGGGCGAGGGTGAGGAAGTGCCGGTCGTAGTCGCCGCGGGCGCCCTGGCCGAGCAGCCGGGCCACCTCGCCGTCCGGCACCTCGGCCTCGTTCGGCACCAGCATCGGCACGCCGAGCACGAGCATCCGGGACGGGTCGGTCTGCCGCCACTGCGACCACATGGCGAGCACCGCCGGCTCGCCCTCGATGTCCGCCCAGCCGTTGCCCGCCAGATAGGTGTGGCCGACCTGGAGGTTGGCGTCGCCCAGCCACTGCGCGTACCGGCCGATCTGCGGGATGTAGCTGTCCCAGGAACCGACGAAGGCCCCGAACGGCGGCTCGTGCGCCGGACGCTGGACCGGCGGGCGGGGTGCCGCGCCGCGCGGCGCGATGGCGTCGGAGGAGAGGGCGTGCCGCTCGGTCTGGCCCAGTGGTGTCCCGGCCGGGACGCTGGCGGTGGTGAGCAGCAGCAGGGTGGCGGCGGCGAGCGCCAGGCGGCCGAATCGCATGGTGTCTCCTCGGGCGGCGCCCCGGACGGTGCCACGGGCTGGGCGGAGCAGGGCGGGGAGGGGCACGCACGGTGCCGGCCTCGTCGCCGACAGTAGGCCGCCCGGGCGAGGAAATGCCGGATGTCACCCTAAAGTGGGCGATATTCGAACGTCCTCGCCGTGTGCCGTGTATCACCTCCGTAACGGTCCTCGCGGCCCTGGGAGCCCTACCGCGGAGCCTTTCTCCCGGGCCCGCGGCGGCCGGAGGGGGCCCGACGGCGCAGGTCGCCGGGCGGTCGCGCGCGGGGCGCGGGGAACCGGCGGACGGGGTTCGGCCGTTCGGCCCTACGGGAAAGTCCGGCTGACTCGCGCGGGCGGCGAAAGGTACGCTCCGCCCGTGTCCTGGAAGTCGCGCGCCCTCAGCCCCCGATCGATCCTCCCTGCCCTGGCGGTGCTGGTGGTCCTTGTGGCGGGCGCCGCCGCGCACGCCAACAAGCCGGTCCCGTTCGGCGACCGGGTGGCCGCCAAGGGCACCGCGGACGCGAGCGCGGACCCCACCGCCTCCCTGGACGCGGCCGCCCTGGACCTGCGGGTGGGCCCGGGCCTGGAGGCGTACCACCGGGACACCGGCGAGCACGCCTGGTCCTACCACCGGGAGGGCGCCACCGCGCTCTACCTCTCGATGGCCGGGGAGAACGCCGTGGTGGTCTGGGACGACGGCCTGGTCACCTCGGTGCGGCCGGGCGACCAGCAGGTGCGCTGGCACCGCGCGGTGCCCGGGCTGGCCGACTGGCTGCGCGGCGCGGGCGAGCCCGGCGCCGACAAGCGCACCGAGGAGCAGCGCAAGCAGCTGGCCACCGAGCGGGCCGCGGCCTCGCTGCGCACCGTCCGGGAGTCCACGCCCTGGGTGGCGGTGGTCACACCGGAGCTGACGATGGGTTTCCGGGACGCCGACGGTGACCTTCGCTACAACTCCAAGCCGCCCGGCAGCTGCGTCTACGACCCGGTGGGCACGGTGGCCACCGACTACGCGGTGCTGGTGCCGCGCAACTGCGTCAACGGCAGCGGGCAGCCGGTCTCCGGGGGGATCTCCGGCTACCGGCTGGACAGCACCGGCTGGCAGCTCAACGCCGGTCCGGGGGCGTCGATGAAGGCGTTGGACGGCCGCCGGGTGCTGATCTCGGACGGGCCGATCGTCACGCCCAAGGTCTTCGACACCTGGGCGGCGGCGCCCGAGGCGGCCTGCGGCAGCGCGGCCGAGCCGTTCGCGGCCGTCCGTCCGGTCACCGGCTGCGCCGGGGACACGGCGCGGGAGGCCCGGGAGCAGTAGTCGCGGGGTACCCCGGTCGGGTGATTCTCCGGGGTCGCTCGCGCGGCCCGCTAGACTTGCCGTCATGGCTGATTTCTCCGGGGCATGACGGGCGAGCGGCGCCGCCCCCCGCGCGGTTCCCGCAGAGCCCCGTCGACGACCCCCTTCCCGTCCCGGGTCCGGACCCGTCCGGTCGCCCGCCCACGTCCCAGGAGTAGTACCCAGCCATGATTTCCGCCAACGGCCTCGAACTGCGTGCCGGCGCCCGGATCCTGATCGAGTCCGCGAGCTTCAAGGTCGCCCCCGGTGACCGGATCGGCCTGGTCGGGCGCAACGGCGCCGGGAAGACCACGCTCACCAAGGTGCTGGCCGGCGAGGGCATCCCGGCGGCGGGCACGGTGACCCGCTCGGGCGAGGTCGGCTACCTGCCGCAGGACCCGCGCACCGGCGACCTCGACGTGCTCGCCAAGGACCGCATCCTCTCCGCCCGCGGCCTGGACAGCGTGCTGCGCAAGATGCGCGAGAACGAGGAGCGGATGGCGAACGGCAAGGGCGCCACCCGCGACAACGCGATGAAGAAGTACGCGCGCCTGGAGACCGAGTTCCTCACCAAGGGCGGGTACGCCGCCGAGGCCGAGGCCGCCACCATCGCCGCCGCGCTGGGCCTGCCGGACCGCATCCTCAACCAGCAGCTGCACACCCTCTCCGGTGGTCAGCGCCGCCGCGTCGAGCTGGCCCGGATCCTGTTCTCGGACTCCGACGTGCTGCTGCTCGACGAGCCGACCAACCACCTCGACGCCGACTCGATCGCCTGGCTGCGGGACTTCCTGAAGACCTACAAGGGCGGCTTCATCGTCATCTCGCACGACGTCGACCTGGTCGAGACGGTCGTCAACAAGGTCTTCTACCTGGACGCCAACCGCTCCGCCATCGACGTCTACAACATGGGCTGGAAGCAGTACCAGCAGCAGCGCGAGGACGACGAGAAGCGCCGCAAGCGCGAGCGGGCCAACGCCGAGAAGAAGGCCGCCACGCTGAACGCGCAGGCGGACAAGATGCGCGCCAAGGCGACCAAGACGGTGGCCGCGCAGAACATGGCCCGCCGGGCGGAGAAGCTGCTGTCCGGTCTGGAGACGGTGCGGGCCAACGACAAGGTCGCCAAGCTGCGCTTCCCGGACCCGGCGCCGTGCGGCAAGACCCCGCTGACCGCCAGCGACCTGTCCAAGTCCTACGGCTCGCTGGAGATCTTCGCCGGCGTGGACCTGGCGATCGACCGCGGTTCGCGGGTCGTCGTGCTGGGCCTCAACGGCGCGGGCAAGACCACCCTGCTGCGGATGCTGGCCGGGGTCGAGAAGCCGGACACCGGCGAGGTGATCCCGGGCCACGGCCTGAAGATCGGCTACTACGCCCAGGAGCACGAGACCCTGGACGCGGAGCGCACGGTCCTGGAGAACATGCGTTCGGCGGCGCCGGACATGGACCTCGTCCAGGTCCGCAAGATCCTCGGTTCCTTCCTGTTCTCCGGGGACGACGTCGACAAGCCGGCCGGGGTGCTCTCCGGCGGCGAGAAGACCCGGCTCGCGCTGGCCACCCTGGTGGTCTCCAGCGCCAATGTGCTGCTGCTGGACGAGCCGACCAACAACCTGGACCCGGCCAGCCGCGAGGAGATCCTCGGCGCGCTGCACGAGTTCTCCGGCGCGGTCGTGCTGGTCACCCACGACGAGGGCGCGGTCGACGCGCTCCAGCCGGAGCGGATCATCCTGCTCCCGGACGGTGTCGAGGACCTCTGGAGCCCGGCCTACGCCGACCTGGTCACGCTGGCCTGAGCCCGCCTGGCCTGATCGCGCTCTCCCGGGGCCCGGTCGTCCGTACGGACGACCGGGCCTCCGGCTTCCCGCCCGGCCGGCCGTAGACGTGCCCTCCGTTTTTTGGGCCAGAAAAACTAGTCCTTTCGGCGTGTCTGGGAATGAAGAGGTCCCGCATTCCGTTTGAGGAGCTTCCGTCGGCCCACCACCCGATCGTGGCCGGACCCACGCTGCTGATCAGCCCTTTCGCGTCGAACGGCGGTGCGCCCCCGGGGGCGTGCACTCAGCGTGAGCGCCCTTGTGCGCTCGGATCACCACCGCAGGACCGCCCGTTGCGGACATGGACCTTGTCGAATGGGTGGCCAGGACGCGGTGGATGGGTGATCATGGGAATCTGACCGAGCAACGCTACGAGGAGGCACGGGTGGCCGAGACTCTGAAAAAGGGCAGCCGGGTGACCGGTGCCGCGCGTGAGAAGCTCGCGGCCGATCTCAAGAGGAAGTACGACTCCGGGGCGAGCATTCGCGCCCTCGCGGAGGAGACCGGTCGTTCCTACGGCTTCGTGCACCGCATGCTGAGCGAGTCCGGGGTGATTCTCCGGGGCCGCGGCGGTGCCACGCGGGGCAAGAACAAAGCTCCTGCTGGAGCTGGTTCCTGACGCTCCGTCAATCAAACGGACGGATGACTCGGCGGCAGGGCGCCGACCGGGGGGACGACCGTTGATCGTCCGCCCCCGGCCCGGGCGAACCGGCCGCCGATCGTCATGCCGCGACCGAGTGCAGACCCGGCCGCCCGTCGCCGCGAGGTGCCTGGCGGCCACCCCCTGCCGTCGCGCCGCCAGTTTTGTTACTCTCCGGTAGCCACGCACCCTCGCCACCGGAGGTTCCCGCATGACCGCTCCCGCCACCGATCCGCAGACCCCGCACCGGGAGCAGGACGGCGTCCGCCTGGAGATCGACGGCGAACTCGCCGTCGTCACCCTCTGTCAGCCCAAGCGGCGCAACGCCCAGTCGCCCGCCCTGTGGCGCGCCCTCGCCGCCATCGGCCGCGAGCTGCCCGGAACCGTCCGGGTGGTGCTGCTCCGCGCCGAGGGCGTCTCCTTCTCCGCCGGCCTCGACCGGGCGATGTTCACCCCCGAGGGCATCCCCGGCGAGCCCAGCTTCCTGCAGCTGGCCGCCGCCGGTGACAAGGAGCTCGACGAGACCATCGCCGGCTACCAGGAGGCCTTCACCTGGTGGCGCCGCCCCGACGTGCTCACCGTCGCCGCCGTCCAGGGGCACGCCGTCGGCGCCGGCTTCCAGCTCGCCCTCGGCTGCGACCTGCGGGTGGTCGCCGAGGACGTCCAGTTCTCCATGAAGGAGACCTCGCTCGGCCTCGTCCCCGACCTCGCCGGCACCAAGCCGCTGACCGAACTCGTCGGCTACGCCAGGGCGCTGGAGATCTGTGCCACCGGTCGCTGGGTCGGCGCCGAGGAGGCCACCGCGATCGGCCTGGCCAACCTCGCCGTCCCGGCCGCCGAGCTGGACGCCGCCGCCCGCGACCTCGCCGCCGCCCTGCTCGCCGCCCCGCGCAACGCGGTCATCGAGACCAAGGCGCTGCTGCAGGGCGCCGCCGGCCGCTCCTACGACGAGCAGCGTTCGGCCGAACGGGCGGCGCAGGCCCGCCGGCTGCGCGACCTCGCCGGCCTCGGCGACTGACCGCCCGCCGCCGCGCCGGGAGGCCCGGTCCCATGGGGAACACCCATCGGGCCGGGCCTCCCGGCGTTCGCGCTTCCGGCTGCTCCGGGGGCGGGATTCGTGGCGAAATGCCAGAGTTGGAGCGATTTGGGATATAGCTGGAGCCGCACGACGGGAGATGAGCCATGCCTGACACTCCGACGCCCGCCACCCTGCACAAGAACGCCCCGCACGCCCACGCCGCCGCCCCCGCCTCCCCGGCGAGCTCGGAGGCCGGGCACGCGGTCGGCGAGCGCGGTCGCACCGCCCTGGCGGTCGGCGTGGTCGAGAAGATCGCCGGGATGGCCGCGCGCGAGGTCAGCGGCATCCACGCCCTCGGCTCCGGCCTCGCCCGCACCTTCGGCGCGATGCGGGACCGGGTCCCCGGCGGGCGCGGCAGCGTCGGGCGCGGCATCAAGGCCGAGGTGGGGGAGAAGCAGACCGCCATCGACATCGCGCTGGTCGTCGAGTACGGCGTCGTCATCCCCGAACTCGCCCGCCAGGTGCGGGAGAACATCATCGACGCGGTCGAGCGGATGACCGGGCTGGAAGTCGTCGAGGTCAACATCGCCGTCAACGACGTCCACCTGCCCGACGAGCCCGACGTCGAGGAGGAGGAAGAGGAGGAGCCCTCCTCCGGGCAGCGGCCCAAGCTGAAGTAGCCGGGAAGAACGGTCGGCGGTGGAAGACGAGGTGGAACGGATGAGCCTGGCCATCGTCGGCCTGGTGGTGGGCATGGCCCTCGGGTTCGCGGGGTACTTCGGCGGCTTCGCGGCGTTTCTGCTGGTGGCGGCGCTCGGGGTGGTCGGATTCGTGGTCGGCCGGCTGCTGGAGGGCGACATCGAACCCGGCGAGCTCGGCGACCTGCTGCGCGGCCGCGACCGGCGCCGCTGATGGCGGCCCTCGTCCCGGCGCCCGCCCACCGGGAGCCCGGCGCCCGTGGCCGGCTGCGGATCGCCGACCGCGTCCACGCCCGGATCGCCGCCCGCGCCGCCCGGGAGGCGCTCGCCGACGCCTGGCACGACCGGACCGTGCGCGGCGGCCCGCCGAAGGTCTCGGTCACCGGCCCCGCCACCCCGAGCAGCCCCGTCACCGTCCGGGTCTCGGTCGACCTCCCCTTCCCGGCCGACCTCGCCGCCCTCGCCCGCGCCGTCCGTGACCGCGTCGCCGCCGACATCCGCACCATGACCGGCGCCCGGGTGGGGGAGGTTGTGGTGGTGGTCGAGCGGTTGGTGGCGGAGGCCGCCCGGTGAGGGCGCGGGTGGGGGCGGGGGCGTGGATGGCGGAGGGGGTGTGGTGAGCGCGGGGGAGGGCGGCTCCGAGGCGGGGGTGGGGAAGGCGCGGCGGCCACGGGCGCTGCGGACCACGGCGGCCGCCGTGGTGGCCACCGTGCTGCTGGTGCTGGCCGGGGCGCTGCTGTACGACGTGATCGCCGTCCGGACCGGGCACCGGGCCCGGCAGTGGCGGGCGGAGCTGGCCGACGAGCTGGCCACCCGGCACCTGGACGACCCGGCCGTGCTGCTCGGCGCCGGCGCGGGCGTGCTGCTCGGCGGTTGGCTGCTGTGGCTCGCCCTCGCGCCCGGACTGGGCCGCTGGCTGCCGCTGCGCCCGCACGGGGACACCGCGGCGGCGATCGACCGCTCCGGGGTGGCCGCCCTGCTGGCCGACCGGGCCGCCGGGCTGCCGGGCGTCGAGCACCTGCGGGTGCGGGTCGGCCGGCGCCGGGTGCGGGTCAGGCTCGTCGGTCCCGCCGATGCCGCCTCGGTGCAGCGCCGGCTGCGCGAGGAGCTGGCGGCGGTCACCCTGGCCCGGCCGCTGCGGCTGGAGGTGCGGACGGCCGGCCGCCGAGGACGGGCGAAGCCGACGGCGGACACCGCGGCGGACGGGGGCACCGGGTGAACCGGGGAACGGTCAACCGGCTGCTGCTGGGCGTGGTCGGGCTGGCGCTGCTGGCGGCCGGGGCGCTGGTGCTGGCCGGCGGGCTCGACCTCTACGGGCACCTCGGCGTCGACCCGCCGTCCTGGTGGCCGCTCACCTCGCCCGACCAGCCGGTGCTGAGCGCCAGCTCGCGCACCCGGTGGGCCGGCTCGGCGTGGTGGTGGCCGGTGGTGATCACCGGGCTGGCCGTGGTGGTCACGGGCACCGCCTGGTGGCTGGTGGCCCAGCTGCGCCGCAGCGGTCCGACGACCGTGGTGCTGCCGACACCGGGGGCACCGGGCCTGCGGCTGCGGCTGCGCACCAGGGCGCTGGAGGAGGCGGTGGAGAGCGGCGCCGTCGAGCTGCCCGAGGTCGAGCGGGTGGGCGTCCGGCTGGTGCGGGGGGCGCGGCACCCGCGGCTGCGGGCGGCCGTCCGGATGACCCCGGGCGGTGATCCGGCCGCGCTCGCCGAGCACTTCGAGACCGGCCCGCGCGCCGGGGCGCTGACCAGCCTGGGGCTGCCGGACCTGCCCGCCGACCTGCGGATCCGGGTGATCGCGGCCCGCCCGGAGGTCACCGGGCGGCGCCACCGTCGCCGCGGCCGGCCGCCGCGGGTGGTCTGACGCCGCCCGGCGCCGCTCAGAGGCCGCGCAGCGCGCCGCCGTCCACCGGGATCATCACCCCGGTGAGGTAGGAGGCGGCGGGGGAGAGCAGGAAGGCGGCGACCTTGCCGAACTCCTCGGGGGTGCCGTAGCGGCCGAGCGGGATGTCGGCGCTGTGCCGGGCGCGGGCGGCCTCGACGTCGCCGCCGAGGGCGTCCAGCTCGCGCACCCGGTCGGTGTCGATCCGGGCCGGCAGCAGGCCGACCACCCGGATGCCGCGCGGGCCGAGTTCGTCGGCGAGCGACTTGGCGGCCATCGCCAGGCCCGGGCGCAGACCGTTGGAGATGCCGAGGCCCGCGATGGGCTGGCGGACCGAGCCGGAGAGCACGAAGCCGATCACACCGCCGTCGCCGAGCGCCGCGGCGGCGGCGCGGGCGATCCGCAGGGCGCCCAGGAAGACCGACTCGAAGGCGTCCCGCCAGGCCTCCTCGGGGGCGGTGGCGACCGGGCCGGCCTGCGGTCCGCCGACGCTGATCAGCACGCCGTCCAGCCGGCCGAACCGCTCGACGGCCGTCGCGACCAGCCGCTCGGCGGTCGCCGGCTCGGCGTTGTCGGCCACCAGCCCGTGCACCGCCTCCGCTCCGCCGCCGAGGGCGGCGAGTTCGGCGACGGCCGCCTCCACGGCCTCCGGCTTGCGGCCGGTGACCAGCACCCGGGCACCGTCGGCGGCGAGTTCACGGGCGGTGGCCAGGCCCAGGCCCCGGGTCGCGCCGGTGACCACGTACACCTTGTTCTGCAGTCCAAGATCCATGGAGCCATCCTGCCGCTTCGGCCCGGGCGCTGGGCAGCGGGCCCCGCGCGGCGCGCCCGGCCCGGTGCGCCGGCGCTGGCGTTGACGTGCGCGTCAAGGTCTACCGTCGTTCCCGGCGGCGTTCGAACGGCTGCCGGAAGGGCAGGGTCCGGACATGCGGATCGGTGAACTGGCGAAGCGGGCGGGGACGACCACCCGGGCACTGCGGTACTACGAGCAGCTCGGGCTGCTGCCCGCCCGGCGGGCCGGCAACGGCTACCGCGCCTACGGGGAGGCGGACCTGCGGCTGCTGCGGCAGATCCGCACCCTGCAGGACTTCGGCTTCGGCCTGGAGGAGACCAGGCCGTTCGTCGAGTGCCTGCAGGCGGGGCACCCGCACGGCGACTCCTGCCCGGCCTCGCTGGAGGTCTACCGGAGGAAGCTGTCCGAGCTGGACGAGTGCATCGCCCGGCTCCAGGAGGTCAGGACCCGGGTGTCCGAGCAGTACGCCCGGGCCGAGCGGGAGCGCGACGCGCTCGCCGCGGGGGCCGCCTCGGAGCCGCCGCAGTGCGAGTGGGCCGCAGCCGCGGTCCACGACCGGGACGCGTGGGAGAGGTAGGACATGGTGCAGATCGCAGGAGTGGCGGCGGTGACGGACGAGACCTTCGCCGCCGAGGTGCTGGCGGCCGAGGGGCCGGTGCTGGTGGACTTCACGGCGGACTGGTGCCCGCCGTGCCGGCAGATGGCGCCGGTGCTGGCGGAGCTGGCCCGGGAGGAGGCGCACCGGCTGACCGTGGTCAGCCTGGACGTCGACCACAATCCGCAGACCCAGGCGGCGTACGGGGTGCTGTCGATGCCGACACTGATGGTGTTCCGCGGCGGCGAGCCGGTGAAGTCGGTGGTCGGGGCACGGGCCAAGGCCCGGCTGCTGCGCGACCTGGATGACGTGCTCTGACGGTCCCCCGGGGAGCCGACCCCGGGGAGGGATCAGGCGGGGACGGCGACCGCCAGGCCCTCGGCCTCGGCGGCCTCCTTGCGGCGGTCCTTGGCCTCCCGACGCGCCATCACCGCGAACCCGACCGGGATCAGGGCGGTGAACAGCCACCACTGGATCGCGTACGCCATGTGCGGGCCGATGTCGGAGTGGTTGGGCTCGGGGAGCAGCTCGGGCTGCTCGGCCGGGGCCGGCTCCGTGGCGGTGAGCTCCAGGTAGCCGCCGAGCAGGGCGGCGCCGTTCTCCTTGGCCTGCTGGGTGCTGCTGATCAGGTTGAACTGCCGGTCCGGCAGGCCGGCCCGGTCCTTGATGCTGCCGGAGGCGGCCTCGTCGGCGCGCAGCCGGCCGGTCAGGGTGACCTGGCCGGCCGGTGCCGCCGGGACGGCCGGGTACTCGGCGGCGGAGGTGCCGGAGGGCACCCAGCCGCGGTTGACCAGCACGCTCCCCCTGCCGTCGGCGAGCACCAGCGGGGTGACCACGAAGTAGCCGATCTTGTCCCCGCTGGAGTCGGTCCGCTTGCGGACCACGAACTCGTGCGCCGGGTCGTACTGTCCGGTGGCCGTCACGGGGCGCCAGGTGAGGTCCTTGGGCACGGTGAAGCCGGGCGCGGCCGACAGGGTGTCGAACGGCACGGGCTCGGCGGTGAGGGACCGGGCGATCAGCTCGTTGCGGTCCACCCGCGCCTCGTGGCGGTGCAACTGCCAGAACCCCAGCCGGATGGTCGTGGGGATCAGCAGCAGGGCGATCAACAGGGTGATCAGCCAGCGCCGGGAGAGCAGAAAACGGTACACATGGGCACCGTACGCCCTGCTCACCACCGGCTCACCCACCGGGGTGCGGGGCGACCTCGCGCAGCAGCTGGAGGAAGGCGTCCTCGCCGACCACCGGTGTGCCGACCTCGCGGGCCTTGCGGGCCTTGCCGCTCCAGCTGTCCGGCTCGTTGGTGACCAGCAGGCTGGTGAGCCGGCTCACCGAGGTGGCGATGTGCAGTCCGGCCTCGACGGCGCGGTCCTCCAGCAGCTCGCGGTCGGTGGCGGTGTCGCCGGTGAACGCCACCCGCATGCCCTGCACCAGCGGCTTGCCGTCCTCCCAGCGTCCGGGGTTCGGGTACGGGCACGGCGGGCGCTTCCTGGCCTGCCGGTACGCGGCTCCGGTCCAGGAGGCGCGGCCCGGGGAGGCGGGCGCGTCCTCGCCGAGGTCGGTGACGGCCACGCAGGACTGCAGCGGCAGCGGGACGCCCCCCGAGCGGGCCAGGTGGAGGCTGGGGCGGAAGGCCTCGGCGAGCACCCGGGCGTCGTCCAGCGCGTTGTGCGCCTGCCGCTGGTGGACGCCGAAGTAGGCGGCCAGCGAGGACAGCTTGCCGTTGGGCAGCGGCAGCCGCAGGTCGCGGGCCAGCACCATGGTGCACAGCCGCTGCTCGACCGGGGCGTGCAGGCCGGCCCGGGAGAACTCGCGGGAGATCATGTTCCAGTCGAAGAGCGCGTTGTGGGCGACCATCACCCGGCCGCGCAGCCGCTCGGCGAACTCGTCGGCGATCTGCGGGAAGGTGGGCGCGCCGGCCAGCTGGTCGTCGGTGAGGCCGTGGATCCAGACCGGGCCGGGGTCGCGCTCCGGGTTGACCAGGGTGTACCAGTGGTCGACGACGTCGCCGTCCTCGTCCAGCCGGTAGACGCCGGCGGAGATGACGCGGTCCGTGCGGCCGAGGCCGGTGGTCTCGACGTCCACCACCGCGTAGCCGCCGGCGGGGGCGGCGGAGCGCTGGGCCGGGACCGCGGCGGTCCGGGGTGCTGCGCCGGGGGTCTCGGGCTGGATCGCGTACATGGTCCAACAGGATAAGGCCCGCCGGTGACCGCGGACGGCGGTTCGCCGGTGACGGGGGTCGCCCGGAAGGTCGGCCCGGACGCGCCGGAATAGAGTGGACGGTGCAGTCGTCGTACATCTGGTCGATTGTTTTCCGGTCGCCCGCGGTACCCGTGCGGGCACCTCTGGTAAGGACGAACCCCCATGCGCGCCACGGTCATCCACGGTCCCAACGACATCCGGATCGAGGAGGTGCCGGACCCGGTCGTCCAGCAACCGACCGACGTGGTGGTGCGGGTGGTGAACGCCTGCATCTGCGGCAGCGACCTGTGGGCGTACCGCGGGGTCGCCGCGCGGGTGGCCGGGCAGCGGATCGGGCACGAGTTCCTCGGGGTGGTGGAGGAGGCCGGCGCCGAGGTGCGCGGCTTCCGGCCGGGCGACCTGGTGGTGGCGCCGTTCGTCTGGTCGGACGGCACGTGTGACTTCTGTCGCGAGGGGCTGCAGACCTCCTGCCCGCACGGCGGCTTCTGGGGCCAGGTCGGCTCGGACGGCGGGCAGGGCGAGGCGGTGCGCGTCCCGTTCGCGGACGGCACCCTGGTGAAGCTGCCCAAGGAGGCGCAGGGCGACGAGAAGCTGCTGCCGGGGCTGCTGGCGCTCTCCGACGTGATGGCGACCGGGCACCACGCGGCGGTCTCGGCGCGGGTGCGCCCGGGCGCCACGGTGGCGGTGGTCGGCGACGGCGCGGTGGGCCTGTGCGGGGTGCTGGCCGCCCACCGGCTGGGCGCCGGGCGGATCATCGCGCTGGGCCGGCACACCGCGCGCACCGACCTGGCCCGCCGCTTCGGCGCGACCGACGTGGTCGCCGAGCGCGGCGAGGCGGCGATCGAGGCGGTCCGCGAGCTGACCGGCGGGCAGGGCGCGCACGCCGTGCTGGAGGCGGTCGGCACCGAGGAGTCGATGCGCACCGCCGTGTCGATCGCCCGGGACGGCGGCGCCGTCGGCTACGTGGGCGTGCCGCACGGCGGCAGCGCCGGCGTCGACATCGGTCAGATGTTCGGCCGGAACGTGTCGCTCAACGGCGGGGTCGCGCCGGCCCGCGCGTACATCCCCGAGCTGCTGCCGGACGTCCTGTCCGGCGCCATCGAGCCGGGCCTGGTCTTCGACCGCACGGTGGACCTCGACGGCGTCCCGGACGGCTACCGGGCGATGGACGACCGATCCGCGCTGAAGGTACGGGTGGCTTTCTGACGCACCGCTGTTGACGCACCACCAGGGGTGGCTCCGGTTGACCGGGGCCACCCCTTCGCCATGTCCCGGATGCACCCCGGACGGGTGGTTTTCGGTCAATCGGCTACTGCGAAGGAGCGAACGAATGGCTGAACACGGTCAAACCCTTCCGGGTGACGCCTCACCCTCCTAGCATTGCGCGGCGCGCATCGGACCTGTGACTTCGCTCACGTTCGATCGTTTCCACTGGTGCGACCACTACGCCGAAGGAGTGAGGAGTCAGAGTGGAATCGCCGCCGATCGACACCGCCCCCAGCGAAACCCAACTCATCGAGGAGAGCGAGGAGTTCCGAACCCTCCGGCGCTCGTTCCGGAACTTCGCGTTCCCGGTCACCATCGGTTTCGTGCTCTGGTACCTGCTCTACGTGCTGCTCTCCGGCTACGCCCCCGCCCTGATGGGCACCAAGGTCGTCGGGCACGTCAACGTCGCCCTGGTGCTCGGGCTGCTGCAGTTCGCCACGACCTTCGCCATCGCCGCCTGGTACGCGCGCTACGCCGACCGGAGGATCGACCCCGGCGCGGCCGCGATCCGCGAGGCGCGCGGTGCGGTCGTCCACGCGCCCCGGGAGGCCGCCGAATGAACCTGCTCGCCAGCTCCGCCACCGACCACCGCGGCCTCACGATGACCCTGTTCGGGATCTTCGTGCTCACCACCCTCGGCATCACCGTCTGGGCCGGACGGCAGACCAAGGACGCCGCCGACTTCTACGCCGGCGGCCGGGCCTTCTCCGGCTTCCAGAACGGCCTCGCCATCTCCGGCGACTACATGTCCGCCGCCTCCTTCCTCGGCATCGCCGGCGCCATCGCGCTGTTCGGCTACGACGGCTTCCTCTACTCCATCGGCTTCCTGGTCGCCTGGCTGGTCGCACTGCTGCTGGTCGCCGAGCCGCTGCGCAACTCCGGCCGCTACACCATGGCCGACGTGCTGGCCTTCCGGATGCGCCAGCGCCCGGTGCGCACCGCCGCCGGCATCTCCACCATCGTGGTGTCGATCTTCTACCTGCTCGCCCAGATGGTCGGCGCCGGCAGCCTGGTCGCCCTGCTCCTCGGGGTCAGCGGCGACGGCGCCAAGCGCTGGACGATCGTCGCGGTCGGCGCGCTGATGGTCCTCTACGTCGCCATGGGTGGCATGAAGGGCACCACCTGGGTGCAGATCGTCAAGGCGGTGCTGCTGATCGCCGGCACCGCGCTGATGACCGTCCTGGTGCTGGCCAAGTACCACTTCAACCTCTCCGCCCTGCTCGGCGCCGCCGCCGACGCCAGCGGCAAGGCCGACGCCTTCCTCGAACCGGGGCTGAAGTACGGCGCCACCGGCACCAGCAAGCTCGACTTCCTCAGCCTCGGCCTGGCCCTGGTGCTCGGCACCGCGGGCCTGCCGCACATCCTGGTCCGCTTCTACACCGTGCCCACCGCCAAGGCCGCCCGGAAGTCGGTGCTCTGGGCCATCGGCATCATCGGCGGCTTCTACCTGATGACCCTCGCGCTCGGCTTCGGCGCCGCCGCGCTGGTCGGCCCCAAGGCGATCAAGGCCGCCAACGCGGCCGGCAACACCGCCGCCCCGCAGCTCGCCGAACAGCTCGGCGGCGGCGCGGGCACCACCGGCGGCGCGGTGCTGCTCGCGGTGATCTCCGCGGTCGCCTTCGCCACCATCCTCGCCGTCGTCGCCGGACTCACCCTCGCCTCCTCGGCCTCCTTCGCCCACGACCTCTACGTCAACGTCTTCCGGCGCGGCAAGGTCTCCGAGCGGGAGGAGGTCCGGGTCGCCAAGTGGGCCGCCGCCGGGATCGGCGCGGTGGCGATCGTGCTCAGCCTGTTCGCCGACAAGCTCAACACCGCCGCCCTGGTCGCCCTGGCCTTCGCGGTGGCCGCCTCGGCGAACCTGCCCACCCTGCTCTACTCGCTGTTCTGGAAGCGCTTCAACACCGCCGGCGCGGTCAGCTCGGTCTACACCGGCCTGGTCACCGCGGTGGTGCTGGTGGTCTTCTCCCCGGTGGTCTCGGGTGCCAAGAACTCGCTCTTCCCGCACTCCGACTTCCACTGGTTCCCGCTGGAGAACCCCGGCCTGGTCTCCATCCCGGCCGGCTTCCTGGCCGGCTGGATCGGCACCGTGCTCTCCCGCCGCCCGGCCGACCCGGCGAAGTACGCTGAACTCGAGGTGCGCTCGCTCACCGGGTTGGGCGCCCACTGACGGACGGGCGGTGACTAAGCTGGCCCGGCCCCGCCGTGACGGAGGCCGGGCCGGCCGCCCTGGCGGCACCTCACTCGGGAAGGGACCGCCGTGCTGCTCGACACCTTCGGCCGCCGCGCCGTCGACCTGCGGGTCTCCCTCACCGACCGGTGCAACCTGCGCTGCACCTACTGCATGCCCGAGGAGGGCCTGCAGTGGCTGGCCAAGCCCGAGCTGCTCACCGACGAGGAGATCGTCCGGCTGGTGACCCTCGCCGTGCGCGACCTCGGCGTCCAGGAGGTCCGCTTCACCGGCGGGGAGCCGCTGCTGCGCCCCGGGCTGGTCGGCATCGTCGAGGCCTGCGCGGCCCTCGACCCGCGCCCCGAGCTGTCGCTCACCACCAACGGCATCGGCCTCGCCCGCACCGCGGCGGCGCTGCGCTCGGCCGGCCTGGACCGGGTCAACGTCTCGCTGGACACCCTGGACGAGTCCACCTTCCAGGCCCTCACCCGGCGCCGCCGCCACCACGACGTGCTGGCCGGCCTGGCCGCCGCCGAGGCCGCCGGGCTCGTCCCGGTGAAGCTCAACGCGGTGCTGATGCGCGGCGTCAACGAGCACGAGGCGCCGGACCTGCTCGGCTGGTGCCTGGAGCGCGGCTACGAACTGCGGTTCATCGAGCAGATGCCGCTGGACGCCCAGCACGGCTGGGACCGCTCCGCGATGATCACCGCCGAGGAGATCCTGGAGCGGCTGTCCGCCCGCTTCACCCTCACCCCCGAGCCCTCGGACCGTCGCGGCGCGGCGCCCGCCGAGCGCTGGGTGGTGGACGGCGGCCCCGGCCGGGTCGGCGTGATCGCCTCGGTGACCCGCCCGTTCTGCCGCGCCTGCGACCGCACCCGGCTCACCGCCGACGGCCAGATCCGCAACTGCCTCTTCGCCACCGGTGAGACCGATCTGCGCACCGCCCTGCGCTCCGGCGCGGACGACACCGAACTGGCCGCGCTGTGGCGCGCGGCGATGTGGGGCAAGAAGGCCGGCGCCGGCATCGACCAGCCGGACTTCCACCAGCCGGGTCGTCCGATGTCGGCCATCGGCGGCTGAGACGCCGGCCGGCGAGCGGGCCGGGGGACGGGCCGGGGGACGGGTCGGCGAGCGGGCCGGCGTCGGCCGGGGCTCAGGCCCCGGGGGTCCCCTCGCCCCGGCCGGTGAACGGCAGGACCTCCTTGAGGAAGCCGCGCACCCCGAGGAACTGCGCGAGGTGCTCGCGGTGCTCCTCGCAGGCCAGCCAGGTCTTGCGGCGGTCCGGGGTGTGCAGCTTGGGGTTGTTCCAGACCAACTCCCAGACGGCGTCCGCGCGGCAGCCCTTCGCGGAGCAGATCGGGGTCTGCGGCTGGGGGGCGTCGGGGAGCAGCATCGGCGGTCGTCCTCGGGCGGTCGGCGGGGTGGTCGTCACCGCCAGTCTGTCACGCACCCCGGCACGCGCACATGGCGACGCCGGGCAGCCACGGGGGGAGCCGCCCGGCGTCGGTCCGTCGCTCCGACGGGGGATGCGGAGCGCGTACGCAGTATGTCACGGGGCGGGGTGGGCATGGGGAGGTCTTGCATGATTAATCTGAGCTTCTTTTGAGCTTTCCGCCCAGGCAATCGGTGGAAAGCTGAGCAAAACGGACGCTCAGTTCCGACTCTGTGAAGAATCGGTGGGCATACGCCCGGCCCCATCAGCACCCTGCGTCACATCCGCCCCCTGAGGTCCGCTGCCGCCGGGGCCCAGCATCAGCGGCGTGGTCGCCGGCACGTCGAAGGTGGACGGCAGGCCCGGCGCCTTCTCCCGGCCCGCGTTGGCGAGCAGCACCGCGAAGTACGGCAGCAGCACCCCGCCCGCCAGCGCCACGAACGCCAGCCACCGCTGGACGTCCCACAGCACCACCGCGAGCAGCACGCAGACGGTCCGCAGCAGCATCGAGGCCACGTAGCGGCGCTGGCGCCCGCGGACGTCCTCGCTGAGACTGCTGCGGGCTCCCGTGATCCGGTAGACCTGCCCGCCGTCGGCGCTCTTGCCCATGTCCCAAACCGCCTTCGTCCGCGCACCCGCGCGCCTCGTCGCGCGGCCTCCTCACCGTACGCCGGGAGCGGGGCGACGACGAGACCGGGGCCGCGTGCGTACGCCTATCGGCCCTGGGAGAGGTACTGCGGAGGCACCGCGTCCGTCAGCCAGACCCCGTTGGCGCTCACCCGGAACTCGTGTCCCGCCCCGGCCATCGCGGCCGCGTCGACCAGGAGCACCACCGGCCGGCCGTGCCGGGCGCCGACCCGGGTGGCGGTCTCGACGTCCGCCGACAGGTGGACGTCCTGCCGGGCCATCGGGCGCAGGCCCTCCCGGAGGATCGCCGCCAGGCTCCGGGTCGCGGTGCCGTGGAACAGCACCGGCGGGGGCTCGGTGGCGGCCAGACCGAGGTCGACCGTCACCGTGTGCCCCTGGCTGGCCCGGATCGAGAGGCCGTCCGGCGAGTAGGCGAAGCGGCGCTTGTTGTTGGTCGCCACCACGTGGTCCAGCTCGGCCCTGGTCAGCCGGGTGCCCCGGGCCGCCAGCGCGCCGAGCAGCACGTCCACCCGGACCCATCCGGCCGGGTCCAGGGTGACGCCGACCCGGCCGGGGTCGTGCCGCAGGATGCGCGCCAGCATCTTGCTGGTCCTGACCGTGCGCTTCTCGTCCACGCCTCTCGATCCCTCCCGACCGGGCCCTACGAGGCCTGGCTGACCGAACTCATGTTGAACCCCGGGACCCGCACCGGCGGCATCGCCGTCCGGGTGAACCAGTCGCTCCACTCGCGCGGCAGGCAGCGCTCGGTGCGGCCGACCTCGGTGATCCGGCCGAGCAGGTCCACCGGCGACTCGTTGAAGCGGAAGTTGTTGACCGCGCCGACCACCTCGCCGTTCTCCACCAGATAGACGCCGTCCCGGGTGAGACCGGTCAGCAGCAGGGTCGCCGGGTCCACCTCGCGGATGTACCAGAGGCAGGTGAGCAGCAGCCCGCGCTCGGTACGGGCGATCATCTCCTCCAGGGTCGGCGCGGCCTCCTGGTCGGCGGTCTCCAGGACGAGGTTGTCGACCGCCGGGCGCACCGGCAGCCCGCCCAGCGCCGCCGCGTGGCGGCTGCTGACCAGGGCGGTCAGCTCGCCGTCGCGGATCCAGTCGGTGGCGGTCAGCGGCAGGCCGTTGTCGAACACCGAGGACTCGTCCTCGCTGGCGTGCACCAGCGCGAACGGCGCGGACTCCAGGCCCGGCTCCTGCGGGTCGGAGCGCAGCGTCAGCGGCAGCCCGGCGAGCTTGTCGCCGATCCGGGTGCCCCCTCCCTTGCGGGAGAAGACGGTGCGCCCCTCGAAGGCGTCCCGTCCGCCGGCCGACCAGGTCAGGTACACCATGAGGTCGGCGACGGCGGACGGCGGCAGCAGCGTCTCGTAGCGGCCGGCCGGCAGGTCGATCCGGCGCTCGCCCCAGCCGAGCCGCCGGGTCACCTCGGCGTGCAGGGCGGTGACGTCCACGTCGGAGAAGTCCCGGGTGGCGGCGCCGGTCCAGGCCGAGCCGGACAGGTCCGCGGTCTTGGCGTTCAGCTCGACCGTGCCGGTCGGCTGGTCGTGGCGCAGCCGCAGGCCGGTGGAGCTGCCCAGGTAGCTGGTGACCAGCTCGTGCCGGGCGAAGCCGTACAGCAGCTCGCCCTGCTCGGCGGCGCGGGCGAAGGCCCGGCCGAGGGCCGGTCCGAACTCCGCGAACACCTCGATCGAGGTCTCCCCGGGCGGCTCGGTGAAGTGCGGCGAGTTCGGCTGCTCGGCGACGGTGACCAGCGGCTGCGCGTCCTCGGCCGGGCCGGCCGCGCGGGCGGCCTCCTCGGCGGCCCGGACCAGCTCGGCCACCTCCTCCGGTCCGACGGCCTCGCGGGAGACCACGCCGGAGGCGGTGCCCTCGGCACCGGCCACCGTGGCGATCACGGTCAGCCGCCGGCCCCGGGTGACGCCGTTGGTGGTGAGCGCGTTGCCGGCCCAGCGCAGGTTGGTGCTCGACTCCTCGTCGGCGATCACCACGCAGCCGTCGGCGCGGGAGAGGCCGAGCGCCAGCTCGACGAGTTCGTGGGGCTGCGTCGTCGCGGTCATCAGTGACCCGCCTCCTGCTGGGTGTTGAGCACGTTGACGTTGCGGAACAGCGCCGAGGGACAGCCGTGGCTGACCGCGGCGACCTGGCCGGGCTGCGCCTTGCCGCAGTTGAAGGCGCCGCCGAGCACATAGGTCTGCGGGCCGCCGACGGCCGCCATCGAGCCCCAGAAGTCGGTGGTGGTGGCCTGGTAGGCGAAGTCCTTGACCTGGCCGGCGAGCTCGCCGTTCTTGATGGCGTAGGCCCGTTGCCCGGTGAACTGGAAGTTGTACCTCTGCATGTCGATCGACCACGAACGGTCTCCGACGATGTAGAGGCCGTTCTCGACGCCCGCGAACAGGCCCTCGGTGGACGGGCCGCCCGCGACCGGCTGGAGCGAGACATTGGCCATCCGCTGCACCGGGACGTGCGCGGGGGAGTCGGCGAAGGCGCAGCCGTTGGAGCGCCCGAAGCCCTTGAGCCCGGCCATCGCGCGGTCGAGCTGGTAGCCGACCAGCACACCGTCCTTGACGAGGTCCCAGGACTGCGCGGCCACCCCCTCGTCGTCGTAGCCGACGGTGGACAGGCCGTGCTCGGCGGTGCGGTCGCCGGTGACGTGCATCAGCTCGGAGCCGTACTTCAGTGAGCCGAGCCGGTCGAAGGTGGCGAAGGAGGTGCCCGCGTAGGCGGCCTCGTAGCCGAGGGCGCGGTCCAGTTCGGTGGCGTGGCCGATCGACTCGTGGATGGTCAGCCAGAGGTTGGACGGGTCGATCACCAGGTCGTAGCGGCCCGGCCGGACGCTCGGCGCCTTCATCTTCTCGGCCAGGTGGACGGGCAGCGCGGCGAGCTCGGCGTCCCAGTCCCAGCCGGTGCCGGTCAGGCTCTGTCCATCGGGGGACGACCCCCGCGCCCCCGTCAGATACTCCCAGCCGCGCCCGGCCGGCGGGGCCAGGGTGCGCATCGAGTCGAAGGCACCGGTCTGCCCGTCCACCGAGCTGGCCTCCAGCACCGGGTGCAGCCGGATCCGCTGCTGGGTGGTGACGGTGCCGGCGGTGTCCGCGTAGAACTTGTTCTCCTGGACGGTCAGCAGGGTCGCCGAGACGTGCGAGACGCCCTCGGCGGCCAGCAGCCGGGCGCTCCACTCGGAGAGCAGCGCGGTCTTTTCGGCGTCCGGCACCTCGAAGGGGTTCACCTCGTACGCGGAGACCCAGGTGGCGTCCCGGTGCACCGGCTCGTCGGCCAGCTCGACGCGCTCCGTCGAGCCCGCCGCCCGGCTGATCCCACCGGACAGCCGGGCCACCGCGACGGCCTGCTCGGCCACCCGGGCCGCCGCGTCCGGGGTGAGGTCGACCCCGGCGGCGAAGCCCCAGGCGCCGTCCAGCAGCACCCGCACGGCGAAGCCGAGCTGGACGCTGTCGGAGGTGCCGGCCGGGCGGGCGTCGCGCAGCCGCCAGGAGGCGCTGCGGACCCGCTCCAGGCGGAAGTCCGCGTGCCCGGCGCCGAGTTCACGGGCCCGGGTGAGGGCCGCGTCGGCGAGGGCGGTCAGCGGATAGCCGAGGAACAGCGGGTCGACGGCGCGCGGGACGCCGCCGTGGGACGGGGGCGTGGCGGTCGGGGGCAGCGGAGGCATCGGGCTCCCTGGTCGGGCGGACGGCGGTGCGGCGCCCCGGTACCGACAGGGGCGCCCGAACCGCATCATTGCCCGCCAAGGGGCTTTCGGCCAGCGTATTTCCGGTGCGGCGGCCGGCCGGCTACCCGATGCCCTCCCACCAGCCGTCCAGCTCCGGCGGGTTGTCGACGTCGACCCGCTCGCCGGGGCGCGGGACGGCCAGCCGCACGCCCTGCTCCTTGGCCGCCACCAGCAGCCGCTCGACGGGCTCGGCCCACGGGTGCAGGCCCAGGTTGAAGGTGCACCAGTGCACCGGGAGCAGCAGTTCGGCGTTGAGCTCGCGGTGGGCGCGGACGGCGTCCTCGGGCGTCATGTGGATGTCCGCCCAGGCCGGGTCGTAGGCGCCGACCTGGACCAGCGCGGCGTCGAACGGGCCGTGCTCGGCGCCGATCCGCGCGTAGCCCTCGAAGTAGCCGGAGTCGCCGGTGTAGTAGACCTTGCGGCTCGGCCCGGCGACGACCCAGGACCCCCACAGGGTGGTGTTGCGGGTCAGGCCGCGGCCGGAGAAGTGGTGGGCGGCGGTCAGGGTGAGCGCCAGGTCGCCGAGCGTGCAGGTCTCGTCCCAGTCCAGCTCGATGATCCGGTGCTCGGGCACGCCCCAGCGGCGCAGGTGGGCGCCGATGCCGAGCGGCACCGCGAACGGCGCGGACTGACTGCGCACCAGCCGCCGGACCGTCGCCATGTCCAGGTGGTCGTAGTGGTCGTGCGAGATGAGCACCGCGTCGACCTGCGGCAGCTCCTCCAGTTCCACCGGCACCGGGTGCAGCCGGCGTGGGCCGACCTGCGCGGCGGGGGAGCAGCGCTCGCTCCAGATCGGGTCGAGCAGCACCCGGGAGCCCTCGACCTCGACCAGCGCCGAGGCGTGCCCGTACCAGGTGACCGCCACGCCCTCGGCGGCCGCACCGGCGGCGTCGGCCGGGCGGACGACGGGCACCGGGCCGTTCGGGGTGCGGCCGTCGCGCTGGAACAGCACCCGGCGCACCGTCTCCGGGTCGATGCCGGACGCCGCGGCCGTCCGGGCCAGCTCGGAGGGCGCGTTGTGGAAGACGCCGTCGCGGTACTGCGGGGAGTTGCGCAGCCGCTCCTCCCGCTCGCCGTCCGGCCGGCGGCCGAATGCCGCCGGGAGGTCGCGCAGCGCCCAGGCGACCGCTCCGGCGCCGACCGCCAGCGCGGCCAGGGCCGCCAGTCGTCCGCGTCGGTGGGTGGTCCCGACCCGTGCCTCGCTCATTCCGCGTTCCGCCTCCGCTCGTCACCGGGGCCGGCTGTCCGGCTGCGGGCCGCCGTCGGCCCCGGTGCGGCGGCCCCGGCGTCGTGCCGCACCAGGGGGCACAACGGGCGCGCACCGTCGTGGGGTTCCCGGACGGGCCGCTCAGTGGACACGACAATCCGGTGCGGACGGGTGGGCGAATCGCGTGAAAACCGGTTGGACGTGAATTGTCGGGTACTGACAGTTCCGTCGCTGCGGCGCTGTCGGAGACCGATTCGCCGCCGCGCCGGAACGACCGATAGCGTCACACCGCGTACTCGTTGCGATGTACGTGGACATCACGAAGTGGTGCGCGGGCATCACGGCGTGCGCACACAACGGAGAGAGGTGGATCGTTGAGCCGCTCGGTTCTCGTCACCGGAGGCAACCGGGGCATCGGCCTCGCGATCGCCCAGGCCTTCGCCGAGGCGGGCGACAAGGTCGCCATCACCAGCCGGTCGGGTGAGGTCCCCGAGCAGCTGGCCAAGTTCGACGTGCTCGCGGTGCGCTGCGACATCACCGACAGCGCCCAGGTGGACGCGGCCCTGACCGAGGTCGAGGCCGCGCACGGCGCCGTCGAGGTGCTGGTCGCCAACGCCGGGATCACCAACGACACCCTGCTGCTGCGGATGTCGGAGGAGGCCTTCACCTCCGTCCTGGACACCAACCTCACGGGCACCTTCCGGGTCGTGAAGCGCGCGTCCAAGCTGATGATGCGTGCCCGTAAGGGCAGGATCGTGCTGATCTCCTCGGTCGTCGGCCTCTCCGGCTCCCCGGGCCAGGCCAACTACGCCGCGTCCAAGGCCGGCCTGGTCGGCTTCGCCCGTTCGCTGGCCCGCGAGCTGGGCCCGCGCAACATCACCGTCAACGTGGTCGCTCCCGGCTTCGTGGACACCGACATGACCGCGGTGCTCAGCGACGAGCGCCGCGCGGAGATCGTCGCCGACGTGCCGCTGGGCCGTTACGCGGCGCCCGCCGAGGTCGCTTCCACCGTGCGGTTCCTCGGTTCGGACGAGGCCGCGTACATCACCGGAGCCGTCATTCCCGTCGACGGCGGATTGGGCATGGGTCACTGACATGAGCGGAATCCTTGAAGGCAAGCGCATCCTGATCACCGGTGTGCTGATGGAGTCCTCCATCGCCTTCCACACCGCCAAGCTGGCCCAGGAGCAGGGCGCCGAGGTCATCCTGACCGCCTTCCCGCGGCCGAGCCTGACCGAGCGCATCGCCAAGAAGCTGCCGAACCCGGTCAAGGTCCTGGAGCTGGACGTCTCCAGCGAGGAGCAGCTGGCCGGCATCGCCGACCAGGTGCGTGAGCACCTGCCGAGCCTGGACGGCATCGTCCACTCGATCGGCTTCGCCCCGCAGGACGCCCTGGGCGGCAACTTCCTGAACACGCCGTGGGAGTCCGTGGCCACCGCCATGCACGTCTCGGCGTTCTCGCTGAAGTCGCTGACCATGGCGCTGCTGCCGCTGATGCAGGACGGCGGCGCGGTCGTCGGCCTCACCTTCGACGCGCAGTACGCCTGGCCGCAGTACGACTGGATGGGCCCGGCCAAGGCCGCCCTGGAGTCGACCAACCGCTACCTGGCCCGCTACCTGGGCGAGCGGGACATCCGCTGCAACCTGGTCTCGGCCGGCCCGCTGGCCTCGATGGCCGCCAAGTCCATCCCGGGCTTCCCCGACCTGGCCGCCACCTGGGACACCCGCTCCCCGCTGAAGTGGGACCTGAGCGACCCGGAGCCGGCCGGCCGCGGCGTCGTCGCCCTGCTGTCGGACTGGTTCCCGAAGACCACCGGCGAGATCGTCCACGTCGACGGCGGCCTGCACGCCATCGGCGCCTGACGCCCCTCGCACACGCCGCTGCCCGGCACCCCTTCCGAGGAGGAGGGGTGCCGGGCAGCGGCGTTCTCGTGCCGGGCTACCTCGGGGCGATCGGCTCGCAGCCGCGCTGTACCGCCACCGCGTTCGCCCAGGAGGTGAACAGCGGCGTGCCGTAGCCGGCCGGGTCCACGGGGTCGACGAGGTCGCCGCGCCCGGCCAGCTGGAGGAACAGGTCGTCCTTCCCGCACGGCGCGTGCACGGCGCTGTACGAGCCGGTGCCCCGCCAGCCGGCCGGCAGCGGCGCCGTCAGCTCCTCGCGCCCGGCGGCGAAGGCCGGGTAGCGGGTCTCGGCGGTGGTGGTGAAGCGGATCGCCGGCTCCGCCATGGTCCCGCTGTAGATCCAGCAGGACTGCAGCGGCGCCGCCGGATCGCTGACCCGCTGGGCGAGTTCCGGCAGGTCCTTCCCGGTCCCGACGCCCGGCAGGCCGCACAGCCGCCCGTCGGTGGCGGGTCCGGCGGCCGGGCCGGCGGCGGTGAGGTGCATGTCCGGCGCGTCGGCGGCGCCGCAGCCGGAGGAAGCGGCGACCGCCGAGCCGAAGTCACCGGCGAGCCGGGCGAGGGCCTCCCGGGTCGGCTGGTCCGGGGCCTCCCCGGCCGGGTCGTCCTGCCGGCGGACCCCGCCCTCGCCGCGGTGGCGCACATCCGCGCTGAGCACGTCGGCGTCCCGGTCGGGGAAGTCCTCCGACGCGCCGTCGGCGGGCTTGCGGCAGCCCGCCGGCAGCACCAGCCAGCCGGTGTCGTTGGCGAAGGCGCCGATCGGGCCCCGGTCCGGCTGCGACATCCCCGGATCGACCTGGCTGCGCCGGTCGGCGACCTTGACGCCGTGGGTGCGCAGGGTGAGGTCGGCGCCGTCGCGGGCCTCGATCACGCAGCTGCCCTCCGGCCGCTCACGGTCCGTCGACCGCTCGCTGCGGACGACCTCAAGCCGGCCGCCGCCCAGCACCGCCCGGACGTCCCCGGTCGCGACGGCGCCGTCGCAGAGCCGGTCCGGGAGGAACAGGCCGGTGTACCGCCACGCGGCGAAGCCGCCCGCGCCGAGGGCGAGGACGAGCACGCCGGCGAGGACCGCCCAGGTACGCCGGGAGGGCCTCACTGCTGACCGTTCCGTCCGAGCGCGCTCATCGCGTTGGCGTGCCCGTTGGTGTGGCCGTTCTCGATGTTGGAGTAGACGAGGTCGGCCCGGGCGTCCGTGGTGTAGCCGTTGGCGCGGCCCCAGCCGAGGGACATCTCCTTGCTCTGGTTCAGGGCCGCGAAGTGGTGGTCGGAGGACGCCTTGTTGCCGGTGTCCTGGGCGTCCTTCTTGACGTCGTCCGCCCACTTCTCGATGCCCATGTCGACGAGCGTGCCCGCGATGTCGCCGACCTCCGGGATGAACCCGGTCACGGTGCCGTTCATCGAGGAGGCGAGCGAGCTGGTCTTGTCCGCCCACTCCATCCGGTCGTCCTTGTTGTCCAGGATGACGTCCGAGCGGATGGCGTCGTAGGCGCCGAGCGCCGTGCCGACGCGCTGGGCCGGGACGTCGACCGCGTCGCGGTCCGCGCGCGGGTCGGCCGGCAGGCCGCCGATGACCTCGGCGGCCTTGGCCCGCTCGGCGCTGTAGAGCAGCGCGTAGGCCTCGGGCTCGTCCGAGACGCCGCGCAGGACGCGGACCAGGCTGTCGGCGCCGCCGTCGATGTGGCCCTCCCCGTTCACCTCCTTGACCCCGCCGCCACCGCTGCTGACGTGGTCGCTGAGGATCTTGTGGGTGTCGCCGACGTAGTCCGACAGCGCGTTGGCGAGCGGCATCTTCAGGTCGTCGTGGATCTCGCTGCCCTTGCCGTCCCCGTCCAGGGCCGAGATCACGCCCTCCATGACGCGGGCCTGGGCGGGGGTGTGCGGGCCTCCCTTGTGGGTGCCCTCGCCGGGGACGTCGCCGGTGGCGGCGGCCTCCAGGGCGGCGGCCAGACCCTCCTGGTGGGTGGCCTTGTCCATGATCGGCGGGCCGTACAGGGTGTTGGTGAACGTGGTGGGCCACGTGCGGTCGCGCAGCAGGTACTTGAGGCGGTCGTCGGCCCCGGGCGACTTGGGGTCCAGGAACATCGTGGCGGCGTCCGGGTTCTGGCCCATCAGCTTGAGCACGCCGTCCACGGGGTCGTACACGAGGTCCGGGCGCGGGCCGTTGAACTGGTGCATGCCCCAGCGGTTCTTGTCACCGCGCTCGGCGCTCAGGATGTCGGTGCCGAGGTCGTTCAGGAACTCCTTGCCGTACCCGGCGTTGCCGTGCTGGAGCAGGGTGGCCAGCGTCTGGTAGCCGTAGATCGGCTCGGCGCCGCCGCCGAAGTGGCGCTCGTTGATGTTCTTGACGCCGGCTTCCTGCAAGCCCTTGCGGAAGTCCTGGTAGAACTTGCTGTTGCTGTCCCGGGTGGCGCCGGCGATGGTGTTGGCGAGGTTGGTCTGCAGCTCGCCGTACTCGCCCTTGTTCTTGCCGTCCCGGTCGTTGAGCCGCAGCTCCAGCTCGTCGGCGAGCAGCAGGGTGCCCTCCGGGCCGAGCGCGTTGAGCAGGGTCTGGCCGTAGACCGGGCTGCCGGAGTTGGCCTTCATCAGGTTGTTGAGCTCGGCGAGCTCCTCCGGGGTGAGGGTCTTGCCGTCCTTGATCCGGGCGGCGAGCTCGGCGGCCCGCTTGCCGTCCGCCTCGTCGCCGCCGCCGGCGGCCTGGCCGTTGAACTGGTTGGTCGGGTCGCCGACCTTGGCGGCGCGGCGCAGCTGGAGGGCGGCCCGCTGGTCGGCGGCGGTCGCCTCCTCCAGGGCGATCTTGATCTGCTGCGCCCACTTCCCGGCGGCCTCGCTGCGCTCCTGCTGGTAGTCCCGGTCGTGGCGGTACTCCTGCTTGGTGGCCGGGTCGAGCGCGCCGACGTCGAACATCACGGCGCCGGTGCCGGTCACCTTCATGCCGTCGGCCTGGGCGCCGGCGACGGCCTCCTTCAGCTTCTTCTGCGCCGCCTCGAAGTCGTTCTTGGCGTCGGTGATGATCGAGGCGACGGCCTTGGCCTCGGTCTGCGCGTCGATGCTCTGCTGGCGGGTGGCGCTCACGTGCATGTTGGCGGCGAACGCGGTGGAACCCATCCACAGGCCCTGGTTGCCGGTGACCGAGAGCACCTCGGTCTCCAGCCGGTGCTGGATCTGCAGGTACTTCCCGGCCATCGCGGTCCAGTCGGCGGCGGCCTTGGCCATCGCGGACGGGTCGGCCTTCATGACGTCCTCGTAACCGAGCAGGCTCATCGGTTCACGCCTTCCCGGTGAACGACGTGGCGATGCCCTGCTCGACGTTCAGGTAGTTGGTGTGGGTCTGCCGCATCATCCCGGCCTCCTGGTTGAGCCGGCCGTTGAGCTGCGACACCTGCTCGTGCCACTCCTTGACCGCGCCGCGCAGCGCCGCCGCGGTGTCCCAGCCGCTCAGCCTCCCGGCCGCCGCCTCGGTCGACTCGTCGGCGCCCTTGCCGGCCGCGGTGCTGTCGTTGGCGATGCCGTCCAGTGCGGTGGCCGCCTTGTCGAGGGCCGGCGTCGACACCTTGGTCGGCCCCCCGCCCGGTCCCTGGCCCAGTTTCAGGTCCGGATCCGCCATCAGTTCTCCCCGTTGTGTGCACACCCGACCGGAGTACGGCCGTCCGCGAATTTTCACGGGACGTTAGCACGCCAAATCCGGCCTCCGGCAAGGTGCGAGGCCGTCCCCGGGGGAGCCGGGCGGGGGCGGGTCCCGGGGCCGGACCTCGGCGTCAGGCCTCGGGGTCGTTGCAGGGGCCGATGGCGCGGCCGGCCTCGTGCGAGGCGCGCTGGGGGTCGCGGGCGCGGATGGCGTCGACGATCTTGTCGTGGCCGAGGTAGCGCTCGGCGATGAGCTCGGGGCCGACGTCGTGGCGCAGATGGGCCCGGGTGACCTCGCCGAGGTCCGCGTAGAGGGCGGCGAGCACGTCGTTGTGGGCGGCGGCGACGACGGCCTGGTGGAAGGCGGCGTCGGCCTGGACGAAGTCCTCGGCGTCGCCCGCGCGCCAGGCGTCCTCGCGGCGGGCGAGCGCGGCGTCGATGAGCACGAGGTCGCGCTCGGTGCGGCGGGTGGCGGCCATGCCGGCGGCGGAGGTCTCCAGGGTGGCGCGCAGCTCGGCGACCTGGGCGCGTTCGGCGTCGGCGAAGCGGCGGTGCATCACGCCGGCGAGCTCGCTGGTGGCCAGGACGTAGGTGCCGGAGCCCTGGCGGATGTCCAGCAGCCCGTTGTGGGCGAGCGCGCGGACGGCCTCGCGGACCGTGTTCCTCGCCACACCGAGCTGTTCGACGAGGGCGGCCTCGGTCGGGATGCGCGAGCCGACCGGCCACTCGCCGGAGGTGATCTGGGCGCGCAGCTGGGCGATCACCTGGTCGGACAGCGGGGTGCGCCTCGGCGAGGACAGCGCCACAAGGACTCCTTGGGTCGGACGGGTCGGGCCATCATGCCAATTCACGGGTGCACTAATTCATCCCATCATTCTATGATGACTCGCATGTCGTCCGCAGCAGACACCGCAGATCCCGCCACCGCCTCCCCCCGCGCCGGGGGCCGGCCGCAGCCCGAGCGGCCCGCCCCGACCGGCCGCAGCTCCGCCGGCTGGCTCTTCGCCCTCGCGATCGCCGCCGCCGCGTTCAACCTCCGCCCCGTGGTCACCAGCCTCGGGCCGATGCTCGACCAGGTCCGCGCCGACCTCGGGATGAGCCCGACGGTGGCGGGCCTGCTCACCGCCGTCCCCTCGCTCTGCTTCGCCCTGTTCGGCTTCGCCGCGCCCGGCCTGGCCCGCCGGCTCGGCCCGGTCGCCGTGGTCACCGCGGGCATCGGCGCGATCACCGCCGGCGTGCTGGCCCGCTCCTTCGCCGGCAACACCGCCGTCTTCCTGCTGCTGACCGCGCTCGCGCTGGCCGGCGTCGCGGTCGCCAACGTGCTGCTCCCGGTGGTGATCAAGCGGTACTTCCCGGACAAGGTCGGGCCGATGATCGGCCTGTACTCGATGGCGCTGTCCGGCGGCACCGCGCTGGCCGCGGCCGTCGCCGTCCCGCTGACCAGCGCGCTCGGCGGCGACTGGCGGGTCGGCCTCGGGGTGTGGGCCGCGCTCGGCGCCCTCGCCCTGCTGCTCTGGGTCCCGGTGCTGCTCACCCGCCGCAAGCAGGGCGGCGGACCGTCGGACGGCCAGGGCTCCGGGGTGAAGCTGCCGATCACCCGCAGCCGCACCGCCTGGGCGCTGGCCTGCTTCTTCGGATGCCAGGCGACCGGCGCCTACGTGGTGATGGGCTGGCTGCCGAAGATCTTCCAGGACTCCGGCATCTCCGAGGGCACCTCCGGCGTGCTGCTGGCACTGACCATGGTGATCGGCGTGCCGGTCTCCTTCATCCTGCCCAACCTGGCCGCCCGCCGCGGTGACCAGCGGCTGTTCGTGGTGGTGCTGGCGGCCTTCGGCATCGCCGGCTACCTCGGTCTGGCGTTCGCCCCGGCCGCCGCGCCGTGGCTGTGGGCGGTCCTGGTGGGCCTGTCCAACTGCGCCTTCCCGCTGGTGCTGACCCTGATCGGTCTGCGCGCCCGGTCGGCCGGCGGCGTCGCCCAGCTGTCCGCCTTCGCCCAGGGCGTCGGCTACCTGATCTCGATCCCCGGTCCGATCCTGATCGGCCGGCTCTACCAGGCGACCGGCGAGTGGTACCTGCCGCTCGGCTTCCTGGCGGTGCTGCTGGTGCCCCAGATGCTGTTCGGCCTGCGGGCGGCCCGGGCCCGGCACATCGAGGACGAGGCGGTCCCGGCCCAGGCCGCGGCCGCGGCCTGACGGGCCCGGGCGGCGCGACGGGGTCGGTGGTGGACGGGCGTGTCCGGGATGGGAGAATCCGGGCATGCCCGTTCTCGAACCGAACCCCACCGACGGCCACAAGAAGCTCGGCCAGATCGCCGCGATCATCGGCGGCATCGTCGTCCTGCTGATCATCGTCGCGACCGTCGCCCAGAACCTCGGCTGACCGGAACCCGGTCGGCCGGACGACGACCTCCGGGTGAACCCCGCATGATGGCACCGCCCGCCCCGTCGGGTGGCGGCATCGGGCAGCATCGCGCTCCCGGCCGGCTTTTCTGCCAAGCTTGCTGGGTATGAGCGCCGACACGCCCCGCAGGATCATCGTTCTCCGCCATGCCAAGGCCGACTGGCCGAACGGCGTCGACGACCACGAGCGGCCGCTGGCCGACCGGGGCCGCCACCAGGCCCCGGAGGCCGGACGCTGGCTCGCCGACTCCGGGATCAACCCCGACTACGTGCTCTGCTCCGACGCCCTGCGCACCCGGGAGACGTGGAAGCTCGCCGCGCACGAGCTGCCGAAGCGCTCGCGCCGCACGGTGTACGAGAACCGGGTCTACGAGGCGACTCCGGGGGAGATCATCGCCGTCCTCCAGGAGACCCCGGACGACCACGCCGACCTGGTCCTGGTCGGCCACAACCCGGGAGTGCTCGGCCTGACCCAGGTGCTGGCCGGCGACGAGGGCGACCGGGACGCGCTGGAGCGGCTGCGGCTCGGCGGCTTCCCGACCGCCGCCATCGCGGTGCTCAGCTTCTCCGGCTCCTGGAAGGACGTCGAGCCGGGCGTCGCCGCGCTGGTCTCGTACTTCACGCCGCAGGACTAGGCACACGGGCGAAACGCCGAGGGGCGTGCGGACCAGGTGTCCGCGCGCCCCTCGGTGTCTGCCACGCAGGGCCCCGTCGGCCCCGTCAGCCCCGTCAGACGGTCGCCGCGGCGCCGTCCTCGGCCGGACCGTCCAGCACGTCGGCCGCCTCGACCTCCTCGCGGGTGATCCCGAGCAGGTACAGCACGGTGTCCAGGAAGGGCACGTTCACCGCGGTGTCCGCCGCCTGCCGCACCACCGGCTTCGCGTTGAACGCCACGCCCAGCCCGGCCGCGTTCAGCATGTCCAGGTCGTTGGCGCCGTCGCCGATCGCCACCGTCTGCTCCAGCGGCACCTTGGCCTGCTCGGCGAACCGGGTCAGCCAGCGCGCCTTGCCCGCCCGGTCGACGATCTCGCCGACCACCCGGCCGGTGAACTTCCCGTCCACCACCTCCAGGGTGTTCGCCGCCGCGAAGTCCAGCCCCAGCTGCTCCACCAGGTGGTCGGTGACCTGGGTGAACCCGCCGGACACCACCGCCACCTGGAAGCCCAGCCGCTGCAGCGTGCGGATCAGGGTGCGCGCGCCCGGGGTGAACCGGACCTCCGCGCGCACCTTCTCGGTCACCGCGGCGTCCAGCCCGGCCAGCAGCGCCACCCGGGCGTGCAGCGACTCGGCGAAGTCCAGCTCGCCGCGCATCGCCGCCGCCGTCACCTCGGCGACCTCCGCCTCGCAGCCCGCGTGGGCGGCGAACAGCTCGATCACCTCGTCCTGGATCAGCGTCGAGTCGACGTCCATGACGACCAGCCGCTTGGCCCGCCGCTCCAGCCCGGCCGCCACCACCGCGACGTCCACCCGCTGGGTGGCCGCCTCCTGCGCCAGCTCGGCCCGCAGCCGGTCGGTGGCCACGCCCGAGACGGCCAGCTCGACGGCGGTCACCGGGTACTTGGCGAGCCGGAAGACGCGGTCGATGTTGCCGCCGCCCTCGGTGATCCGGGAGGTGAGCGCGGCGACGGCGGAGGCGGTGAGCGGGTGGCCGAGGACGGTGACGTGCGAGCGGCCCTCCCGGCGCGGCCGGTTGTCGCCGATGCCGGAGATGATCTCGGCCTGGAGCTTCTGGTCCTCGGCCCAGCGGTGCACCAGGGCCCGCAGACCGCCCTCGGCGCCCGCCGCGTCGGGCGCGGTGACCAGGGCGCACAGCGTTATCCGGCCACGGGTCACCACCTGCTCGATGTCGATGACCTCGACGCCGTACCCGGCCAGGGTGGCGAAGAGCCCGGTGGTGATCCCGGGGCGGTCCTTGCCGAACACCTTGACGAGCAGGGTGCGCCCGTCCTCGGTCCGGGGCTGCGGTGCGGGGAGCGGCTCGGCGGCCAAGGGCGATGCGTTCATGGTGCCTCCCACGCTACCCGCAGCCCGTCGCGGCGACGGCACCCGTCCGGGTCGTGGACGGGCCCGCGGACCCGTCCACGGACGGGCCGGGGGAGGGCCCCGCGGACCAGCGGCGGAGCCGGCCGCCGGAGGTGGTCCGCCGGTGGTCCGCGAATCGTTGCCGCCTGGTCACAGTCCGCGGGGGCGGCTTTCACCCGTGCCCGGCGGGCTGGAATGATTCCCCCGTCAGATTCACGATCATTTTCGCCCCCACCTGACCGGGGCGCACCATCGGGGGAACCGAGAGAGCGGGGCAGACGAGCAGTGCCGCAACTCGTCATCGAGATCAACGGACAGCAGCGGGTCCTGGAACCCGGGCGGTCCTACACCATCGGTCGCAATCCGCAGTCGGACTTCCAGTTCGACGACGCGCGGGTCTCCTGGCAGCACGCCACCATCTCGTTCAACGGGGCGGGTTGGCAGCTGGACGACCACGGGAGCACCAACGGCACCTACACCGGCGGCGCCCGCACCCTGCAGGCGCAGCTGTTCCCGGGCGCCGTGGTCAACCTCGGCAACGCCGAGAACGGCCCCCGGCTCGCCTTCTCCGCGCCGGCCGCCCAGCCCGCCGCCCAGGCCCAGGCCTGGCACGAGGCGACCACCAGCCGCAGCCCCGCCCCGCAGCAGCAGTGGCAGGCCGCGCCGGCGCAGCAGCCCGTGCAGCCCTACCCGCAGCAGGCGCAGCAGTACGCGCAGCCGCCCGTCCAGCACGGCCGGCAGCCCGTCCCGCCGCAGCACGGCCAGCAGCCGTTCCCGCAGCAACAGCAGGGCTTCCCGCAGCCGTCGCCCGCCGCCCACGACGGCGGCCCGCAGCCGACGATCATCCGCAACCTGACCGCCGGCATGAAGACCATCCGGATCGGCCGCGCGCTCGACAACGACATCGTCGTCTCCGACCTCCAGGTCTCCCGCCACCACGCCGAGCTGCGCCAGCTGCCGGACGGCCGCTACGAGATCGTCGACCTCGGCAGCCACAACGGCATCTTCCTCAACGGCCAGCGCGTCGAGCGTCAGCTGATCGGCGCACAGGACCGGCTGACCGTCGGCCACTCCAGCTTCGTGCTGGTCGGCGACCAGCTGCAGGAGTTCGTCGACACCGGCGCGGTCTCCTTCTCCGCCCGGCACCTGACCGTCGAGGTCGAGCACAAGGGCGCCAAGAAGATCCTGCTCAACGACGTCAGCTTCGGCGTCCCGGAGAAGTCCCTGGTCGCGGTCATCGGCCCGTCCGGCTCCGGCAAGTCGACCCTGCTGCGCGCCCTCACCGGCTACCGCCCGGCCGACCGCGGTGACGTCCTCTACGACGGCCGCAACCTCTACAAGCAGTTCGCCGAGCTGCGCTCGCGGATCGGCCTGGTGCCGCAGTCGGAGATCCTGCACAAGGAGCTGACCGTCCGCACCGGCCTCAAGTACGCGGCCCGGCTGCGCTTCCCCGGCGATACCGAGCCGCGCGAGCGCGAGGCCCGGATCGACGAGGTGCTCTACGAGCTGCGTCTGGACAAGCGCGCCGACAACCGGATCACCGCGCTCTCCGGCGGCCAGCAGAAGCGCGTCTCGGTCGCGCTGGAGCTGCTCACCAAGCCCTCGCTGATCTTCCTGGACGAGCCCACCTCGGGCCTCGACCCGGGCATGGACCGCGAGGTCATGCAGATGCTGCGCGGCCTCGCCGACGACGGCCGCACCATCCTGGTCGTCACCCACTCGGTGGCCGAACTCGCGCTGTGCGATCGGCTGCTGGTGATGGCACCGGGCGGCTCGGTGGCGTACTTCGGCCCGCCGGACGAGGCCCTGCACTTCTTCGGTTACGAGACCTGGGCCGATGTCTTCCAGGCCTTCGAGAACTACCCGGACCACGACTGGGCCGGCCGCTACCGGGGCTCGGTGCACCACCAGCAGTACTCGGCCGACGTCGAATCCGGCGCCGCGCAGCCGGTGCAGTCCGCGCAGATCGTGCAGGAGGCCGTCCGCCCGCCGAAGCCGCAGAGCTGGGGCTCGCAGCTGTGGACGCTGATCCGCCGCTACGTCTCGGTGCTCGCCTCCGACCGCGGCTTCCTGGCGCTGTCGATCCTGCTGCCGGCGGTGCTCGGCGCGGTCAGCGTGCTGATCCCCAACGAGCCCGGCCTGGCCCGCAACCCCAAGACGCAGCTCGGCCTGAACAGCGGCGCCGCGACGATCATGCTGATCCTGGCGATCGGCGCCTGCTTCTCCGGGGCGGCCAACTCGGTCCGCGAGCTGATCAAGGAACGGGCGATCTACGAACGGGAACGGGCCACCGGGCTCTCCCGCTCGGCGTACATGATGTCCAAGATCATCGTGCTGGGCTTCTTCAGCGTGATCCAGGGCGCGATCATCTCCGCCGTCGGCTTCCTGCCGCGCAAGCTGCCCGCCGAGGGCCTGGTGATCAAGAACCTGCCGATCCTGGAGATGAGCCTCGGCCTGATCCTGCTCAGCTTCGCCTCGATGATGTTCGGCCTGGCGATCTCCGCCCTGGTGAAGACCGCCGAGAAGACCATGCCGCTGCTGGTCATGTTCGCGATCATCCAGGTCGTCTTCACCGGCTGTCTCTTCCAGGTCTTCTCCAAGCCCGGCCTGGAGCAGTTCGCCTGGCTGATGCCGGCCCGCTGGGGCACCGGCATGGTCGCCACCACGCTCGACCTCTCGCACCTGCTCGGCCCCTGGAACAAGGACTTCCAGAACCCCGAGTACGACGCGATCTGGGGCCACAACGCCGGGCAGTTCTGGTTCGACGCCGGGATCCTGATCCTGATGTCGGTCGTCATCGGCATCGTCGTGACCCGCCTGCAGCGCCGTCACGAGCCCGAGGTCATGCAGAAGGGCTGACCCGCCCGCCGACCGCCCCCGGGGGCGGCCCGCCCCGCCGGGGGAGGGCCGCCCCCGCGGCGTTCCCGGGGCCACCCGGCGAGACCCGGGCCCTGGGCCCTAGGTCCTCAGACCCGGGCCCGGCCCGGCCCCGGGACGGACGCGCGGGCCCCGCACCCGGCGGTAGGTTGGCGTCATGCCCACCGTGCCACGCGACCACCGGCACGCCGGAGCGCTGCCCACCGACCGGATCCCGGTCGGCCCGCCGCCCGACGGCACCCTGCCCGCCTGCGAACCCTGCCTCGCCGGCATCGAGGCCGTCAGCCAGGCACTGCTCGCGATGAGCCGCCACCTGGAGGTCCGCGAGGTGCTGCGCCGGATCACCGCCTCCGCCCGCCGCCTGCTCGGCGCCGAGTACGCGGCCCTCGGCGTCCCCGACGACCACGGCGGCTTCGCCCAGTTCGTCGTCGACGGCGTCACCGACGAGCAGTGGAAGGCCATCGGCCCGCTGCCCCGCCAGCACGGCGTGCTCGCCGCGATGTTCCACGAGACCGGCGCCGTCCGGCTCGACGACGTCCGCAGCGCCCCCGCCTTCGGCGGCTGGCCGGACGCCCACCCCGAACTCGGCGCCTTCCTCGGCATGCCGATCCTCGACCCCGACCACGCCGAGGACGAGCCCGGCGTCCTCGGCGTGATCTACCTCGCCAACAAGCAGGGCGGCGGCGGCTTCACCGACCACGACGAGGAACTCCTGCGGATACTCGCCGCCCACGCGGCGCTCGCGCTCTCCAACGCCCGCCTCTACGAGCGCAGCCGCGAACTCACCCTGGCCGGCGAACGCGCCCGGATCGCCCACGACCTGCACGACGCCGTCTCGCAGAAGCTCTTCTCGCTGCGCCTCACCGCCAAGGCCGCCGCCAAGCTCGTCGACCGCGACCCGGCCCGCGCCCGCGAGGAGCTCGCCGAGGTCGCCCGGCTCGCCGCCGAGGCCGCCGACGAACTGCGCGCCGTGGTCGTCGAGCTGCGCCCCGCCGCCTTGGAGGAGGACGGCCTCAGCGCCACCCTGGCCTCCCAGGTGCAGGTCCTCGACCGCGCCCACGCCGCCGACATCGCCTTTGCCGCCGACCGGGTCCGCGCCCTGCCGCAGGCCCAGGAGGGCGCCCTGCTGCGGGTCGCCCAGGAGGCCCTGCACAACGCGCTGCGCCACTCCGGGGCCCGCCGGGTCACCGTCACCCTGGCCGGCACGCCCGCCCGCGGCGCCGTGCTGCGGATCAGCGACAACGGCCGGGGCTTCGACCCCGACTCGGTCCGCCGGGCCGGCCGCCACCTCGGCCTGGCCTCGATGCGCGACCGCGCCGCCGCGGTCGGCGGCCGGCTCACCCTGGACTCCGCCCCCGGAAGGGGCACGGTCGTCGAGATGGAGGTCCCCGGTGCCTGACACCGTGCCCGCGATCCGCGTCCTGCTGGTCGACGACCACCAGGTGGTCCGCCGCGGCCTGCGCACCTTCCTGGAGGTGCAGGACGACATCGAGGTGGTCGGCGAGGCCGCCGACGGCGCCGAGGGCGTCGACCGGGCCCGCGCCCTGGACCCCGACGTCGTGCTGATGGACCTCAAGATGCCCGGCGTCGACGGCATCGAGGCGCTGCGCACGCTCAAGGAGGAGGGCAGCCGGGCCCGGATCCTGATCGTCACCAGCTTCACCGAGCACCGCACCATGGTCCCCGCCCTGCGGGCCGGCGCCGCCGGGTACGTCTACAAGGACGTCGACCCGGAGGCGCTGGCCGGCGCGATCCGCTCGGTCCACGCCGGCCACGTGCTGCTCCAGCCGGAACTCGCCGAGGCGCTGCTCGCCGACGACGGCCCGCGCCCCCCGCAGGGCCGCGGCGGCACCCTCACCGAGCGCGAGCGCGAGGTGCTCGGCCACATCTCCGACGGCCGCTCCAACCGGGAGATCGCCCGCAGCCTCCACCTGTCCGAGAAGACGGTGAAGACGCACGTCTCCAACATCCTCATGAAGCTGGACCTCGCCGACCGCACCCAGGCCGCCCTCTGGGCCGTCCGGCACGGCGAGACGCGCTAGCCCCGCTCCTCGTCCACCAGCGCGTTGTACGCCGCCACCTGGGCCCGGCGGGCCGTGCGCCACAGCGGCGCCAGCACCGCCTGCCGGGCCGCGATCTCCGAGGCGCTCACCGCCGCGCCGTGGCTGCCCGAGGCGATCGACAGCAGCGCCGCCACCTGGCGCGCCGACTCCAGTACCCGCACCGCCCGCGGCGGGTACCCCGGCGCGAGCAGCTCGTCGTGGCCGCGCCGCCGAAAGGCCTCCAGCGCCCGCAGCGCCTCGGGCCCGGCCCCGGCGACGTCCAGCTGGGTCAGCAGCAGGGTCGCCCGGCGCAGCCCGTCCGCGAGCTCGAACTCGGCCTCGTGCAGCGACGGCACGTCCGCCGGCGGCGCGTCGTTCACCTCGGAGCAGCGCCACAGCACGGTCGCCGACCGGTCCCCGGCCGGGCCGAACACCTCGACCTCGGGGACCAGCCCCAGCGGCACCCCGACCGCCAGCACCGCCTCGCCGGCCGCCATCGCCCGCTCGTTGAACGGCGCCGGCCCGGTCAGACCCAGCGGGTGCCCGGCCGACGGCAGCGCCAGCCGCAGGCCCCGCACGCCCAGCACCCGCAGCCGGCCCAGCGCCCAGGTGAGCCCGTGCCGCTCGTCCGGCCCGTCCCCGGGCAGACCGGTCACCCGGTGGCCCTCGTCGGCCGCCAGAACGGCCGCGGCGGCGTTGTCGGGCGGCACCAGACCGGCCAGCAGGGCGTTGCCCCAGGCGGCCAGCCGCCCCGAACGGGGCTCTTCGTACGGATTGTCGGCAGGAGAGGCGAGCATCCGGCCAGCCTACGGAATCGGCGGCCATCCGCGTGGCGTAGGTTTGCCCATGCGTGTGCGGCGCACCCACTCCGTGCCACCGGCCACCAGGGGTAGGCTGCCCGCCCGCACCGACGGCCGAGATATCTGTTTTTGGGGAAGGCGTAGGCATGAGCGACGTGCTGGAGCTGGTGGACGTTTCCGTGGTCCGGGAGGGGCGCGCGCTGGTCGACCAGGTCTCGTGGTCCATCTCCGAGGGTGAGCGCTGGGTCATCCTCGGCCCGAACGGCGCCGGCAAGACCACCCTGCTGCAGATCGCCTCCTCGTACCTCTTCCCGACCGCCGGCAAGGTCACCGTCCTCGGCGAGAAGCTCGGCGAGGTGGACGTCTTCGAGCTGCGCTCGCGGATCGGCCTGGCCGGCGCCGCGATGTTCGACAAGCTGCCGGCCGAGCAGACCGTGCTGCAGACGGTGCTGACCGCCGCGTACGGCATGACCGTCACCTGGCAGGAGACCTACGAGCAGTCCGACGAGTCCCGTGCGCTCGCCCTGCTCGACCGCCTCGGCATGGCGAGCCTGACCGACCGCCGCTTCGGCACCCTCTCCGAGGGCGAGCGCAAGCGCACCCTGATCGCCCGCGCCCTGATGACCGACCCCGAGCTGCTGCTGCTCGACGAGCCCGCCGCCGGCCTCGACCTCGGCGGCCGCGAGGACCTCGTCCGCCGCCTCGGCGCCCTGGCCCAGGACGAGTTCGCGCCGGCCATGGCGATGGTCACCCACCACGTCGAGGAGATCGCCCCCGGCTTCACCCACGTCCTGATGATCCGTCAGGGCAAGGTGCTCGCCGCCGGCCCGATCGACACCGAGCTGACGGCACGCAACCTCTCCAAGTGCTTCGGCCTGCCGCTGACCCTGGAGCGCCACGGCGACCGCTGGTCCGCCCAGGGCCTGCCGCTCGGCTGACGCCGGATCGGCTCCGCGCGGGCTCCGGCACGGGCTCCGCGCCCGTGCCTCGGGGGGCTCCGCGCGGGCCTCGGGGGGCTCCGCCGGGGCCACCGGGCCCCAATCGAACTCGGTCGAACCGGAACCGGTCGCACGCGCGACCGGTTTCCGCCCCTCCACCTGCGGGAACTGACCGCCTCGAAGGCCCTTCCCTCCCTAGGATGGACACGTGGACAGCTGGATCTGGTGGCTTCTGGTCGCCGTCGGCCTCGGTATACCGCTGGTGATCACCGCGATGCCGGAACTCGCCATGTTCGCGATCGGCGCGCTCGTCGCGGCCGGCGTCGCGGGCTTGGGCGCCGACCCGGTCTGGCAGGTCCTGACCTTCGTCGCGGCCTCGGTCGCGCAACTGGTCGTCGTCCGTCCCGTCGCCTACCGGGCACTGCGGAAGGGCCCGCAGATCAAAATGGGCATCGAGGCGCTCAAGGGCGCCACCGCGGTCGTCGCGGAAAGGGTCGACGCGGAGGGCGGCCGGATCAAGCTCAACGGCGAGATCTGGTCGGCCCGAGCGCTCCACCCCGAGCAGGTCTACCAGCCGGGGGAGCAGGTCGACGTCGTCGAAATCCAGGGCGCGACCGCCCTGGTCGTCTAGGGGAGAGTCCGTGGAACCCGTCCTTATCGTCCTGGTCGTCCTGGTCGTGGTGGCCTTCATCGCGCTGATCAAGACGATTCAGGTCATCCCGCAGGCCAGCGCCGCGATCGTGGAGCGCTTCGGCCGCTACACCCGGACGCTCAACGCAGGCCTGAACATCGTCGTCCCGTTCATCGACCGCGTCCGCAACCGGATCGACCTGCGCGAGCAGGTCGTGCCGTTCCCGCCGCAGCCGGTGATCACCCAGGACAACCTGGTCGTCAACATCGACACGGTGATCTACTACCAGGTCACCGACGCCCGGGCCGCCACCTACGAGGTCGCCAGCTACATTCAGGCGATCGAGCAGCTCACCGTCACCACGCTGCGCAACATCATCGGCTCGATGGACCTCGAATCCACCCTGACCTCGCGCGAGGTCATCAACGCCGGCCTGCGCGGGGTGCTCGACGAGGCCACCGGCAAGTGGGGCATCCGGGTCAACCGCGTCGAGCTGAAGGCCATCGAGCCGCCGACCTCCATCCAGGACTCGATGGAGAAGCAGATGCGCGCCGAGCGGGACAAGCGCGCCGCGATCCTCACCGCCGAGGGCAACCGGCAGTCGCAGATCCTGCGCGCCGAGGGTGAGAAGCAGGCCGAGGTCCTCAAGGCCGAGGGTGAGGCCCAGGCCGCGGTGCTGCGCGCCGACGGTGAGGCCGCCGCCATCCGGACCGTCTTCGAGGCGATCCACGAGGGCGACGCCGACCAGAAGCTGCTCGCCTACCAGTACCTCCAGACCCTGCCCGAGCTGGCCAAGGGCGACGCCAACAAGCTCTGGATCATCCCCAGCGAGGTCGGCGACGCGCTCAAGGGCCTCGGCGGCGCCTTCAACGGCCTGACCGGCAACGGCGGCGGTGCCAACGGCGGCGCGGTGGCCGCCCCCAGCGCCGCCCCGGCCGCGCCGCCGGCCGCCACCCAGGTCCCGATCGACCCGGCCGCCGGCCCGCGCCCGCTGGACACCGACACCAAGGGCTCCGCACGGCCCCGGATCGACCCGCTCCGCGAGTACCGCAAGAACGACCCGCAGTGACCGGCCGGTAGGTCCCGGACGCCCTGGCGAGAGCCCGTCCCCGTTCCGCACGGGGGCGGGCCCTCGCGCGCGACGGGCCCGCGGCCGTGTGTCGTACGTCCCGAATCGCGGGTGCCTCTGGAACCCCCGCCGGTCCGTCCGGCATGATCACCGCGACGGGACCCCACGGGAGGTGGCTCATGACGGTCTGGGAGGCGATCGCCGTCCTGGCGGCAGGTGTCGGCGCCGGAATGATCAATGTGATCGTCGGCTCCGGCACGCTCATCACCTTCCCGGTGCTGCTCGCCGTCGGCCTTCCCCCGGTCACCGCCAACGTCTCCAACTCCTTCGGCCTGGTGCCCGGCTCGCTCAGCGGCGTGATCGGCTACCGACGGGAGCTGGAAGGCCAGGGCGCCCGGCTCGCCCGCTTCGGCACCGCCTCGCTGCTCGGCGGCGTGCTCGGCGCCTACCTGCTGATCGAACTGCCCAGCGCCGCCTTCGACGCGATCGTCCCGGTGCTGATCCTGCTCGCCCTCGTCCTGGTGGTGCTGCAACCCCGGGTCGCCCGGGCCGTCGCCGCCCGCCGCCGCCCCGACGGCGACCCGCACGGCGGGGTGCCGCTGCTCATCGGGATCTTCCTCACCGGCGTCTACGGCGGCTACTTCGGCGCCGCCCAGGGCGTGCTGCTGCTGGCCCTGATGGGCATGCTGCTCCAGGAGGACCTGCAGCGGATCAACGGCGTGAAGAACGCCCTCGCGATGATCGTCAACGGCGTCGCGGCGCTGTTCTTCCTCTTCACCTCGACGGTGAACTGGGCCGCCGCCGGCCTCATCGCGGTCGGCTCGCTGGTCGGCGGGCTGGTCGGCGCCAGGGTCGGCCGCCGGCTGCCGCCGCAGGCACTGCGCGCGGTCATCGTGGTCGTCGGCCTTGCCGCCGTCGTCAAGCTGCTCACCGACTGAGGCCGCGCTCCGAGGTGTCGCCGACGTCCGGGGGCCCGGCCTCTATATCGTCCTGTGCGGGCACGTCCCGAACGAACTGACAGCGACCGGCGACAGGAGTGGGCCGATGAGCCGCGAACGGCTGACCGAGGACGAGATCACCGCCGGGCTGGCCGCCCTGGCGCACTGGACGCGCGAGGGCGACACCATCGTCCGGACCGCCGACGCCCCGGACTTCCCCGCCGGGATCCGGGTCGTCGTTTCCGTCGCCGCCACCGCCGAGGCGATGGACCACCACCCCGACGTGGACATCCGCTGGCGCACCCTGCGCTTCGCCCTCTCCACCCACAGCGCCGGGGGCCTCACCGCCCTCGACCTCGACCTCGCCGCCCGGATCGACGACGCCCTGGCCGCCGAGTCCGCCCGATAGGGCCGGCCCCCGGGCACACCTGACAGAGCCGGAACCGTTCCCTCCGGGCCGCGCCGGGGCCGTGAGATGCTGGCTGCCGCAGTGCAGGCGGTCGGGAGGGACGGAACGGATGGCGCAGGACCCCCTCGGCGACGGCCACCCGCAGCCGTGGTACCCCCAGCAGGCGGGCCACCAGCAGGCGGACCCCCGGGGACCGGAGGCGCCGTACCTCCCGTACGACCCCTACCACCCCTACGGCCAGGGGCAGCAGCAGCCCGACGCCTACGTCCCGGACGCGCACCCCCACGACGGGCACTCCCAGCACCCTCAGCAGCAGTACGCGCCCTACGTCGTCGTGCCGCAGCAGCCGGTGGGGGAGGAGCTGTACGTGCCCGCCGGTGCCGAGTACACCGCCGACGGTTACGTCCAGCCGGCGCCCGAGGCCGAGGCCGACCCCGAGCCCTCGCCCGCCGCGGACATGGAGGCGGCGGCGGACCCCGTGCCCGCCGCCGTCCCGCCGTCCTCCCGGCGGGCCCGCCGTGCCGCACGGCCCGGTCCCGCCGGGTCCGCCGCCGCCCCCGGCCGGCGCGCCCTGCTGGTGCGCAGCGGCGCCGGGGTGGCCGCGCTCGGCGTCCTGGTCGCGGCCGGCCTGATGGTGAGCGCCGAAGGCGGCGGCAGCGCCTCCGCCGACAGTTCCGGCGAGCCCGGCTTCACCACCGCCCACAGCCGGACCTGGGCCGCCCGGGCCGACGCCGGCGGGCCCGGCGGCGACGACACTCTCGTCGGCAGCTGGCTGCTCGACGGCGCGGTGGTGCGCGCCGACGCCACCGGCGTGCGCGCCTACGGCCTGACGGACGGCCGACCGGTCTGGGCGGTGGAGCCGCCCGCCGCCGGCGCCGTCCCGTGCGGACTGTCGCCGACCGTCAACCGGACCGGCCTGGGAGCCGTGCTGTTCCGGCCGCAGGCCGACCCGAAGAGCCCGTGCGCCCTGGTCACCGCCGTCGACACCAAGGACGGCCGGGCGGCCTGGACCAAGCCGCTCACCGATACCAAGGGCTCCTACGGCGCGCGCGTCGGCGTCACCGACGACAAGGTGATCGCGGTCGGCGACAGCCACGCCGTCGCCTGGCAGTCGGCCGACGGCGCGGACCTCTGGCAGTACACCGGGCAGGGGAAGTTCTGCACCCTCTCCGGCGGCGTCTCCGGCGGGACCGTCCTGGTCGCCAGCTCCTGCGCCGACTCCACCCCCATCGACCAGGCCGTCGCGCTGAACACCGCCGACGGCAAGGTCTCCTGGTGGCGCGGCCTGAACAACCGGCCGAAGACGGCGACCGTGCTCTCCGCCGAGCCGCCCGTCGTCCTCACCACCGGCGAGAAGCCCGAGGACGACCGGGTGTTCGCCTGGGGCCAGGCCGGCGACCCCACCGCCGAGATCCCGGTCGCCGACGCCGACGGCCGGCTCGACGTCGCCCACGGCACGTTTTCGGCCACCCCCGGGGTCTTCTTCCACGACCGCACGATGGTCACCACGGTCACCACCGCCGCCTCGGCGAACGGCACCGGCGGGCCGGTCGCGGTGGTCGGCTACGACCTGGACACCGGCAAGCAGCGCTGGCGGACCCCCGCCCGGGAGAAGGGTGCCGCCCGGGCCGTCGGGGTGGACGGCGGCGCGCTGGTGCTCGCCGTCGACGAACGCAGGGAGCAGCCGGCGCACCTCAGCCGCTTCGCCCTGGACGGCGGGCACGAGACGGTCGGCGGCGACTTCCCGTCCGGCACCGGCTCGCTGCTGGTCTCCGGGCGCGTCCTGATCGGCGGCGGCCGGATCGTCGCCGTCCCCGAGCACTCGACCAACTTCGGTACCGCGACGGGCTTCCGGGCGAAGGAATGAGCGCGCGCCGGGCCGGGAACCGACCTCCCCCGTCGGTCCCCGGCCCGGCTTTCCCCCGTGTTTCCCCCCTGTTCGTGGTCCGTCCCGGCCGACCCGGCCCGCCCGGCCCGCTCAGGCGGCGGACGGCGCGGCCGCGGCGACGGCCTGGGCCGGCAGCCAGTCGGCCAGCTCCCGGACGTCCGAGCCGCGCAGCCCCAGCGCCATCATCAGCGTCGCCTGCGGCGTCGGGACGAACGGTTTGCGGAGCAGCTTCATCCCCGCCTGCTCCGGCGTCCGGTCGGCCTTGAGCTGGTTGTCCTCCGCGCAGGCGGCCACGGTGTTCAGCCAGGTGTCCCCGCCACCGCGCGACCTCGGCTGCAGGTGGTCCACCGTGGTGGCCCGCCGCCCGCAGTAGGCACACAGGTGCTGGTCACGGACCAGAACCCCGCGGCGGGACCACGGAGCCTGTTGTCGGAACGGCACCCGGACGTACCGCTGGAGTCTGATCACCCGCGGCACCGGTACCGTCACCCCGGTCCCGCGCATGGTGCGCAGTGGGTGCGCCTGCTCGACCACGGCCTTGTCCTGGAGCACCAGGACCACGGCGCGCTGGAGCGACACCGTCGTCAGCGGCTCGTAGCTTGCGTTCAGAACCAGCGTGCTGCGCACCTCGGCCACCCTTCCGCGGGCGTGCCACGGCGGCACGACCGTCCTCACCCACGTCACTGCCGCCGCGCGGCGGTGGGACCACTTTGAAGGGGCTCCCCGCCGTCGAACAACGGAATTTCCGGTGTCACGGAGGGGCATGACCACGTCGGAACCCGGCCCTCGCGGCGCGTCCATGCCAGTGCGGCGAAAACTCGCTGGCGGCGACCGCGTAGGCTCTACAGCGCTGGAGTCGTCCTGCACCGGGACCCGATCGAACCGGGCCCGCACCGGACGGGACGCCCGACCGAAGGAGAATCGTGACCGTGACGGACATCGTCGACGAGCTGCGGTGGCGTGGGCTGATCGCCCTTTCCACCGACGAGGACGCACTGCGCAAGGCGTTCGCGGACGGCCCGGTCACGTTCTATTGCGGCTTCGACCCGACGGCCCCGAGCCTGCACCTCGGCAACCTGGTCCAGATCCTCACCATGCGCCGCATCCAGCAGGCGGGAAACCTCCCGCTCGGCCTGGTCGGCGGTGCCACCGGTCTGATCGGCGACCCGAAGCCCACCGCCGAGCGGGTGCTCAACGACCCCGAGACGGTGGCCGGCTGGGTGGAGCGCCTGCGAGGGCAGATCTCCCGGTTCCTGGACTTCGAGGGCCCGTACGCGGCGCGCATGGTCAACAACCTGGACTGGACCTCCGGGATGTCCGCGATCAGCCTGCTGCGCGACGTGGGCAAGTACTTCCGCGTCAACAACATGATCGCCAAGGAGGCCGTCGCCCGACGGCTCAACTCCGACGCGGGCATCAGCTACACCGAGTTCAGCTACCAGATCCTCCAGGGCATGGACTACCTGGAGCTGAACCGCCGCTACGGCTGCACCCTGCAGACCGGTGGCAGCGACCAGTGGGGCAACCTCACCGCCGGCACGGACCTCATCCGCAAGGCCGACGGCAAGTCGGTGCACGCGCTGGCCACGCCGCTGATCGTCAAGGCCGACGGCACCAAGTTCGGCAAGACGGAGTCCGGCACGGTCTGGCTCGACCCCGAGCTGACCACCCCGTACGCCTTCTACCAGTTCTGGCTGAACGCGGACGACCGGGACGTCCCCAACTTCCTGCGGATCTTCAGCTTCCGCTCGAAGGAGGAGATCGAGGAGCTGGAGCGCGAGACCACCGAGCGCCCGGCCGCCCGCCTCGCCCAGCGCGCCCTCGCCGAGGAGCTGACCACCCTGGTGCACGGCGCCGACCAGTACGAGCGCGCGGTCGCCGCCTCCAAGGCGCTGTTCGGCCAGGGCGACCTCGCCGACCTGGAGGCCCCCACCCTGGCCGCCGCGCTCGCCGAGGTCCCGAAGGCCGCGGTCACCGAGCTCCAGCCGATCGTGGACCTGCTGGTCGCCGTCGGCCTCTCCCCGAGCCGTTCGGCCGCCCGCCGGACGATCAAGGAGGGCGGTGCCTACCTCAACAACGTCAAGGTGACGGACGAGGAGGCGGTGCCGGCCGAGGCCGACCTGTTGCACGGTCGCTGGCTGGTCCTGCGCCGGGGCAAGCGCAACCTGGCCGCGGCCGAGCTGAGCAAGTGATCGAACCGGCCGCGTTGGCCGGAGCACGACGCCGCTGACCTGCGGCTTCGACCCTGAGGGGCGGGATCCAGCCGGATCCCGCCCCTTGAGGTTTGACGATGTCCTCCAGGTGGCCTAGTGTTGAACGAGTCGCTGAAGCGGCCACACCACTCAGCGCACCACGCTCCAAGCATGAATTTCGAGTGACACTCGGAATGCGCTAATGTGGAGGGCGTCGCGAAAAGTGGCCCCGGACCAGTTCGGGAAATCGGATGAATGAAACTCCGGAAAACGGAGCGGAAAACGTCTGATAAGCTGGAAACACGAAAGAACGAAGCGCCCGGAGGGCCCGCTGGAAGG
>NZ_JBHVPZ010000031.1:0-35553 GCF_042887135.1 Kitasatospora sp. NPDC057965
CGCGCGGAGGGCATGCTGCCGGCGGACGGTGACGGTGGCACGTTGCCGGCCGACGCGCCGATCGCGGTCAAGGAGGCCGTGATGCCGTGGAGCCGCTTCCGTGACGTCCACGGCCGCGGGGTGGACACCGTGCTCGGCCCGGAGATGCGCTCCACCGGCGAGGTCATGGGCCTGGACCGGGTCTTCGGCACCGCCTACGCCAAGTCCCAGAGCGGCGCGTACGGCGCGCTGCCGACCAAGGGCAAGGTCTTCGTCTCGGTCGCCAACCGCGACAAGCGCAACCTGGTCTTCCCGGCCCGGGCGCTGGTCAACCTCGGCTTCGAGCTGCTGGCCACCGCCGGCACCGCCGAGGTCCTGCAGCGCGGCGGCATCCCGGCCACCGTGGTGCGCAAGCACAGCGAGGGCGAGGGCCCCAACGGCGAGAAGACCATCGTCCAGCTGATCCACGACGGCGAGGTCGACCTCATCATCAACACGCCGTACGGCACCGGTGGCCGTCTCGACGGCTACGAGATCCGCACCGCCGCCGTCGCCCGCGCGGTGCCCTGCCTGACCACGGTCCAGGCCATGGGCGCCGCCGTCCAGGGCATCGACCGGCTGCTGCGCGACGAGGTCGGTGTCATGTCGCTCCAGGAGCACGCCGAGCTGATCAACGCCGGCCGCGCCAAGTAGCACCACTCCAGTGGGGGGCACCAGTACCGCCGGGTGCCCCCCACTTCCATGCCCTGGGAGGACTTTGTGTACAAGCTGCTGTTCGACCTCGTCTTCAAGAAGATGGACCCCGAGAAGGCCCACCACCTGGCCTTCTTCTGGATCCGGCTGGCCTCCTCGGTGCCGGGCCTGCGCGGCCTGGTCCGGCTGGTGCTCGCCCCCCGCGACCGGGCGCTGCGCACCGAGGCCCTCGGCCTGGCGCTGCCCGGACCGTTCGGCCTGGCGGCCGGCTTCGACAAGAACGGCGTCGGCATCGACGGCCTGTCGATGCTCGGCTTCGACTACGTCGAGATCGGCACCGTGACCGGCGAGGCGCAGCCGGGCAACCCGCAGCCGCGGCTCTTCCGGCTGGTCGAGGACCGTGCCCTGATCAACCGGATGGGCTTCAACAACCAGGGCTCGGCCCGGGTCGCCGCCCGCCTCGCCGCCCGCCCGCACACCAGCTCCACGCCGGTGGTGGGCGTCAACATCGGCAAGACCAAGGTGGTCGAGGAGGCCGACGCGGTCGCCGACTACGTGAAGTCCACCGAGCGCCTCGCGCGCTACGCGGACTACCTGGTGGTCAACGTCAGCTCGCCGAACACCCCGGGGCTGCGCAACCTGCAGGCCGTCGAGCACCTGCGCCCGCTGCTGAGCGCCGTGCGCGAGGCCGCCGACCGGACCACCCCGCACCACGTGCCGCTGCTGGTCAAGATCGCCCCCGACCTGGCCGACGAGGACATCGACGAGGTCGCCGACCTGGCCCTGGAGCTGGGCCTGGACGGCATCATCGCCACCAACACCACGATCGGCCGCGAGGGCCTGCGCTGCGACGCCGCCCGGGTGAAGGAGATCGGCATGGGCGGCCTGTCCGGCGCCCCGCTCAAGGAGCGCGCGCTGGAGGTCCTCCAGCGGCTGCGCGCCCGCACCGAGGGCCGGCTGGTGCTGGTCTCGGTCGGCGGCATCGAGACCGCCGAGGACGCCTGGCAGCGGATCGTCCACGGCGCCGACCTGGTCCAGGGCTACAGCGCCTTCATCTACGAGGGTCCGTTCTGGTGCCGGCGCGTCCACAAGGGCCTGTCCGCGCGCCTGCGGGCCGGTGGCTTCCGCAGCCTGGCCGCGGCCGTCGGCAGCGCGGTGGACGCGCGCAAGGCCGCCTGAAACCCCTCCTCACGCTCCCCGGAAGGACGTCATGACCCTCGCCCCCTTCGGCACCCGCCTGCGCCACGCCCTCGACACCCGCGGGCAGCTCTGCGTCGGCATCGACCCGCACGCCTCCCTGCTCGCCGCCTGGGGCCTGGAGGACACCGTCGCGGGCCTGGAGACCTTCAGCCGCACCGTCGTCGAGGCGCTGGCCGGCCGGGTGGCCGTGCTCAAGCCGCAGGCCGCGTTCTTCGAGCGCTTCGGCTCCCGGGGCGTCGCCGTCCTGGAGAAGTCCGTCGAGGAGGCCAGGGCGGCCGGCGCGCTCGTCCTGATGGACGCCAAGCGCGGCGACATCGGCTCCACCATGGCCGCCTACGCCGAGGCCTTCCTGTCGCCCGGCAGCCCGCTGTTCTCGGACGCCGTCACGGTCAGCCCCTACCTGGGCTTCGGCTCGCTGCGCCCGGCGCTGGACCTCGCGACGGCCAACGGCGCGGGCGTCTTCGCGCTGGCGCTCACCTCCAACCCGGAGGGCGCCGAGGTGCAGCGCGCCGTCGGCGCGGACGGCGAGCCGGTGGCGGCCGCGGTGCTGCGCCAGCTGGCCGCCGAGAACGCCGGGGCCGAGCCGCTGGGCTCCTTCGGCGCGGTGGTCGGGGCGACGCTCGCGGACGCGGGTGTGGACCTGGCGATCAACGGCCCGCTGCTCGCCCCCGGGATCGGCGCCCAGGGCGCGACCATGGCGGACCTGCCGCGGGTCTTCGGCGCCTCGGTGCGCAACGTGGTGCCGAGCGTCAGCCGGGACGTGCTGAAGCACGGCCCCTCGGTGGAGGCGCTGCGCTCGGCCGCCGACCGTTTTGTCCAGGAGTACGCGGACGCGGTCAAGTAGCGGACGAGAAGGAGGGGTTCGCTCCTGGCGAACGCTGCGCGGCGCCGCGCTGACGGGCTGCGACGGTCCACGGGGGCGGCGGCTTGACGTGAGCGCCGTCACACCGGTGCCGCCAAAGGTTCGCAATCACGGTCATTTTGCCCGGGAAAGTCCTGGTCGGCCTTGGCTGACCAGGACTTTTCGTGTTCTTTTCCTGACGTGGCGCCGCAATCCGGGTAGTGTCCGGCGATAGGTCACCGAGGAGCCGCGAAACCCGCTGCTCCCGCAGGTCAGGGGCGGCGAGTTCGCTCTCCCGGCCGGCGTCGACCGGTGCCCTGGGAAGCACAACAGTCAGAGTTCAATCCCTTCCATCCACACCTGAGGTGAACGGCGTGGCTCTTCCGCCCCTTACCCCTGAACAGCGCACCGCCGCGCTCGCGAAGGCCGCCGAGGCTCGCCGGGAGCGCGCCGAGGTCAAGAACCGGCTCAAGCACTCCGGCGCCTCCCTGCACGAGGTGATCAAGGCCGGCAAGGCCGACAACGACGTGATCGGCAAGATGAAGGTCTCCGCCCTGCTGGAGTCCCTTCCGGGTGTCGGCAAGGTTCGGGCCAAGCAGATCATGGAGCGGCTCGGCATCTCCGAGAGCCGCCGGGTCCGCGGTCTCGGCACGAACCAGATCGCCTCCCTGGAGCGGGAGTTCGGCGGCGGTGCCGCCTGACCGTGCCCCGTGGTCCCGGCATCGTCCGCGATCCGGGATAATCGGTGCATGAGTGAGCGTCCGCGGCTGACCGTGCTCTCCGGCCCCTCGGGGGTCGGCAAGAGCACGGTCGTCGCTCATATGAGGAAGCAGTACCCCGAAGTCTGGCTCTCGGTGTCGGCGACGACCCGCCACCCGAGGCCGGGCGAGCAGGACGGGGTCCAGTACCACTTCGTCGACAACGACGAGTTCGACAAGCTGATCGCCAACGGCGAGCTGCTGGAGTGGGCCGTGTTCGCGGGCAACCGCTACGGCACCCCCCGCGCGGCTGTCCTGGAGAAGCTGGAGCGCGGCGAACCCGTGCTGCTGGAGATCGACCTGCAGGGCGCCCGCCAGGTGCGCGAGTCCATGCCCGAGGCGCAGCTGGTCTTCCTGGCCCCGCCGAGCTGGGACGAGCTGGTCCGCCGGCTCACCGGCCGGGGGACCGAGCCGCAGGACGTGATCGAGAAGCGGCTGGAGGCCGCGAAGGTCGAGCTGGCGGCCGAGCCGGAGTTCGACACGACCCTGGTCAACACCTCCGTCGAGCAGGTGGCGAGCGAACTGCTAGCCTTGCTCGGTGTAGGCTGACCTGTTGTCTTTTCCACCCTTTCGGAAGGTTTTCGCGTGTCCTCTTCCATGACCGCGCCCGAGGGCATCATCAACCCGCCGATCGACGAGCTGCTTGAGGCCACCGACTCCAAGTACAGCCTGGTCATCTACGCGGCCAAGCGTGCGCGCCAGATCAACGCGTACTACTCCCAGCTCGGCGAGGGCCTGCTGGAGTACGTCGGCCCGCTGGTCGACACCCACGTGCACGAGAAGCCGCTGTCGATCGCGCTGCGCGAGATCAACGCCGGCATGCTGACCGCCGAGGCGGTCGAGGCCGCCTGAGGCGGACCCACCTTCGTGCGAAGGGCCCGTCGGAGTCCGCTCCGACGGGCCCTTCGGCGTTCCCGGGGCGCTCCGGCCGGGGGGCGGGGGGTGTGGGGGGTGCCACAGTGCGGGTGATCGCCGGCGCGCCGTAGGGTTGGCTGGCATCTGCGGAGCGCCACGAGGAGAGCTGGGGAACATGAGCGGTGGCACGGAGCGGACGGACGCACCGCGCGTCGTCCTCGGCGTCAGCGGCGGCATCGCCGCGTACAAGGCGTGCGAGCTGCTGCGGCGGTTCACCGAGTCCGGCCACCGGGTGACCGTGGTGCCCACCGCGGCGGCGCTGCACTTCGTCGGCGAGGCCACCTGGGCCGCCCTGTCCGGCCGCCCGGCCGCCACCGAGACCTGGGACAGCGTGCACGAGGTGCCGCACGTGCGGATCGGGCAGAACGCCGACCTGGTGGTGGTCGCCCCGGCCACCGCCGACCTCATGGCCAAGGCCGCCCACGGGCTCGCCGACGACCTGCTGACCAACACCCTGCTCACCGCGCGCTGCCCGGTCGTCCTGGCGCCCGCGATGCACACCGAGATGTGGGAGCACCCGGCGACCCGGGAGAACGTCGCCACGCTGCGCCGCCGGGGCGTCATCGTGCTGGAGCCCGCCAGCGGGCGGCTGACCGGCAAGGACACCGGCAAGGGCCGGCTGCCCGAGCCGTCCGCGATCTTCGACGCCTGCCGCGCGGTGCTGCGCTACGGCGGCGGGCGCTCCGACCTGGCCGGCCGGCACGTGGTGGTCTCGGCCGGCGGCACCCGCGAGCCGCTGGACCCGGTCCGCTACCTCGGCAACCGCTCCTCCGGCAAGCAGGGCTACGCGCTGGCGGCGACCGCGGCGGCCCGCGGCGCCCGTGTGACGTTGATCTCGGCCAATGCCGAGCTGCCCGATCCGGCCGGGGTGGACGTGGTCCGGGTGGCGACCGCGCTGGAGCTGCGGGACGCCGCGCTGAAGGCGGCGCAGGAGGCGGACGCCGTGGTCATGGCCGCTGCGGTGGCCGACTTCCGGCCCGCGGTCTACGCCGCCGGCAAGATCAAGAAGGTCGAGGGCGTCGAGCCGGCGCCGGTCGAGCTCGTCCGCAACCCCGACGTGCTGGCGGAGCTCTCCGCCCACCGCACCCGTTCGGGCCAACTGGTCGTGGGTTTCGCGGCGGAGACCGACGACGTGCTCGCCAACGGCCGCGCCAAGCTCGCGCGCAAGGGCTGCGACCTGCTGGTCGTCAACGAGGTCGGCGGCGGCAAGGCCTTCGGCCAGGACGTCAACGAGGCCGTGGTGCTGGGCATCGACGGCAGTGAGACGCCCGTCCCGGTGGGTCCGAAGGAGGCGCTCGCGGACGTCGTGTGGGACCTGGTCGTGGAACGGCTCGATCCCTTCGCCGGCTGATCTCGCAGAGTGGGCGGACGGTCTCCAATTGCGGAATCGCGTGACGTTCCTCGATAGCTGACCGTTACACTCCAGGAATCAAGTCTTTCCGGAAGCCCCCGGATCCGTCCGGGGTCTTTCAGTCAGCAGCCGCTGCAACCCCAGGGAGCGCTGTGTCTCGCCGCCTGTTCACCTCGGAGTCCGTCACCGAGGGCCACCCCGACAAGATCGCTGACCAGATCAGCGACACCATCCTTGACGCGCTCCTCCGCGAGGACCCGGCCTCCCGGGTCGCGGTGGAGACGCTCATCACCACCGGCCAGGTGCACGTGGCCGGCGAGGTGACCACCAAGGCGTACGCGCCGATCGCCCAGCTCGTCCGGGACAAGATCCTGGAAATCGGTTACGACAGCTCCAAGAAGGGCTTCGACGGCGCCTCCTGCGGCGTGTCGGTCTCGATCGGTGCCCAGTCGCCCGACATCGCCCAGGGCGTCGACACCGCGTACGAGGCCCGGGTCGAGGGTGCCACCCAGCGGGACGACGCAGACGACCTGGACAAGCAGGGTGCCGGCGACCAGGGCCTGATGTTCGGCTACGCGTCCGACGAGACGCCCGAGCTGATGCCGCTGCCGATCACCCTGGCCCACCGCCTCTCGCGCCGCCTCACCGAGGTCCGCAAGAACGGCACCATCCCGTACCTGCGCCCCGACGGCAAGACCCAGGTCACCATCGAGTACGACGGCGACAAGGCCGTCCGCCTGGACACCGTGGTCGTCTCCACCCAGCACGCCAGTGACATCGACCTGGAGTCGCTGCTGACCCCGGACGTCCGCGAGTTCGTCGTGGAGCCGGAGCTGAAGGCGCTGGCCGACCAGGGCATCAAGCTCGTCACCGAGGGCTACCGCCTGCTGGTCAACCCGACCGGCCGCTTCGAGATCGGCGGCCCGATGGGCGACGCCGGCCTCACCGGCCGCAAGATCATCATCGACACCTACGGCGGCATGGCCCGCCACGGCGGCGGCGCCTTCTCCGGCAAGGACCCGTCCAAGGTGGACCGCTCGGCCGCGTACGCGATGCGCTGGGTGGCGAAGAACATCGTCGCCGCCGGCCTCGCCCGCCGCGCCGAGGTGCAGGTCGCGTACGCGATCGGCAAGGCCGAGCCGGTCGGCCTGTTCGTGGAGACCTTCGGCACCGAGACCGTGCCGGTCCTCACCATCCAGAAGGCCGTCAGCGACGTCTTCGACCTGCGTCCGGCCGCGATCATCCGCGACCTGGACCTGCTGCGCCCGATCTACTCGCAGACCGCCGCGTACGGCCACTTCGGCCGTGAGCTGCCGGACTTCACCTGGGAGCGGACCGACCGCGTGGAGCAGCTGAAGAAGGCCGTCGAGGCCTGATCGGCGGATCCGATCGGTTGATCTGATCGTTAAACGGCAGGTGGTGGCCGCCCGGAGCGCCGGGCGGCCACCACCTGCCGTTTTGTCGGTGGGACCTGGTACTACTTGGGGCGATGAGCAGCAGCACGCAGGGCAGTGACGAGGGCGGGGCGCCGGAGCAGCTGGCGTTCATCCGGGAGACGGTCCGCCGGGCCAAGCCGCGCACCTGGCGCGGTGCCAAGCGGGCCGAGCACCTGCCGGTGGCCCGGGTGGTCGTCGACAAGGGCGTGCTCACCATCGACAAGTTCTTCGACTACGAGGTGCCCGCAGCGATGGCCGAGGACGCCCGGCCCGGCGTACGGGTCCGGGTGCGCTTCGGCGCGCGGGTGGTCAAGGGCCAGCGCGAGGGCGGGGAACTGCACGACGGCTTCATCGTCGCCCGGCTGGAGAAGAGCGACTTCCCCGGACCGCTCGCCCCGCTCGCCCAGGTCCTCTCGCCCGAGCCGGTGCTCACCCCGCAGCTGCTGCGGCTGTGCCGCACCGTCGCCGACCGGTACGCGGGCACCCTGGCCGACGTCCTGCAGCTGGCGGTGCCGCCCCGGCACGCCAAGGCGGAGGCCGAACCCTCGCCGCCGCCCCGCCCGCGCCCGGCCGCGCCCGTGCCCGGCGGCTGGTCCCGCTACCCGGCCGGCCCGGACTTCCTCGCCTCGCTGGCCGGCGGCGGCGCGCCCCGGGCGGTCTGGACGGCGCTGCCCGGCCCCGGCTGGCCGTACGAGATCGCCCGCGCCGTCGCCGCCACCCTGGCGGGCGGGCGCGGCGCCCTGGTGGTGCTGCCGGACGGCCGTTCGGTGGCCCGGGTCGACCGGGCGCTGAGCGAGCTGCTCGGTGAGGGCCTGCACACCGTGCTGGCGGCCGACCTCGGCCCGCGCGAGCGCTACCGGCGGTGGCTGCAGGTCAGCCGCGGCTCGGTGCACGCCGCCGTCGGCACCCGGGCGGCGATGTTCGCGCCGGTGCACGACCTCGGTCTGGTGGTGGTCTGGTCCGACGGCGACTCCAGCCACAGCGACCCGCGCAACCCGCATCCGCACGTGCGGGAGGTCGCCCTGCTGCGCGCTGCCGAGGAGGGTGCCGCCGTCCTGCTCGGTGGGCACGCCGTCACCGTGGAGGGCGCCCAGCTGGTGCGCACCGGGTGGGCGCGGTCGCTCACCGCCGACCGGGAGACGGTGCGCCGCACCGCGCCGCGGGTGCGCACGGTCACCGACCTGGACCAGCACCGGGACGCCGCCGCGCAGGCAGCCCGGCTGCCCTCGGTCGCCTGGGAGACGGCCCGCGAGGGGCTGGCGGCCGGAGGGCCGGTGCTCATCCAGGTGCCCCGGCGCGGCTACGTCCCCCGGCTGGCCTGCGGGCGCTGCCGCACCCCCGCCCGCTGCCGGCGCTGCGAGGGCCCGCTGGAGGCGGCCGGGGCGGACGCGCCGCTGCGCTGCCAGTGGTGCGGCGAGGAGGAGCGGGACTGGCACTGCCCGGAGTGCGGCTCGTTCCGGCTGCGGGCGCAGGTGATCGGGGCCCGCCGGACGGCCGAGGAGCTGGGCAAGGCGTTCCCGCGCGTCCCGGTGCGCACCTCGGGGCGGGACGCGGTGCTGCCGACCGTGCCGGACGAGCCCGCGCTGGTGATCTCCACGCCCGGCGCCGAGCCGGTCGTCGAGGGCGGCGGCGGGTACGCGGCGGCGCTGCTGCTGGACGGCTGGGCCCTGCTGAGCCGGCCCGACCTGCGGGCCGGGGAGGAGACGCTGCGGCTCTGGCTGGCCGCCGCCGCGCTGGTGCGGCCGGCCACCGAGGGCGGGACGGTGGTGGTGGTCGCCGAGCCGACGGCGCGGCCGGTGCAGGCGCTGGTGCGCTGGGACCCGCTCGGGCACGCCGGGCTGGAGCTGGACGAGCGGTCCCAGCTGCACTTCCCGCCGGTCGCGCGGATGGCCTCGGTGACCGGCAGCCCGGCGGCGGTGGAGGACCTGCTGAACCTGGTCCGGCTGCCGACGGAGGCGGACGTGCTCGGGCCGGTGCCGGTGGCGGCGCTGCGGGGGGAGGAGCAGGAGCGCGCGCTGCTGCGGGTGCCGCCCGGGCAGGGGGCGGCGCTGGCGGCGGCGCTGAAGGCGGCGCAGATCGCGCGGATCGCGCTGCGGACGCCGGAGGCGGTCAAGGTGCGGATCGATCCGACGGACATCGGCTGACGGGCGTCGGCTGACGGGCGTCGGGTGGCGGGCGTCGGGCGTCGGGTGGCGGGGCCGAGTCCTGGCCCGGGGGACGGGGTTCGGCGGGTGGCGGACCGGACGTCGGGTGAGGGGCGCGGGGTCCGTGCCCGCGGTCCTCACCCGGCGTCCGGGGGCGTCAGCCGCGCAGCGGGACGCCGGGGCGGTCCAGCGCGGGGCGGTCGATGGGGCCGCGGTCGATGGCGCCGCGATCGATCGTGCCGCGGTCGAGGCTGGTGCGGTCGAGACCGCCCTGGCGGGCGGCCGGGACGGTCGCGGCCAGTCCGGTGGGCGAGGGGGAGCGGTCGCGCTCCGGCGGGTGGACCGGGGCGTGGGCGGCCGCCGGGGTGTGGGCCGGCGCGTGGGCGGTCGCCGGGGTGTGGCCGGCCGGGTGGCCGGGCAGTTCCTCGGAGCGGTCCGGCCGGCCCTGGCCCGGCACGGCGCCGCCCGCCGCCAGCAGTTCACTGGTCGGCCGGCGCATCCCGTAGCGCCGGTGCACCGCCTGCTTGGTGACCCCGAGGGCCGAGCCCACCGAGTCCCAGGAGAAGCCCAGCGCGCGGTCGAACTCGACGGCCGCCGCCACCAGCGTCTCCACGCTCTCCCGCAGTTCCTGCGCCAGGCGCACCGTCGGCGCCGGGGCCCGCCCGTACACCACGAAGCCCGCCGAGGTGCTCGGGCGGCGCGGCCGGTAGACATTGCCCAACTGGGCGGTGAGCGTCCGCAGGGCGTCGACCTGTCGCCTCACCCGCTCGATGTCCCGCACCAGCAGGTGCAGGCTCGCCCGCGCCCGGGCGTCGTGGTTGATCTGCTCGGCCATGGCCTACGTGCCACCTTCCGTACGGTTCGGCTCGGCCGGAGCGCCCTTCCCGCGCGCTCCGGCCACGGTCAATCCCACTTGACCAACGCCGGACCGCCCGCCGGGGTCACGCAGCCGGGGCGAGCGGGATGTGCCGGATCCCGCTCGGGGCGGATTGCATAGACTGGCCGACGGCCGTGTGCACGCCGCTCGGCCCGCCCGCTGCCAGCAGCCCGCACCGCACCCGAACCCCGCACCCGGACCTCGCTCCGGACCTCGACGGACAGGAGCCCGCATCCGTGGCGATCCAGCCGATCCGCATCTTCGGAGACCCCGTCCTGCGCGCCACCGCCCGGCCCGTCACCACCTTCGACAAGGAGCTCCGCACCCTTGTCAAGGACCTCACCGACACCATGCTCGACGCCCCCGGCGCCGGCCTGGCCGCGCCCCAACTCGGCATCTCCCTGCGGGTGTTCACCTATCACGTGGACGGCGTCACCGGGCACCTGATCAATCCCGACCTGTCGCTCAGCGAGGAGGAGCAGGAGGGCCCCGAGGGCTGCCTCTCGCTGCCCGGCCTGCGCTACGACACCCGGCGCGCGCACGGCGTCGTCGCCAGGGGCTTCAACATGTACGGCGACCCGGTGACCATCGAGGGCACCCAGCTGCTCGCCCGCTGCATACAGCACGAGACCGACCACCTCGACGGCATCATCTTCATCGACCGCCTGGACACCGAGCAGCGCAAGGCCGCGCTCAAGGCGATCCGTGAGGCGGAGTGGGGCTCCGGCCCCGCGCCGGTGGTCAAGGTCTCCCCGCACGTCACCTTCGGCGCGGCGCGCTGACGCCCGCCGCTTCGAACCACGTCAACTCCGCACTGCAGAAAGGCACTTGATGCGCCTCGTATTCGCCGGTACCCCCGAGGTCGCCGTTCCCGCCCTGGATGCGCTGCTCGCCTCCGACCGGCACGAGGTCGTCGCGGTGGTCACCCGCCCCGACGCCCCCGCGGGCCGCGGCCGCAAGCTCGTCGCCAGCCCGGTCGCCCAGCGCGCCGAGGAGGCCGGGATCGAGGTCCTCAAGCCGGCGAAGCCGAGCGACCCGGACTTCGTCGCCCGGCTCACCGAGCTCGCCCCCGACTGCTGCCCGGTCGTCGCCTACGGCGCCCTGCTGCGCCCCGGCACCCTGGAGATCCCCGCGCACGGCTGGGTCAACCTGCACTTCTCGCTGCTCCCCGCCTGGCGCGGCGCCGCCCCCGTCCAGCACGCGGTGCTGGCCGGCGACGAGGTCACCGGCGCGTCCACCTTCCTGATCGAGCAGGGCCTGGACTCCGGGCCGGTCTTCGGCGTGCTCACCGAGGAGGTCCGCCCCGCCGACACCAGCGGCGAGCTGCTGGAGCGGCTCGCCCACTCCGGCGCCCGGCTGCTCGCCGCCACCATGGACGGCATCGCCGACGGCACCCTGCACGCCGTCCCGCAGCCGGCCGAGGGCGTCACCCTCGCCCCCAAGATCACCGTCGAGGACGCCCGGATCGACTGGACCGCGCCCGCGCTGCGGGTGGACCGGGTGGTGCGCGGCTGCGCCCCCGCCCCCGGCGCCTGGACGGAGTTCCGCGGTGAGCGGCTCAAGGTCACCGGCCCGGTGCGGCTGCTGCCGGACGCCGCGGACCTCGCACCGGGCGAGCTGGCCGTCGGCAAGAACAGCGTCCGGGTCGGCACCGGCAGTCACGAGGTCGAGCTCGGCGAGGTCCGCCCGCAGGGCAAGAAGGCCATGAGGGCGGCCGACTGGGCGCGCGGCGCGCGCATCGAGTCCGGCGAGCGGTTCGGCGCGGGCGGCTGAGTCCGGCTTTCCGCGTTACTGTTCGAGAGATCCCGTCATAACCCCCGCAGCACTTTGAGGCACATCCCATGAGCACGACCGGCAGTACCAACGGCACCTCCGGCGCGTCCGCCGGCAAGCGCGCCCCGCGCCCGCACCGGCGCCCGAAGAAGGACCCGGCGCGCATCGTCGCCTTCCGCGCCCTGCGTGCCGTCGACGAGCGCGACGCGTACGCCAACCTCATCCTCCCCTCGCTGCTCCGCGAGGCCGAGCAGAAGGGCATGGAGCGGCGCGACGCGGCCCTCGCCACCGAGCTGGTCTACGGCACCCTCCGGCTCCAGGGCACCTACGACGCGATCATCGCCGCGTGCATCGACCGCCCGCTGAGCAAGGTCGACCCGCCGGTGCTCGACGTGCTCTCGCTCGGCGCCCACCAGCTGCTCACCACCCGCATCCCCAGCCACGCGGCCGTCTCGGCCACCGTCGAGCTTGCCCGCGTGGTGCTCGGCGACGGCAAGGCCAAGTTCGTCAACGCCGTGCTGCGCCGGATCAGCGCCCACGACATGGACGCCTGGATCGAGCGGGTCGCCCCGCCCTACGACCAGGACGCCGAGGACCACCTCGCCGTCGTGCACTCCCACCCGCGCTGGGTGGTCGCCGCGCTGTGGGACTCGCTCGGCCGCTGGCAGCCGGACGCCTCCGGGCGCGGCGCCGTGGAGGAGCTGCTGCGCGCCGACAACGAGCGCCCCGAGGTCACCCTGGTGGCCCGCCCCGGCCGGGCCACCGTCGGCGAACTGGCCGACGTGCTGCCCGAGGCCGAGCCGGGCCGCTGGTCCCCGTACGCGCTGCGGCTCGCCGAGGGCGGCGACCCGGGCTCGCTCACGGCGGTGCGGGAGAACCGGGCCGGCGTCCAGGACGAGGGCAGCCAGCTGGTCGCCCTCGCGCTCGCCGCCGCGCCGCTGGACGGCCCGGACCGGCTCTGGCTGGACGGCTGCGCAGGCCCCGGCGGCAAGGCCGCGCTGCTCGGCGCGCTGGCCGCCGAGCGCGGCGCGGCGCTGGTCGCCAGCGAGAAGCAGCCGCACCGGGCCCGGCTGGTCGCCCGGGCGCTGGAAGGCAACCCCGGCCCGTACACCGTGATCGCCGCCGACGGCACCCACCCGGCCTGGCGCTCCGGCGGCTTCGACCGGGTCCTGGTCGACGTCCCGTGTTCCGGTCTCGGCGCCCTGCGCCGGCGCCCTGAGGCCCGCTGGCGCCGGCGGCCGCAGGACGTCGCCGCGTTCGGCCCGCTCCAGCGCGACCTGCTGCGCTCGGCCGTCGAGGCCACCCGGATCGGCGGCGTGGTCGGCTACGCCACCTGCTCCCCGCACCTCGCGGAGACCCGCGCGGTGGTGGACGACGTGCTGCGCACCGAGGGCGCCCGGCTCGAGTGGATCGACGCCCGGCCGCTGCTCCCCGGCGTCCCGGCGCTCGGCGACGGCCCGGACGTCCAGCTCTGGCCGCACCTGCACGGCACGGACGCGATGTACCTGGCGCTGCTGCGCCGTACGGCGTAGCGGTCGCGGTTCGGCGGCGCACCGGGGCCGGGCGTCCCGGTGCGCCGCCGTGCTGTCGCGCCGCCGTGGCCTCGTCCACTCCGCCGACGCGCGCGCTTCGCGCGCAGCCGCCGGTCCGGCGTGACCCGCGGGAGGGGGACCGGAGGCCCGTGGTGCGCCGGCGTGCGGTTGTGGGGACGCCGGTGGGGCCAGTGGGGCCGGCGGGTGGCGGTCGGCTCAGCGGGCGCTCAGGGCGGGGACCGGGAGGGGCGGGAGCGGTCGGGTCGGGCCGGTGTGGGAGGCGACGACGCCGCGGACCAGGTCGCGCAGCCAGCGGTGGCCGGCGTCCTGGTCGTTGCGCGGGTGCCAGGCCATGCTGAGCACCACCTCGGGGAGGTCGACCGGCAGCGGGAAGGTGGTCAGGCCGAGGGCCTCGGCCGCGGGGGTGCCGAGGCGGGCCGGGGCGAGGCCGACGAGTTCGGTGTCGCGGAGCAGGAAGAGCGCCGCCGGGTAGCTCGGTACGCTGGCCACCACACGTCGGGAGAGTCCGAGTTGGGCGAGGCGCTGGTCGAGCTGGCCGGGGCCGCGGCCGTGCCGGGAGACCGTGACGTGGTCGGCGGCGGCGAACTCCTCGGCGGTCGGGGGCGCGCCGTGGGTCAGCGGGTGTCCGGCGCGGGCGATGCCCACCAGACGGGTGGTGGTGAGGGGTTCGGTGCGGGTCTCCGGGTCGAGGTGGTCGGTGACGCCCACCTCCAGGTCGATCACGCCGTCGCGCATCGCGCTGGTGCCCTCCAGGTCGTCGCCGAGGAAGCGCAGCGTCACGGCGGGCGCCTGGGCGCGGACGGTCGCCAGCAGGGCCGCGCCGATCGTGGTCAGCAGGACGTCGCCGGTCTGCAGGGTGAAGCGCCGGTTGAGCCCGGCGGGTTCGGCGGCGGCGGGCGGTATCAGCAGCGCCTGGCCCCGGCTGACCAGGGCGCGGACCTCGGAGCGCAGTTCCACCGCGCGCGGCGTCGGCACCAGCCCGCGGCCGGCCCGGACCAGGAGCGGATCGCCGAGCACCCGGCGCAGCCGCCCGAGCGTGCGGCTCATCGCCGGGGCCGAGGTGTGCAGGCGTTCGGCGGCACCCGTCACGCTGCCCTCCTCCAGCAGGGCGTCCAGGGCGACGAGCAGATTGAGATCGAGGTCCGGCATGGGGTTCTCCGCTGATGGTCGGTCGGCTGGGTGGGGGTGTGGGGGCAGGGATGACCGGAGGTGGAAAGTGTGCTGACCCGGGTTCCGCAGGAGCGCATGGCGACTCGGCATCTAGCGTCGATCGCCACAACTCCCCTTGGGAGTAAAGGATCTGACGTGATGATTGACAATGACATGTTGGTGGATGCCTGCCAAGGAGGCCGTGTGCCGACCTTCCGTGCGAACCACGGCGTACGCCGGACGGCGTGCCCAGGTGGTACAGACCAGTGGGTTCGCGCCGGTGCGCGCCCCGTTCGGCCGGTCGTGCCGTGCGGGCTTCGGGAAGGAGCGGGGCGGTGACCTTCTCCTCGTACGAGCAGTGGCGGCCGGCACTCGCGCCCCGGCGGCAGGTGGACTGCGTGTGGACGCGGAGCAACGCCGGTGGGCCGTCGTACGGCCAGCTCATCGTGCCGGACGGGTGCGTGGACCTGGTGTGGTCGGACGCGGGGCTGGAAGTGGCCGGCCCGGACCATGCGCCCCGCAGCGCCCCGGTGCGGGGCGGCGCGGAGCTGGCCGGGGTGCGCTTCCGTCCCGGTGCGGCGAGCCTGTTGCTGGGCGCCGTGCCGGTGCGCGAGCTGTCCGACCGCCAGGTGCCGTTTGCCGAGGTGGCCGGCGCGGCGGTGGCGGAGCGGCTCGGGGAGCGGCTGGCCCGGGCGCGCGGGCCGCGGGAGGCCGCGGCGGAGCTGGACGGCTTCGCGGCCGCGCTGGTGCCGGGGTGGGCGCCGGACCCGGTGGTCGAGCGCGCGGTGGCCGCGCTGGGGCGCGCGCAGGGGGCGCAGCTGCCGGCGCTTGCGGCGGAACTCGGGCTTTCGGAGCGGCAGTTGCGCCGTCGGGTGACCGACGCGGTGGGCTACGGGCCGAAGACCCTGCACGCCGTGCTGCGCTTCCAGCGGGCGCTGGCCTGGGCGCGCTCGGAGGCCGGGCCCGAGGGCGGGGCACAGGCCGGTCCGCGGGGCGCTTCGCGGGGCGGTTCGCGGGGCGGGGAGGGCGGCCGCGCGGGGGCCGGGCTGGCGGAGCTGGCGGTGCGGGCCGGGTACGCCGACCAGGCGCACCTCACGAGGGAGGTGCGCCGGTGGGCGGGGGTTCCGCCGACGGTGCTGTTGGGCCGGGCGGTCCGGCCGGGGGCCCCGGGTCAGGCCCCCGACGCGTTGTCGTAGGCGCGGAGGGTGATCAGCGCCTGCACGGTGACGCCGGGGCGGGCCTCGGACTCGGTGGTCGCCGACCAGCGGGCCCAGTTGATCGGCCAGCCGCCGTCCGGCTGCTGGGCGGCGACGAGGTGGTCGAGACTGCGGGCCAGCTCCTCGTCGGTGAACCAGCCGCGGGCCAGGCTGTCGGGTGTGCGGGCGTAGTCGTGCGGCAGGGGGTGCTCGCCCGGTGCGTAGCCCGGGGCGGTGCGCGCCTCCTCGGGCCTGGCCGGGTCGAGCAGCACGATCCGCTGCTCGCGGACGAGCGCGCCCAGCCGGGCGGCCGAGCTCCGGGCCCAGGCGGTCTCCGGGGCGGAGCTGAGCGAGTGCAGCGCGTCGAGGAAGCGCAGCGCGGCGCCGACCTCGTACGGGTGGGTCGCGCCGAGCTCGTCGACGGCGGTGCGGCAGAACGCGGTGGCGGCGGTGAGCCACGGGTGCTCGATGCCCTGGCGCAGCAGCGGGGCGACGATCTGCCCGGTGGCGAGCAGTTCGCCGACCGGCTTCGCACCGTCCTCGGGCACCGGCAGGAACGGCGGTCGCGGGTAGGGGCGCAGGCTCGGCAGGACGACGGGCACACCCCCGTCGGGTGCGGCGACCCGGGCCAGCCAGTCGCAGACGGGCCAGGCGCGGGCCTCGTCCAGGGCCCCGGCCTCCTCCATGGCGAGCAGTGCGGTGGGGACGGCGATGGGCTGGGGGACGGGGCCGCGGACGTCCGGTTCGATGCCGAAGGCGAAGCCGCCGTCGGCGCAGCGGTGGGCGACCAGGGCGGCGAGGACACCGGCGGGATCGGGCTCGGTGCCGAACAGGTGGGCGAAGCGGCGTTGTTCGAGGACGCGCCCGGAGGTCCAGAGGAAGCGGGCGGCGTCGTCGAGCATGGTGGCCGTGAGGCGTGTGGTACGGGTCATGGCTCGACCGTAGGCGGGGCGGAGGCGGCGGTCTTGAACGATTCGGACACGACCGGGGCGGCGCCGTGGGCCGGGAGCCGACGCCAATGGGCCTGCAGCGGGCGGTAGTCGGTCACCGTGATGCCGTGCTCGGCGAGCAGTTCGCGGGTGCGCGGGGCGAGCAGGAAGGCGTGGTCGGCACGCCGCACCCGCCGGCCGCCGTCGCCCGGGCGGGTGACCGGCGTGGCGAGGCTCGGGTGGACGGCCCATTCGGTCAGGCCCGGCGGGAGCGCGGCGAGCAGCCGGGCGTAGTGGGCGGACCGGTCGTCGAGCGGGACGGCGAAGCTGTCCAGGAAGGGGTGGTCGACCACCGGCAGCCCGCGGGCGCGCAGCCGCTCCAGAGCGGGGGCGAGCCAGATCCGCACGGCCAGCCCGTACTCGGCGCCGAGCGTGAGCGCGAGGTCGAGGAGGTCGGGGCGGCCGGCGTCGGCCAGGCAGTGGAAGTCGAGGTGGGTCGGGTGCAGGCCCTGGCCGGTAGCGGCCTCGATCTGGGCGCGGAACTCCCGTTCCACCTCGCCCGCCTCGGCCCGGGCGAGCAGCCGGGCCCGGCCCTCGGGGGTGGCGGGGAACAGCCGTCCGGCGGGGTCGAGCAGCGAGGGGACGGCGGCGGCCGGGGAGAGCGGGCCCCAGCGGAACGCGGGCTCGTCGGTGTCGCACACCAGGGTGAGGTGGATCCCGAACGGCAGCCCGGGCCGCTCGCGCAGCAGGCGCAGCGCGTGCGCGGATCCCGGGCAGCCGGTCATCAGGCTGCAGGAGGCGGCGACGCCGTGGTCGATCGCGTCGATCACGGCGAGGTTGACGTCCTCGTCGAGACCGAAGTCGTCGCAGTTGAGGAGCAGCAGGCGGGTGCCCGGCGGGTGGCCGAGCAGCTCGGTGGCGAGGGGGGTCGGCTGGGTCACGCCTGCAGTCTGCCGGGGCCGGCGGGGTGGCGCAGCCCGTTTCTCCGGGGCGGCGGGACGGGGGCCGGGCCCCTCGGGCTCGCGGGCCCGTCAGGATCCTCGGGCCTCGCGGGCTCCTCAGGCCTCGCGGGCGGCGCGCCGCTGGCGCTTGCCGAGCGGGGCCTGGGAGAGGTCCTCGGCCTGGGAGCGCAGGTTCTTGTAGCCGTAGCCGCGTTCGTCGAGCCAGGCGCGGGCGGAGCGCTCGGCGCGTTCGGTGGCGTCGAGGATGTCCTCCTCGGCCTCGCCGGTGTCCTGGTAGCGGAAGGTGAAGACGGCGCGGGCGTCGAGGTCGTACGCGAGGTGGCCCTCGGGGGTGAAGGCCGCGAAGAGGACGTCATGGTCGGCGGCGCGGGACCGCAGTTCGGCGTGCTGCTCGGCGGTGAGGCCGTCGAAGACGCCGCGGACGGTGATGCGGAAGGTGCGCGTGGTCATCCGGCGAGCGTATGCCGTGCGACGGCGGGCGGGCGACGGGTTTTCGGGGGAGGGGACAGCGCCGCCCGTGCGACTACCGCTCGCCCCCGGGGCCGATCGGCTCGGCCGGGCGGGCCGTCCGGACGCAGCTGTGGGGGAGTGGCGGGAATCCGTTGAACCCCCGCGTGGTGTAGGCGGTGGCGTAGGCGCCGCAGGAGAGGATCCACACCGGGTCGCCCGAGGCGGCGTCCCGGGGGACGGGTGTGCCGGCGCCCTCGTCGGCGAAGGCGTCGTCGCTGTCGCAGGTGGGGCCGGCGATCACGGCGGGCACGGTCGGGGCTCCGGCGTGGCCGGGGAACTCCAGCCGGTAGCGCAGCTCGTCCATCTCGTACAGGCCGTTGAACTTGCCGCAGCTCAGGAAGAGCCAGAACGACCTTTCCCCGTCGAGTTGCTGACGTTCAGTCAGGCGAGTGACGTGGGCCCGGATCGCACCGTGGTCGGCGACCAGGTGGCGGCCCGGCTCCAGCAGGAACTCCAGTGGTCCGGCGGAGACCTCGCGCAGCCGCTGCATGCCCTCCCGGAGCACCGTGAACATCTTGTCGAGTGGGGGGTGCAGCGCGATTCCGTACCGGTCCAGGGCGCCGAGCGCGGGCAGGCCGCCGCCGAGGTTGACGTGGTCCAGCAGGATGCCGCGCCGGTTGGCCTCCTCGATCACCGTGGCGAGCGTCTCCAGCGCCTGCTGCCAGGCCTCGGAGGTGAGTTGCTGGGAGCCGACGTGCACCGACAGGCCGGCCGGGGCCAGTCCGGCGTCCCGGGCCGCGGCCAGCACCCCGACGGCGTCCTCGGGCGAGCAGCCGAACTTGCGGCTCAGCCCCCACAGGGCGCCCTCGCCGGTGGTGGCGATCCGGCAGAACACCCGGGCGCCGGGCGCGTGTTCGGCGAGCGCGGCGACATCGGCCAGACTGTCGGTGGCGTAGTCGCGCACACCGAGCGCGTAGGCCTCGGCGATCTGGCGGTCGGACTTGACGGTGTTGCCGTAGTGGATCCGCTCGACCGGGACGCCGGTGCGCAGCGCCTGGGCGATCTCCTGCGGTCCGGCCGCGTCGAAACCCGCGCCCCGGGCGGCCAGGCAGGCGAGCACCTCGTCGACGGGGCAGGCCTTCATCGCGAACCGCACGCCGATGCCGGGCAGTTCGCTCAGCAGGGCGTCGTACTGGGCCTCGATGCCGTCGAGGTCGAAGATGATCAGGTCGTCCTCGGCGGCGGCGAGGGCGGTGCGCAGGCGTCCGTAGTCAGGCATCGTCGGCGCTCCGGCCGGCGGTGGACGGGGCGGACGCGGTGAGCGGGGTGGCGAGCAGGGGCTCGTCGTCGCTGGAGCGGGGGCGCTGCGAAGCGGTCCGGAGCGGGTACCCGTCGGGCTTCGGCATCACATCACTCCAAGGTCGGGTCGAGACGTCGGAAGGTCGGTATCTCGGAACGTCGGCGGCCGTGTGCCGTGCGCCGTGGTCCGTGCGGAGGGGCGGGGCCGCAGGGGGAGTGGTGGTCTCGTCCGACAGGGAGTGCCGCTGCCTGTTCCGGCTTCGTCGAGCGGCGTTCTCCTTAAGGTGGACTAGACCAACTTCCGGTGTCAAACCCTTGTCGGGGCGGTCTCGGTCGACGCGCCGCCGGTCGCTGGACGACCGGCCCTGACCTGCGTCGGAACCCGGAGCGGGGGCGGTCCGGACCGGCCCGGAGGTCGTCCGAACGGGAGGCGGCAGCTCCTCTTCAGGCAGTCGCCGCTGCCTGAAGAGGCAGTCGGGCGGCCGCGGCGCGGATTGGCGCGAGCCCGGCCCATGGTGGGGTCAACCCCCCTGTGGAGGGGCGGGGTTACCACATGGTTCGCACACGCCGACCCGCCTACCTTCGTAGTCGTCCGCCGGAACGGCCGGCGGGCGGGACGAGCGCAAGGCCCGGTGGGCGAGGGGGACTTCGGCCCGGGGCGGATGGGGAGTGCGTGATGAGGGCAGCGACGGGGCGTACCGGACGGACGGTACGGCTGGTGGCGGCGGGCGTGCTGGGAGCGGTGCTGGTCGGCACGCTGGCGCCGGCCGCCGGCGCCGCGGGGGCGTCCGGCTCGGTGGTCACCGTGGCGGCGCCGGGCGCCGCGAAGCCGGTGGGTCCGGCTTTCGCCGCGGTCCAGGACGAGTTGAGCGCGGTGGTGAACGGCGGGGAGGCGACCTGGGACCTGGCCCGGGTGGTGGACCACGGCCGGACGGTGTGGCGGGGCACCTCCGGGGTCGCCGACCTGGACGACCGGCGGCCCGTCGACCCGGACGGCCGGTTCCGGATCGGCAGCCTGACCAAGACGTTCACCGCCACCGTGGTTCTCCAGCTGGTCGGTGAGGGCCGGGTCCGGCTCGACGACCCGGTGTCCGCCTACCTGCCCGGGGTGGTGCCGGGCGGCGAACGGATCACCGTGCGCCAACTGCTCAACCACACCAGCGGGCTGTACAACTACACCGACGACCAGCGGTTCGTGCCCCGGACGGCGGAAGGCGTCGAGGCGTGGGTCGCCACCGGCCGCTGGCGCACCTGGACGGCGGAGGAGATCGTCGCCGGCGCCGTGTCCCACCCGCCGTACTTCGCGCCCGGCGCGTCCTGGCACTACTCCAACACCAACTACCTGCTCGCCGGCATGATCATCCGGAAGGTCACCGGGAACGACTGGAACCAGGAGGTGGAGCGGCGCATCATCCGGCCGCTCGGCCTGCGCCAGACCTCGATGCCGACCACCTCGCCGCTGATCACCGGCTCGCACGCGCACCTCTACACCCAGCTGCCCGACGGCCCGGTCGACACCACGCTGATCAACCCGTCCGCGGGCGGCGCCGCCGGGGCCGGCGTCTCCAGCGCCGCCGACCTCGCCCGCTTCCACGCCGCGCTGTTCGGCGGGCGGCTGCTGCGCCCGGCGGAGCTGGCCGAGCTGAAGACCACCGTCGACACCCGCACGCCCGGCTACCGGTACGGCCTCGGGGTGGGGAGCGTGGACCTGGGCTGCGGCGTGGTCTGGGGCCATGCCGGCTCGATCTACCGCAACATCTCGTACCTGCTCGGCACCGAGGACGGCGGGCGGCAGGCCGTCGTCGCCGCCGGCCAGTACGGCTACCGGGACGCCGACGACGTGTTCGGCGGACTGTCGAAGGCCGCCGCCTGCGCGGCGCTCGGCTCCGGGGCGGGCGCCGGGTCCTGAGGCGCGGCCGGCAGCGGCGACGTGCTCCCCCTCGGAGCCGAGGGGGAGCACGTCGCGGCGGACTCAGAGCGCGACGGTCCTCAGGTACGAGCCGTCGCCGCGGATCCCGGCGAGCAGCAGCGCGTGCCCGCCCGGGGCGACCGCCGCCGCCGAGACGCCGTCCAGGCCGAATCCGGTGAGCGTCTCGCCCGGCAGGTTGGCGTCCGTCGCGGTGTCGTAGGCGAGCACGGCGGCCTGCGGCGTCCAGCTGTCCTTGAGCAGGTAGAGCCGCCCGCCGTCCGGGCTCACCGCCACGTAGTGGAGGTCGACCGGCGCGTTCGCGAAGGTGAAGACCGGCCGCGCGACATCGGTGACGGTGTTCACGGCGTACCCGGTACCGGCCGAGGCCTGCGCGCCCAGCGCGTACAGCCGCAGGCCGTCCGGCGAGGCGGCCAGCTCGGTGGCGGCGCCGAGCCGTTCGACCGCGCGCAGGGCGGTCGGCACCGGGGTGGTGGTGTCGAGGTGCTCGACGCCGAGGTCGGTGGCGACGTACGCCGCGGCGCCGCCCGCCTGCAGCGCGAGCCCGTTCACGCCGTAGCCGCGCAGCGGCAGCGCGCCGGCGAACGCGCTCCGGCCGGTGTCGAACACCAGGACCCGGCCGGGCCGCACGCCCTGTCCGTCGCCGGCCGGGCCGTTCTGGCCGGTGTAGACCTTCGAGCCGTCCGGGCTCACCGCCAGCCCGGTGAGCGCGCCCGCGGCCCAGCCGTCCGGCCGCGCCTGGTCGGGGGCCGGGGTGCGGGAGAGCACGGTTCCGGTGGCCGTGTCGACCGTCACCAGCCGGTCCGTGACGACCACGTAGAGCCGTCGGCCGTCCTGGCTCACCACGGGCTTCCCGGCGGCTCCGTCCTCGGCCAGCGGCAGTTCGGCGACGACCGCGCCGCTGCGCAGGTCCACCGTGCGCAGCACGACCGGGGTCCGGCTGCCGGACCGGTCGGCCGCCACGACGTACGCCTTCGTCCCCTCCGGGCTGACGGCCAGGCCGAGCGCCCGCCAGCCGACGGCGGTGCCGGTGACGCTGCTTCCGGCGGTGCTGCCGGAGGCTCCCGGTGCCGGGTCGGCGGCGGCTGCCCCGGCACCGGCCCCGGTCAGCAGGAGCGCCGCTGCCAGCGCTCCCGTCCAACGGACCTTCCACACACGCGAATTCATGATTCCCCACTCTATGGTCTAGACCTCACGTCGTGGTGCGGGGGCAACGCTAGAGCACTCGGAGGGCCGTGCCGCGTCGGTTTTTGGACCTTGTGCGCGCGGGGTGCCGGTCGGCCGTCGGGCGCACGTCCGAAGGCCGCAGGACGCTCGCCGGGCGCTCGTCGGCCGCTCGCCGGGCATGCGCGCCCATTGTTCCCGGATCGGCCATAGGTCCGCTCTATGGGGTCATAGATCGACACCGCCTACAGTGGCAAGGTCCGACCGGGTTGGGTGGGAGTGGGTCACCCTCGCCCGTCCACCCCGACCGGACCGGGCACCGTCCCGTTCCGTTCCGGCACGCTCCGGCACTGTTCCGCTCTTTTTCGTTCGTTTACGTTCGGAGGATCGCCCCGCCATGACCCGCCCGATCCGCGTCGCGATCGTCGGCGCCGGCCCCGCCGGCATCTACGCCGCCGATGCCCTGCTGAAGTCCGACGCCGCCCAGCAGCCCGGGGTCTCCATCGACCTCTTCGAGCGGATGCCCGCGCCGTTCGGACTGATCCGGTACGGCGTGGCGCCCGACCACCCGCGGATCAAGGGGATCATCACCGCGCTGAACCAGGTGCTGGACAAGCCGCAGATACGTCTGTTCGGCAACGTCGACTACCCCTCCGACGTCACGCTGGACGACCTGCACCGCTTCTACGACGCCGTGGTCTTCTCCACCGGCGCGATGGCCGACCGCGCGCTCGACATCCCCGGTGTCGGGCTCGAGGGCTCCTACGGCGCCGCCGACTTCGTCTCCTGGTACGACGGCCACCCGGACGTGCCGCGCACCTGGCCGCTGGAGGCCGAGAAGGTCGCCGTGCTCGGCGCCGGCAACGTCGCCCTGGACGTCGCCCGCATCCTCGCCAAGACCGCCGACGAGCTGCTGCCCACCGAGATCCCGCCGAACGTCCACGAGGGCCTGAAGCGCAACCGGGCCCTGGAGGTGCACGTCTTCGGCCGCCGCGGCCCGGCCCAGGCCAAGTTCAGCCCGATGGAGCTGCGCGAGCTCGACCACTCGCCGAACATCGAGGTCATCGTCAACCCCGAGGACATCGACTACGACGACGGCTCGATCGCCGAGCGGCGCGGCGCCAAGCACGTCGACATGGTCGCCTCGACCATCGAGAACTGGGCCATCCGCGACGTCGGCGACCGCCCGCACCGGCTCTACCTGCACTTCTTCGAGTCCCCGGTGGAGGTGCTGGGCGAGGACGGCCAGGTGGTCGGGCTGCGCACCGAGCGCACGGAGCTCGACGGCACCGGCAATGTGCGCGGCACCGGAAGGTTCACCGACTGGGACGTGCAGTCCGTCTACCGGGCGATCGGCTACTACTCCGACGAGCTGCCCAAGCTGCCGTTCGACCCGGTCTCCGGCACCGTCCCGAACGCGGCCGGCCGGGTGCTCGCCGCCGACGGCTCGCACCAGGACGCCGTGTACGTGACCGGCTGGATCAAGCGCGGTCCGGTCGGCCTGATCGGCCACACCAAGGGCGACGCCAACGAGACCGTCGCCTGCCTGCTCGCCGACCACACCGAGGGCCGTCTGCCCGGCGCCGCCGAGCCCGATCCGGAGGCGGTCGTCGGGTACCTGCGGGAGCGCGGCGTGCGGTACACCACCTGGCAGGGCTGGCACGAGCTGGACGCCGCCGAGCGCGCCCTGGGCGCGGCCGAGGGGCGCGAGCGGGTCAAGGTCGTGGAGCGGGAGGACATGCTCCGGCACAGCGGGGCGTGACCGGCCCCGTAGCCGGCGGCGGTGGCCGGTCCCGGCACTTCGTGACCGGCCACCGCACCCGTGCGAGGCGCCCCGTCACACCTCGGTGGGCGGCGGGGCGAGGACGACCGGCCACGCGTCGTCACCCGCCAGCACGTCCTCCAGCGCGAGCCCCGGGCCGGCGCTGAACACGGCGGTCGCGGTGGCGGCCCGGGCGTACAGCCCCGGGTCGACCACCGCGTCCGCGTGCAGCACCAACGCCGCCTCGGGCGTGGCGGGCGAGCGCTCCGGGAAGGCGTCCGGGTCGGCGCCGATCTGCCGGAGCGTGAACGGGTACGCCGCCACGGCGACGGTCAGCCGGTCGCCGTCGAGCGAGTGCTCCGCCCAGCCGTCGGTGGGGAGCAGGAAGAACGCGCCGTCCCCCTCGTAGCCGTACCAGCCCAGTTTGGCGACGGCCTGCTCCCCGGGCGGGCCGTCCGGGTCGACGAGCAGCGCCACCACGGGCGCCTCCGGGTCGTCGGGGTTGATGCCGCTGCGTACGTAGAGCCGGGCCACGGGCGACCTCCGGTCGGGGGCGGGCGGACGGGACGACCACGCTACCGGGCGGCTACGCGCGGCCGCGGCGAGGGTGGTTGTCCGGAGCATCGGTTGGCATGAACGCGACCTTAGCGGTCCGGTGTCGCGTCGGACAGGAGAAGCGCGCGCTCCGGATCGGGTGCCCCGGCCGCCTCGTGGCGGCTTCCCCCGCCGCGTTCCGGGCGGAGGCGGCGCCGGAGGTGGCGGGTGAGGTGCCGGGCGAGGGCGAGGCCGGCGAGGAGGGCCGCCAGCGCGCAGACGCCCGGCCAGCCGGCCAGCGCGTGGGCGCGCAGACCGAGCCAGGAGCCGACGCTGCCGCCGAGGTAACCGAAGGTCATGTAGGCCGTGTTGAGCCGGCTGCGGGACTCGTCGCCCAGGTCGTAGACGCGGGTCTTGTTGGCGACCATGCCGGACTGCATCGCGACGTCCAGCAGCAGCGTCCCGGCCACCAGGACGACCAGGCCCACCGCGCCGCCCCCGCCCCCGGCGACCAGGACGGCGGTCGCGGCGAGGGTGCCGAGCAAGGAGGCCAGGTTCACCGGGTCGGCGCCCCGGCGGTCCACCGCGCGTCCGGCGAACGGGGTGCAGAGCATCGTCGCCGCGCCGACCAGCGCGACCAGTCCCACCGCGGAGGCGCCCAGCCCGTACGCCGGGCCGGTGAGCAGCAGCGGCAGGCACGTCCAGACGGCGGAGAAGCCGGCGAAGACGGTGGCCTGGTAGAGACCGGAGCGGCGCAGTTCCGGTTCGGTGCGCAGCAGCCGCAGCGGCGCGGCCAGCAGCGCCCGGTAGGGGTCACGGCCGGGCGGCGCGGCGGCGGTGACGGCCGGCAGCGCGCGGGTCAGCACGGCCGCGAGCAGCAGCGTCAGCGCCCCCGTCACCAGGTACGGCGCGCGCCAGCCCAGCCACTCGCCGAGCGTGCCGCTGAAGGTGCGGGCCAGCAGCATGCCGCCGGTCGAGCCGCTCAGCAGCGTGCCCAGCACCGCTCCGCGCCGGTCGGCGGCCACCAGCCCGGCCGCCATCGGCGATATCACCTGGGCGGCGACCGTGGTGACGCCGATCGTGAAGCTCACCGCGACCAGCACCGGGAGCGTCGGTGCCGCGCCGGCCGCGAACAGTTCGAGGCCGGTGAGCGCGAGCAGGGTGACCAGCAGCTGACGGTTGGGGAGTCGGTCACCGAGCGGCACCAGCAGGAATATCCCGACGGTGTAGCCGATCTGAGTGGCCGTCACCACCGAGGCGGCGGCGCCCTTGGAGGTGCCCAGGCCGGCGGCGATCAGCGGGGTGATCGCCTGGGCGAAGTAGATGGCGCCCACCCCGACGGCGCAGGCGAGGGAGAGCAGCAGGAGGAGTCGGCGGGTCATGCGAGGAGGTTGGCGCGGCGCGGGGCCGGCGACAACCGATGTAGCGTGGCACTTCATGGTCGTCACCTTCGAGTTGGGCGTCGAGGATCTCGCGGACACCCGCTTCGCCCTCTCGCCGCTGCAGGAGACCGTGCTCAGTCTGCGCGTGCTGCGCGAGCCCGGCCTGTCGGCCCTGCACCTGCCGTGGCGGCGCGCCGCGCTCCGGGCGATCGGCGAACTCGACTCGTTCGACGGCGGGTTGCTGGTCTCGCTGGTCGCCGAGCGGCGGACCGTGCCGGACTTCCTCACCCCGCGTCCGCCGGTCTTCGCGCCCGCCTTCGAGGAGGAGCTGGCCGCCGTCCGCCGCACCACCCCCGAGGTGGTCCGCCGCGACCTGGTGCACACCCACCTGCCGGACCCGCCGCCGGAGCTGCTGCGCACCGCCCTCGGCGGCGATGCCGAGGTGTGCGGGCTGCGCGACCGGATCTGCGAACTCCTGCAGCGGTACTGGGAGACCGCCGTGCGGCCGGAGTGGCCGAGGATGCGGCTGCTGCTGGAGGCCGACATGACGTACCGCGCCCGCCGGCTCGCGGTCGGCGGGGCCCGCCTGCTCTTCGCCGACATGCACCCGTTCCTGCGCTGGCACCGTGGCGTCCTGCACATCACCGACATGCTCAGCCACCACCACGTCGCCGCCCGCGGACGCGGTCTGCTGCTCGTCCCGTCCGTGTTCGCCCACAAGCCGGCGCCACCGCTCAGCGCGGACGGCGCGCCCGCGCTCGCGTACCCCTGCCGCGGCGTGGCGACCCTCTGGCCCGGGCCGCCGCCCGCCGTCGACGGGCCCGCGTCCGCGCACGCGTTCGCCGTGCTGGCGCCGTTGGTCGGGGCGGCCAAGGCCCGGCTGCTCACCATGCTGGACGAGCCGCTGGCCACCGTCGAACTCGCCCGCCGGCTGCGGGTGACGCCCAGCGCCGTCTCCCAGCACCTGCGGGTGCTGCACGCCGCGGCCCTGGTCGCCCGGGTCCGTGACGGCCGCCAGGTGCTCTACCGGCGGACCGCGCTCGGCGACCGACTGGCGGGCGGCGCGGGCTGACGGGGCTGACGGGGCTGACCGATCAGGGGAGCACCAACCAGCGGCGGCCGTCGAGGAGTTCGCGGGCGGCGTCGAGGTGGCCGGCGTGGCAGGCGGTCTCGGTGATCACGTGCAGCAGCACGTCGTGCAGGCTGTGCAGGTGCGGCTCGCCGAACAGGTCGTGCGGCCACCAGGCGAGGGCGCTGTCGGCCGGGGTGGCGGCGATCACGGCGTCGGCGAGCGCGGTCTCGTGGCGGTACCGGTCGAGGACGTCGGCGGCGGGCACGTCGGCGCCCACCCGCCAGGCGTCCTCCTCGTCCGCGAGGCGGTGGATCACCGCCTCGTCGCCGGCGACCACCGCGCGGAACCAGAACCGTTCGACGTCCAGCGCGAGGTGCTGGACCAGCCCGAGGCAGTGCCAGCCGGACGGCAGGACGGGGCGCCGCAGGGCCTCGTCGTCCAGACCGTCGAGGATGCCGAGGACGTGGCGCCGCTGGGCGCCGAGGGAGCGGAGCAGCGCGGTGGTGCCGGTGCGGTCGCCGGTCATGCGGCGGCCGGGGCGGTGGTGAGGGTGGCCGGGTCGGTGTTGGCGCCGCACAGGACGACGCAGACCCGCTCGCCCTCGGCCGGGCGGTACCCGTGGCCGGCGGTCCCGTCGTTCTCGCCGCTCGCGCCGCTCTCGCCGTTCTCGCCGTTCTCGCCGTTCTCGCCGCTCTCGTCGTTCCGCTCGGTGAGCAGGGCGGCGAGGGCGGTGGCGGCGCCGTGCTCGACGGCGATCCGGCGGTCCTCCCAGAGCTCCTGCCGGGCCCGGACGATCGCGGCGTCCGGGACGAGCACGGAGCGCACGCCCTCGTGCCGTGCCGCGTCCACGGCCAGGGCGGTGGCGCGGCGGGCACCGAGGGAGTCGGCGGCCACCGAGTCGACGGTGACGTCCACCGGTCCGCCCGCCGCGAGGGCGGCGTGCAGCGCGCGCGAGCCCTCCGGCTCGACCGCCACCACGCGCACGCCGTGCGCGCGGGCGGCCGCGGCCACCCCCGCGAACAGCCCGCCGCCGCCCACCGCGACCAGCACCGTGTCCAGCCCGGGCAGCCGCTCGTGGACCTCCTCCAGCAGGGTGCCCGCACCCGCCGCGATCAGCGGGTGGTCGTAGGCGTGACTCGCCAGCGCACCGGCGGCCGCGGCGTACTCCTGGCAGGCGGCCAGCGCCTCGGCGTACTCCGCGCCGACCAGCCGGACATCCGCCCCGTACGAGCGCAGCCGGGCGACCTTCACGCCGGGTGCGTTGGCGGGCAGGAACACGGTGGCCCGCACGCCCTGCTGCCGCGCCGCCCACGCGCAGGCCAGCCCGGCGTTGCCGCCCGAGGCGATGGTGACCCCGGCGTCCGGCAGGGTGCCGGCCTCCCGGTGGGCCCGGAGGAAGTTCTGCGCCCCGCGTGCCTTGAACGAACCGGTGTGCTGGAGGTACTCCAGGGCCAGCCACGGCCCGCCGTCCCCGCCCGGCGCGAGCACCACGGGGCGGACGCGGCCCGCGATCCGCTCCGCGGCCGCCTTGATGTCGTCGTAGCCGAGCTGGTGTCCCATCGTGTACCGCCTCCACGTCCGCGTACCGCCGTTCCCGGTACCGGGTACCGTACGAAGCACCGGGGCGGCCTGCCAAGTTGTGCGGGCGGGGGCGCTCCCGGGCACTGGCTCCACCGGAACCGAGAACTGTGAACCTGTGAACGGAGGCCGACGAGATGATCGGTGCGCTGCTGATCGCCGTCCTGGCACTCGTCGTCGGGGGCTGCGTCTGCGTGGTGTGGGCCGACCGCGGCGGCCCCCGGTGGACCCGCGCCGTGGCCGCCGCCACCGTCGGTGCCGGGCGCGTCGTACGGAGCTACCAGAAGTCCCAGCGCCGCCGGCTGGGCAGCGGCGGGGGCGACGGCGGCGACGACGGGTACTGAGGTCCCCGGGTTCCCGCGTCAGGGTTTCCCTTTCCATCGGGCCGGGAGCCCCGGAGGGTTCAGATTTCCGCGGATCCATGCCCCTAGAGGCATGCGCGACCGGTGCCGAGGGCACCGCGCCCGAACGGCGTTGACGCTCCGTCAACGGCTGCCCGAGGCTGTCCGGCGGGCCGAACGGGCCCACGCTTCCCCTGACAACTCCGGCATCTCCGGGAGTATCCGATGAGCACGATCAAGTCCGCCGCGGTGGCCCTCGCCGCCCTCACCGTCGTCGGCCTGGGGGCTTCCCCGGCCCTGGCCGGCGACATGGGCCAGCTGCAACCCGCGGCGAAGACCTGCAGCGCCAGTGGCGGCACCTTCTACTGCGGCGGCGACTACGGCGACGGCAAGACCTACGTCACCCTGAGCGACGGCACCAAGCAGATCTTCGTGATCGGCACCGACCACAACGTCTGGACGACCTGGACCCCGCCGAAGGGCTCGCAGGTGCCGTGGATGTCCCTCGGCGGCACCAACGACTTCGTCAGCAAGGTGAAGATCGTCAACAAGAAGGGCGACGCGTTCAGCATCGCCTCGCGCTCCGCCGCGATCAACGCGGACGTCTACCGCGACCGCAGCGCCGGTGGCGCCTGGAGCGGCTGGTGGACCTACGCCGTGCCGCGCGGCTGACGATCCGCCACCCTCCCGCCCCCGGTGGACGTCACGTCCGCCGGGGCCCGGGCGGGGTGCTCCTCAGCCCCGGCGCTCCAGCCGCTCCAGGCGGATGCTGACCGTCCGCCAGAGCCAGAGCACCGAGAGCGGCAGGGTCACCAGCCCGACGCCGACCGCGTCGCGCATCCGACCGTCCGTGACGGCGGCGCAGTGGGTGTAGTCCCGGCCGCTGTAGTACTCGTAGAACATCGGCGAGCCGCAGTCCACCGAGGTGCCGTTCGGGAACTCGTGCGAGGCCGGTACGAAGGCCAGCCCGACCGCCCACAGCCACGCGCCGAGCGCCAGCAGCCCCAGCAGGTGCGCGCCCCGGCCCCACGAGCCCTCGGCCCGCCGCCACGCCCGCGCGTTCCGCTCCCGCAGGAGCGCCCCGATCTCCCCGTTCTCCATGCCCCGTCCCCCCGCTCTCTGTGCGATCCATGGCCGGGGAGAGCATCCCAGATCGCCGTCCCCGGCCGTCGGCGGGGTCGGGTCAGAAGTCGAAGAACGCGCCGGCGGTGCGTTGCAGGACGCAGTGGTTGCCGTAGGTGTGCTGGAAGGAGAGCTGCCGCCCCCGGTACACGCCGGTGGCGGTCACGGTGTACGGGTCGTAGAGGTCGTTGCAGACGCCGGGGTTGACGTTCAGTTGTTCGAGGTCGCCGTTGACGGAGTCGAGCAGCCGGCAGGCGGTGATCGGGTCGGGGTGGGTGGTGGCGCCGTCCGGCGGGCAGTCGAGGGTGACGACGTGCGGCATGCCGGCGCCGGGCGTCGCGCCGTGCGCCACCGTGAGCCGCAGACTCGCCTCGGTGGCCGGGGCGACGGGGGCGACGGCGTTGGCGGTGCCCGCAAGAGCGGTGGTGAAAAGGGCGGTCGCGAGGAGGGCGAGGGCTCGGGTCGTCTTCACGTCCGGCGCAACGACCGGCCGGTGAGCAGGATACGGCCGGCCGGAGTGCCGGAGTGGGAAGTCGGCGGGGCCGACTTTCCGCGCTCCGAGGAGGGTAAGTCGGTCGACAGGGCGAGTTCGGTTGGCGCAGAGTCACGTCATGGCTGATCTGTCCTTCTCCTCGTCGTTCCCGGATTCCTACGAGCTGCGCGCGGCGACCGTCGCCGACGCCGACGCGATCTACCAGTTGGTCGCCGCCCGCGAGCGCGAACTCCTGGGCCGCCCCGACACCGAACCCGACCGCATAGCCGCGGACCTCACCCTGCCCGGCCTCGACCCGGCCGTCGACACGCTGCTGGTGTACGACACGGCCGAGCGCCTCGTCGGCCGGGCCTGGGTGCACGGCGGCCGACGCAGCGCGGTCGACGTCCACCCCGACCACCGGGGGAGGGGGCTGGGCAGCGCCCTGCTCGACTGGGCCGAGGCGCGGGCACGGCAGATGGGCGGTGAACGGCTCAGCCAGACGCTCGCGGACGGCGACCGGGCGGCGGTGGAGCTGCTGCGGTCGCGGGGGTACGAGCCGTTCGTCACCCAGTGGCTGCTGGAGATCGAGATGTCCGCCGAACCCGTGCTGCCCGGGCCGCCGCCCGGGATCACCGTGCGCCCCTTCCGGCCCGGCGACGAACGGGCCGCGTACCGGCTCACCGAGGACGCGTTCGACGAGTGGCAGAAGCGGCGGAAGTCCTACGAGGAGTGGGCCCGGCACACCGTCGAGCTCGACACGTTCGAGTCGGAGCTCTCGGCGGTGGCGTTCGCCGGTGACGAGATGGTCGGTGCGGTGCTGTCGCTGAACGTCCCGGACACCGGCGAGGGTTACGTCGAGCGGGTCGCCGTCCGGAAGGACCACCGGAACCAGGGGATCGCCCGTTTGCTGTTGCAGACGTCGTTCCGGGCCTTCTACCGCCGGGGCCGCCGGACGTGCACGCTGTGGACGCACTCGGAGACCGGCGCGCTGTCGCTGTACCAGCGCGTGGGCATGACGGTCCGTCGCGGCTCGGCGGTCTACGGCAAGGCGCTCGGCGGCGAGTAGGGCGAGCCGGCGGGGGAGTGGGAAGTCGGCGGGTCCGGCTTCCCACTCCGAGGCTCCGACGCTCTGGCGGATCAGGTGGATCAGGCGGATCAGGCGGTGAAGTTGGGGGAGCGGCTCTCGATCGCCTTGACGAACGCGGCCCACTCGGCGTGGTCGAACGCGAGGTGGGGCCGGCCGGGGTCCTTGTCGTCGCCGAGCCAGACGTCGCCGTTGGGGAAGCGGGCGATGATCACGCAGTCGCCGTTGCCGTCACCGGAGAAAGGGGACTTGGACCAGTCGGCGTCAGCAGGGTTGTGGTCGTAGGGGTCGTGCGTCTGGCTCACGTCAGCTCTTCCAACTTGCGTTCAAGGGCGGTGATGGTGTCCTCGGGGGACAACGAGTTCTGCTTGACACGGCCGATGGCGCGTTCGGCCCGGCGTACGTCGCGTCCCGTCCTACGCGGGAGCATACCGCCGACGGCTTCGATGAATACGAAGCCGTTTTCGGGGTCGCCCGGGAATCGGAGGAGGGTGAGGCCCGAGGAGAGAACGCCTGGTCGTCCTGCGCTCAGCGGCACCATGCGGAGCGTGACGTTGGGCAGTTGAGCGACCTCGACGGCGTGGCGGAGCTGTTCCACCATGACCGCCCGATCGCCCGCGATCAGCAGCGCGACTTCACCGAAGTAGGCCTCCAACGCGAGGGTCGGAGCCTCGGCGAGCCGACGCTGGCGAAGGATCCGGACCTCGGCCCCGGCCTCGACACGCTCCTCGTTCGGGGAGTCGAGCCCGGCGGCGATCATCTCCTTGGCGTACCCCTCGGTCTGGATCAGGCCCGGGAACCCGGCCGGGAAGTAGTTCAACATGTACGCGGCCTCGGCTTCGAGCGCCAGGTACTCCGCGAAGGCCGGCGTGATCGCCTCCGCGTAGTCCAGGTTCCGCCACCACTGCTTCGGCGGGCCGCTGCCGAGGAGGTTCTCGTAGTACTCCCGGTCCGCGCCGACGACTCCGTAGTAGTCGAGGAGCGTCGCGAGGTCCTTGGGGCCGACGGGCTGGTCGGCTCGCTCCATCTTGCTGAGACGGGCGGCGCTCCAGCCATCCAGACCGCTTGTGACCTCCAGGAGCTTCTTGTTCTGCTCCAGCCGCAGGGCTCGCAGTTCGTCGCCGAGTCTGATCTGCCGGATCGTGGAGAGGTCGGTGGTCAAGTGGGGCCCTCCCTTCGGATGTTGATGCCCAGTCTTGCCGCACGTAGCGCCGGGACTCAAGCCGGTTTCAAGATCCACCGATTTTCTAAGGCGTTCTCTTGTGTTTTCGATTCACAAGGATTCACACTCAACGTGACCGAATGGACACGCTCCAGAAGGGGCCCTGCCATGTCCGCCTTGCGCAGACCCGTCCTCCGCACCTGGGAGACCTCCCTCACCGAGCACGGCACCTCGGTGCGGGTCGCCCGCCGCCGCATCCGCGACCAGCTCACCGCCTGGGGGTGGGCCGGGGAACGGGTCGACGACCTCGTCCTCATCGCCTCCGAGCTGGTCACCAACGCCGTCGTCCACGCTTGCCAGGGGTACGGCGAAGTGCGGCTCTACCTCCAGGAGTTCGACGGCGACTGCCGGCTCGAAGTCTGGGACCCGCGGCACGACCTCCCGCTCCAGGAGCGCCGGCCGCGCCGCTTCAACGAAGGCGGGCGCGGCATCGAACTCGTCCGCCAACTCGCCCTCGACGTCGGTGTCATCGTCCGCCGTGGAACCGGCAAGCGGGTGTGGGTCCGCGTGCTGCTCGACACCGACGCCAGTCCGCCGGGTCGCTGCCCTCCGTAACTGCCCCGATGCTTCCATCCGCTCATCCGACCGGTGTGGCAGGGGTGTGTCAGGCTGGTGGGTGGGGCGTTGTCGGTGCACGACCGAGGTCGGGAGGCTCGCGATGGCCGAGATCAGGGTGAACGGGGTGTCGTTGTACTACGAGACCCGGGGCGCGGGGCCGGGGCTGGTGCTGGTGCACGGGTCCTGGACGGACGCCGACAGCTGGGCGCGTGTGCTGCCGGGGCTCGCCGAGGAGACCACCGCCGTCGCCTACGACCGGCGCGGGCACAGCCGCAGCGACGACCTGCTCACCCAGGGTTCCGTGTACGAGGACGCCGCCGACCTGGCCGGTCTGATCGTCGGCCTGGGCCTCGCGCCGGCCTATGTCTGCGGCGACTCCTACGGCGGCCTGATCGCCCTCCGCCTCGCCGCCGCCCGGCCCGACCTGCTGCGCGGCCTGGCCGTCCACGAACCGCCCGCGACCGGAACCCTGCTCGCCGACCCGGAGCTGCGACCCCTCGGCGTCGCCTTCGCCGAACGGATCTCGGCCGTCCGCGAACTCCTCGAACAGGCCGAATCAGCGGCCGGCGCCGAGCGCTACGTCGACACCATCGCCCTCGGCCCGGGGGCGTGGGAACAACTCCCCGCGCCGGTCCGCCACACCTTCATCCGCAACGCGCCCACCTACCTCGACGAACTGCGCGACCCGGACGCCCTCGACCTCGACCTCACGGCCCTCAACCGCTTCACCGAACGTGTCCTCCTCACCCAGAGCGACGACAGCGAACTGATGTACGGCGAGATCCTCGACCTGATCGACCTCTCCCTCCCCAAACCCGACCGCCACGTCTACCCCCAGGCCGGTCACGCTCCGCATCTCTCCGAGCCCGAACAATGGGTCCGCACCACCCTCCCCCACGCCCTCACCTAACCCCACCCGGGGGCGCGAACCCCACACCGCGCGCCCCGCTATGCTGACGCGTCGTTCGGCCTGCGGGTGGGGGCACGGAGACGGGCGGGAGTCGGGCGGAGGCTCGTCGGATCCGCCTGTACGAACCGCTACCTCATCCCCGGCCTCGGCAAGAAGAAGCTGCTGGGCACCGGCGCCGCGCTCAAGGCCGACATCCCACCCGCTCATCGGCGCCGGCGACCTCAACAACGACGGCTACGCCGACCTCTGGACCATCACATCACCAACGCCCTCGCCATCTTCCCCGACTCCAGCAGCACCGGCACCACCGGGCGGGTAGACGGCTTCGGCTCCTGGGCCTTCGCCGGCTACGCGGACGCCAGCGTCTCCATACATTCCGCCCAGGTCGACTGGCTCTGCGCCGACGCCCTCGGCGGCGCGCGTGAGGGCGCCGAACTTGGTGTCTTCTCCTGCTGGCAGACCCCCAATCAGAGGTTCAACTTCGCGAGCGACGGTACCGTGCGCAGCGGCAGCTTCTGCCTCTCCAGCCGTGACAACGCCCTGGACAACGGGACGCGGGCCGTCTTCTCCCTCTGCACTGGCGCCGCCGGGCAGAAGTGGAGCATGCGACCTGACGGCCGCCTGTTCATCCCCGGTACCGTCAACGGCGATAGCCCCGGCGGCAAGTGCCTCGAAGTGCCCGGGTGGGCGGCCGATCAGGGCACCCGCCTGGGAATCTGGGACTGCCCCGGGCTCCAGGACAACCAGCGCTGGACCCTTCAGCCGGAGCGCACGACCTGACTCGACGGTGACGGACGGGGGATTGAGGCACTTCATCCCTGGGCCGTGGGGGCGGGGGGGGGGGCGGGGCCCCCCCCCGTGCCGGGTCGGGGGGGCGGGGGGGGGGGGGGGGGGGTTGGGGGGAGGGGCGCTCCGGC
>NZ_JBHVPZ010000031.1:35563-96537 GCF_042887135.1 Kitasatospora sp. NPDC057965
CCCCGCCCGGGGGGGGGGGGGGGGGGGGGGGGGCGGCCGGGGGGGGGGGGGGGGGGGGGGGGGCCCGCCCCCCCCCCCACGGCCGTTGTGCGTTCGCCGAGTCGGGTGCCGGGGGCGGGTAGTTGGGGGAAGGCGAGATCCTGCGGGGACTGAGCAGGGCGGCTGCGGGTGTGGTCGAGTTCGGGGAGGGGAGAGCAAGTGGCTGTTCGAATGAAGTGGTCGAGCATGGTGCTCGCGGGCCTGGCCGGGACGGGGGTGCTGGCTGTGGCTGGGTGGCTCCTGGCCACGGCGGATCGCACCAAGCCGGAAGGAACATGGCGCAGCGGGCCGTATTTCCTGGAACTCCGAAAAGGCGGCGAGATCGGCAGGTCGTCCCTTCCGGCCGGTGTCTGTAGCGGAAGTCGGTGCAGGCCGGATGATCTGCTGATCGAATTGGACGGAACTTGGATGAAGGAGTTCGAGCCCGATGCCGGTTGGGGCGTCCGGGTCGAGGCGGTGCGCAAGGACGGCGGTGGAACGTGTACGTTCTGGGCGTCGATCGGTGTGTACGGCGGAGGCATCGAGAAGCTGGGATTCAGCATGGAGCCTTCGCCGGTGAAGGAGCTTCTGAGGGAATCGTGATGCAGATCCTCGGGGCCGTGCAGCAGATCTGATGTCGAGTCGGGTGGCAGGTCAGGCGGCGAGGGAGGTGCGGACGGCGTCAATGAGGTTGTTGGCGCGGGGGTCGGCGTGGCCGATCATGCGGTTGGCGGTGTAGGCGAAGGCGATGCCGTGGTGGGGGTCGGCGAAGGTGAACTGGCCGCCGGCGCCGTCGTTGCCGAAGCTGTGGGGGCTGAGCATGGGGCGGAAGGCGGGGGAGGGGAGGAGGAAGCCGGCGGACCAGCGGGCGCCGGCGTCGAAGCCCAGGTAGCCGGGACCGGAGGTGAGTTCGCGGGTGGCGTCGGCGAGGGTGGCGGGGGTGAGTAGGGGTGGGGTGTCGTCGAGGCCGGTGACGGTGGCGGCGAGGAGGGTGGAGAGGGCGGTGGCGGAGGCGACGGCGCCCGCGCCGGGGAGTTCGACGGCGTGCAGGGCGGGGTCGTTCCAGCCGTGCGGGGCGTCGAGGCCGGGGAAGACGAGGGCGCCGTTCATCGTGACGATGCGGGTGAGCAGGTGCTCGGGGCCGGGCATCGGGCGGCGGCCGTCGGCCTCGGAGAGGCGGGCCAGGCGGGGGAGTTCGGCGGCGGGAAGGCCGATCCAGGCGTCCAGGCCGAGGGGTGAGGCGAAGGTGCGGTGGAAGAACTGCCCCGGGGTGAGGCCGGTGATGCGGCGGATCACCTCGCCGATGGCGAAGCCGAAGACGTGGCCGTGGTACTCGTGGGTGGTGTCCGGCTCCCAGAGCGGTTTCTGTTCCTCGATGGCGCGGACGACCGGCGTCCAGGCGGCGACCTCGGCGAAGGTGAGCGGCGCGTCGAGGGCGGGGATGCCGGCGCGGTGGGCGAGCACCATGCGGGTGGTGATCGTCTGCTTGCCGTTCCGCGCGAACTCGGGCCAGTAGCGGGCGATCGGCGCGTCCAGGTCGAGGCGGCCCTGCTGGGCGAGCAGGTGGGCGGAGAGGGAGACGAGTGCCTTGGCGCAGGAGAAGACCGGCACGACTGTGTCCGCCTGCCAGGGGCGGCCGGTGCGTTCGTCCGCGACGCCGCCCCACAGCTCGACCACCTTGCGCCCGCTCGCGTGGACGGTGACGGCGGCGCCGAGTTCGGGGAAGTCTGAGAAGTTGCGCGCGAAGGTGTCGGCGACGGCGCCGAAGCCCACGTCGGCCCAGCCGTGGTGGTCGGTCTGCATGGCGGTGTCCTTCTCCTGATTTCCTGAGCGCGCGATCGTCGACCGGGTCACGGTAGGGGGAGGCCGGGGTCCGGGGGAAACGATTTTGACGCCGTGAAGCCCGTGAAGCCGGTGATCAGGACGGTGCCAGCGGCGCCAGGGCGGCGGTGATGACGCGGTCGAGCGTGCGGTCGAAGGCGGCGTCGGGCCCCCCGGACGGGGGTGCGGCGGTGGCGAACGCGGCGGCCAGGTGCGGGTACTGGCCGCTCGCGGCGGCGCGGCCGAGGTAACCGGCCAGCTCCGCCTGCCACTTGGCGCCGGCCGCCGCCGTGCGCTCGTACTGCGCGTACTGGCAGATGAAGCCGTTGAGCAGGGCGAGCGCCTCCAGGCGGGCGGCGCCGTCCAGGCCGCTGGGCTCGGTGACGGCGAGGAAGTGGTCGGTGTAGCGCAGGGCGTTGGGGCCGAGGCCGGGGCGGGCGATCACCAGGGCGGGGGCCCAGGGGTGGCGGCGCAGAACGGCGAGCTGCTCGTGGGCGAGGCGGCGCAGGTCGGTGCGGCAGTCGCCGGTCGGGGCGAGGGCGGTGTAGTCGTACTCGTCGGCGACGGCGTCGAGCATGAGGTCGAGCAGGTGCTCCTTCTTCGGCACGTAGTTGTAGAGCGACATGGTGCCCGCGCCGAGCGCCGCGGCGACCCGGCGCATGGAGACCGCGTCGAGGCCCTCCGCGTCGGCGATGGTGATGGCGGCGGCGGCGATCGAGGTCCGGCTGTGGGCCGGGCGGGGGCCGCGGCCGGTGCGCTCGGGGCGCAGCCAGATCAGCTCCGGAGCCTCACCGGGATGCGGGGTGGGAGTGGAGCTGTTGTTCGGGGGCTTGCTCGACGGCACTGGTTGATCACCTCGGTTTCCCATCTTAGATACGTACGGCGTACGTAGTACGATGCGCTCGCAGATGCTTCTACGTACGCTGTACCTAGTGAGGGGAGTGGGCAGAGCCATGTCCGACACCGTCCGGAAGAACCGTTCGGCCGCCGTCGCCGCCATCGAGATGGCGGGCGTGGAGAAACGCTTCGGCGCGACCCGGGCCCTGCGCGGGCTCGACCTGACCGTCCCAGCCGGCACCGTTTGCGGCCTGCTCGGCCCCAACGGCGCGGGCAAGACCACCGCCGTGCGCGTCCTCGCCACCCTGGTCGCCCCGGACCGCGGCACCGCCCGGGTGGCCGGCCACGACGTGGCGCGCGACCCCGACGCCGTGCGCCGCAGCATCGGACTGGCCGGCCAGCACGCCGCCGTCGACGAGGGCCTCACCGGGCGCGACAACCTGCACCTGTTCGGCCGGCTGCACCGCCTCGGCGCCGCCGGTGCCCGGGCCCGCGCCGGGGAACTCCTCGACCGCTTCGGGCTCACCGAGGCCGCCGACCGCCCGGTCCGCACCTACTCCGGAGGCATGCGCCGCCGCCTCGACCTCGTCGCCAGTCTGGTCACGGCGCCGCCGGTGCTCTTCCTGGACGAGCCCACCACCGGCCTGGACCCGCGCAGCCGCCGGCAGACCTGGGACGCGGTGCGGGAGTTGGCCGCCACCGGCACCACGGTGCTGCTCACCACCCAGTACCTGGAGGAGGCCGACCGGCTGGCCGACACCGTCGTGGTCGTCGACCAGGGCGCCGCGATCGCCACCGGCCCGCCGCAGCGGCTGAAGGCGTCCATCGGCACCCGGGTCTCGGTCACCCTCGCCGACGCCGAGCAACTCGGCCGGGCCGCTGTGGTGCTGGCGGCGCTCGCCGGGACCGGCGACGTCGTGGTGGACGAGCAGGAGCGGACGGTCGAGGTGGTATCCCGACCCGGGGTGGAGGTGCTGCTGCCCAGACTGGTCAGGGAGTTGGAGGCGGTGGGCGTGGTCGCGCGGGACGCCGCGCTGCGGACGCCCTCGCTGGACGACGTCTTCCTCGCCCTCACCGGGCGCACGGACGGTGTCCCGGACGGTGCCGATGTCGCGGGGAGGGCCGCCTGATGTCCGCACCCGCGCGCCTGATCGGCGACACCTGGACCTCGATGCTCCGGGTCCTGCTCGCCTACCGCCGCTCGCCCGGACTGCTGGCCGCCTCGCTGGGCGTCCCCGTGGTGATGGTGGTGGTGTTCGGCTACGTGTTCGGCAGCGCGGTTGCCGTCCCCGACGCGGCGGGCACGTCCGGTGCCTCCGGGGCCGGTGTCGGCGGCGGCTACCGGGAGTTCCTGATGCCCGGCCTGTTCGCCATGGTGGCCGTCAACGGCATCATGCCCACCATGGTCGGCGCCGCCCGCGACGTCGGGCGCGGCGTCACCGACCGGCTCCGCTCGATGCCGGTCTCCCGCACCGGCCTGCTGCTCGGCCAGACCCTCGCCGACCTGCTGGTCAGCGTGGTGGTGCTCGCGATGCTGGCGGGGGTCGGGCTGACCGTCGGCTGGCGGGTCCGCGGTTCACTCGCCGACGCCGCGGCGGCGTTCGGCCTGCTGCTGGTCTTCCGGTTCACCATGACCTGGGTCGGCCTGCTGCTCGGCCTGGCCGTCGGCAAGGAGGAGGCGGCCGGACAACTGGCCGTGGCCGTCATCCCGTTGGCGATGGTCACCAATGCCTTCGTGCCCACCGGCGGCATGCCCGGCTGGCTGGCCGCGCTCGCCGACTGGAACCCGATGAGCGCCGTCGTGCAGGCCGGGCGTGAGCTGTTCGGCAACCCGTCGGCCCCGTCGGCCGCCTGGCCGATGCAGCACGCGGCTCCGGCCACCCTGCTCTGGTGCGGGCTCCTGCTGCTGCTCTGCGGTCCGCTCGCGGTACGGAAGTTCGCCACCCACGGCACCCGCGGGCGCTGACGGGCAGGCAAACCGCCGGGGTCAGTGCGACCCGCGCCCCACGGGGCGAAATGTGCTGGACAGCACGGCCGGTGCGGCTCAGGGTGGCCCCATGGAGTTCACCCACCTCGGCCGCACCGGCCTCACCGTCTCCCGACTCTGCCTGGGCACCATGAACTTCGGCCCGCACACGGAGGAGTCCGACGCCCACCTGATCATGGACAGCGCCCACGAGCTGGGCATCAACTTCTTCGACACCTCCAACAGTTACGGCCGAACCGTCAACGGGGGCCACAGGGGTCACACGGAGGAGATCATCGGCCGCTGGCTCGCCAAGGGCGACGGCCGCCGCGAGCGCACCGTGCTCGCCACCAAGGCCTACGCCCCGATGGGGGACTGGCCGAACGAGGGCCGGCTCTCCGCCCTCGCCATCCGCCGCGCCGTCGAGGCCAGTCTGCGCCGCCTCGGCACCGACCACATCGACCTCTACCAGATGCACCACATCGACCGGGACACGCCCTGGGAGGAGATCTGGCAGGCGATGGAGGTCCTGGTCGCCCAGGGCAAGATCATTTACGTCGGCTCCAGCAACTTCGCCGGCTGGCACATCGCCCGGGCCCAGGAGGCCGCCCGCAGCCGCAACTTCCTCGGCCTGGTCAGCGAGCAGTCCCTCTACAACCTGCTCGACCGCGCCGTCGAACTGGAGGTCGTCCCCGCCGTCGAGCACTACGGGCTCGGGCTGCTCCCGTGGTCCCCGCTGCGCAGCGGCGTGCTCAGCGGCGCCCTGCGCAAGGAGCGCGAGGGCCGTCTCGTCCGGGGCGCGATGCCCCACGCCGGCGAGATCCTGGAGGCCAACCGGTCCCGTATCCAGGCCTACGAGGACCTCGCCGACGAGCTCGGCGAGCACCCCGCCGACCTGGCCCTGGCCTGGCTGCTCTCGCGTCCCGCCGTCACCGCGCCGATCGTCGGTCCGCGCACCGCCGCCCACCTCGACGCCGCCGTCCACGCCCTGGACATCAAGCTCGACGACGAGGTCCTCGCCCGCCTCGACACCCTCTTCCCGGGCCACAAGCCCGCGCCGGAGGACTACGCCTGGTAGGAGCGGCGGACGAGGGAGACGGACGCACGTGTGCCCGCTTCCCGATTCTCGCCGAGACGAGAAGCGGGCACACGTCTGCCGGATGCGGAAGGGGAGGATTTCGAGAGCGGGAGGAGTGTCCACTCACCGCCACTCTCAACGTATAGCGCACGGGGGGCCTTGCGGCAAGGGGGTGGGGGAGGCGCAGAATCGTCGCCCTGGGCCGGGATGGGGCGGAACGGCGGGATTCGGTGGGATTTGCGGAGTCCATGATGTTCTGTCCCGGTCGGCGGATGCGTGGGAACGACGGAACGGGGCCTTCGGTGCCGGATGTGATCCTGGATGTGATCGTGGTCGGTGGCGGGCCGACCGGGCTGATGCTGGCGTGCGAGCTGCGGCTGCACGGGGTCGGTGTGGTCGTGCTGGAACGGCGGGCGGAGCGGGGCGGGGAGTCGCGCGGGCGCGGGTTGCACGCGCGCAGCGTGGAGATCATGGACCAGCGCGGACTGCTGGAGCGGTTCCTCGCGGTGAGCGAGAAGTTCCGGGTGGGCGGGCTGTTCGGTGGCGTCATGGCGCCCTGGCCGGACAGTCTGGACACCGCCCACCCGTACGGGCTGGCCACCCCGCAGGCGGTCACCGAGCGGCTGCTGGAGGAGCGCGCCCTCGAACTCGGGGCCGGGATCAGGCGCGGGTACGAGGTCACCGGCCTGGGTCAGGACGCGGAGGGTGTGAGCGTCGAACTGGCAGACGGCACGCGGCTGCGCTCGCGCTACGTCGTCGGCTGCGACGGCGGGCGCAGCACGGTGCGCAAGGCGCTCGGCGTGGGCTTCCCCGGTGAGCCCGCCACGGTCGAGACGCTGATCGGCGACCTGGAACTGTCCGCGGACCCGGCGGAGGTGGCCGCCGTGGTGGAGCGGGTGCGCCGCACCGAGCTGCGGTTCGGCGTGGCTCCCGACGTGGACGGCCGGCCGGGGGTCGCGCGGGTGATCGTACCGGCGGCCGGCGTCGCCGAGGACCGGGCGACGCCGCCGACGCTGGAGGAGTTCAAGGCGCGGCTGCGCGCCGTCGCGGGCACCGACTTCGGCGCCCACACGGCGCACTGGCTCTCCCGGTTCGGCGACGCCACCCGGCAGGCCGAGCGCTACCGGGTCGGCCGGGTGCTGCTGGCCGGCGACGCCGCGCACATCCACCCGCCGACCGGCGGGCAGGGCCTCAACCTCGGTGTGCAGGACGCGTTCAACCTCGGCTGGAAGCTCGCCGCCGAGGTCACCGGCTGGGCGCCGGAGGGGCTGCTGGACAGCTACCACATCGAACGCCACCCGGTCGGGGCCCGCGTGCTGAGCAACACCCGCGCGCAGATGACCCTGCTCGGCAGCGCGTCGGGGCCGACCGCGCTGCGGGGGCTATTCACGCGGCTGATGGAGATCGAGGAGGTCAACCGCTACGTGACCGGGATGATCACCGCCGTCGACCTGCGCTACGACCTCGGTGGCGCGAGCGGCGTCGGGCGCGGCGGGGATGTCGAACTCGTCGGCCGGCGGCTGCGGGACGTCCGGCTCTCGGAGGACCGCAGGCTGTACCAACTGATGCACGGCGGCCGCGGGTTGCTTCTCGACCGCACCGGCGGACGGCTCTCCCTCGACGGCTGGGCGGACCGCGTCGACCACGTGGACGGTGAGGGCGCGGAGGTGGACGCGCCCGCGCTGCTGCTGCGGCCGGACGGCCATGTGGCCTGGACCGGCGACGACCAGCAGGAGTTGGACGCCGCGTTGACCCGGTGGTGGGGCGCCCCGGCCCAGGGATCGGTGCAGGGGTCGGCCTGAGGCCGATGACTGGGGCGGCGCCGGCCGCTGCGCGACCTGAGGGTCGGGGTGCTGCTCGACCGGCACTCCCGGGGCTTCGCCAACACGTCTTGAGCGAAGGTGACTTCGCCTGCGCGAAAGCTTGACCGGTTCTGTCCGCGCTGGTGTAATCACCGCTCACATCGGCCTCTACCCGCGAGTAGCCAAAGTGGCGGGAGGGCCGGAAGCGCCGACAGGCTGGGGGCAGACGTGTTCGCGAAACCGACTCCGGGCTTCACCACCGCGGCCGCCACCGGGGACACCGTCGTCCTGCTCATCGGGATGCGGATCAACCGGTTCTGGGCCGTCCACCAGTGGGTGCCGGTGATGCTGGCGATGTTCCGGATGCTGCGCGACCTGGCGAAGGAACCGGAGCGCGGCCTGCGCGGCAAGGTCCTGCTGACCGCCTCGCCGCGCACCTACTACGTCGTCCAGTACTGGGAGTCCAAGGAGAAGTTGTACCGGTACGCGAGCGCTCCGGACGCCTTCCACCACCGGGTGTGGAAGATCGCCAACAGGAAGCTCAAGGAGGGCCGGCTGCGCGGGCGGGTCGGCCTCTGGCACGAGACGTACGTCGTACCGGAGGGGTCGTACGAGAGCGTGTACTTCGACATGCCGCCGTTCGGGCTCGCGGGCGCGGCCGGGGTGCTGCCGGTGGAGAGCCGCGGGCGGAGCGCCGCGCAGCGGTTCGCCTTCCGCTCGGACGCGGCGGGGCGGGCGCCGGGGCCGGCGGCGGCCGAGTAGCCGGCCGGTCACCGTCCCCGCCACCGGACGGGCGGGGACGGTGACCGGCCGGGAACGTCAGGCGGTGGTGGTCGCCGGGAGCCCGATCGGGTTGATCGGCGGCAGGGCCGTGCGACAGAGCGCCGAGATCGGCTTGAGGGCGGCGGCGAGCCGGTCGAGCTCGGCGCGGGGGTGGTCCTCCCAGACCCGGGCGGCGGCGAGGTCGGTCGCCGCCTCCAGGGACTGGTGGCGCATCCGGCCGCACTCGGTGATGGTGCCGCGCTCGGTGAGCCAGCCGCGTTCGGTCAGCCGTGCGGCGGCCGCGTCCCACTCCTCGTCCGTCCAGCCGCGGAACGGCTGCAGCGCCTCGCGCCGCACGTCCAGGGCGCAGCGCACGACCAGCGCCTCGCAGCCGTCCAGCCCCGCCGAGACCAGGGCTGCGATGTGGCCGTCGCCGCGGTGCTCGCGCATCACGGTGGCGGCCTGCCAGAGCCGGCCGTGCAGGTCGGACGGGCGGGGGAGGGCGGCGTTGGCGGCGGCCAGCACCCGCCCGGCGCAGTCCAGCCGGGTGACGGCGTCCTCCAGGAGGTCGGTCGCCAGCTCGATCTGCGCCCGGTCGACGTGCTCCAGCAGCCGCGCCAGGGCCGCCGAGGCGCCGGCGGCCCTGGCGGCGAGCGCCGTGTCCGGGTCGGCGAGCTTCCAGATCGCCGGCAGGGCGCGCTCGATCGGGGCGGGCGCGAAGTTGAAGAAGGCGGCGATCACGGGCGGCGCGTCCACCGGGCCGAGCGGGGCGGCGCGGCCGGCGAAGTAGCTGCGCGCGACCCCGCGCAGGCCCACGTCCTCGAAGGCGCCGAGGCCCTCCGGGGTGAAGTAGGTGACGGCGTGCACCGGCTCGAAGAGCCACCACAGGGCCCGGGCGGGATGGACGAGATCGGCCAAAGGGGAACCTTCCTCGGGGAGGGACTGGCGCGCCGTACGAGTGTTCTCGTAGAGGCTGATGACCACGGCGGCGGCCACGATAACCCTGCTCGGGGTGTGATGACAGTCACGCGGAGGTCTCGGTGGTGACACGTGGCCGGCGGCGCACGAGATGATGGCCGGGGTGCGCCCCCGCGCACACCCGATCCCTCGGTACGTTGGCACGTCGGTATGTCGGTACGTCGGTACGTTGGCAAGAAGGCAGAAGAGGTAACAGGCCCCATGGCGCAGATCAATCCCAGCATCCTGTCCGCGGACTTCGCCCGGCTCGCCCAGGAGGCCGAGGCCGTGCGGGGCTCGGACTGGCTGCACGTCGACGTGATGGACAACCACTTCGTGCCCAACCTGACCCTCGGCGTCCCGGTCGTCGAGTCGCTGGCCCGGGCCACCGACATCCCGCTCGACTGCCACCTCATGATCGAGGACCCGGACCGCTGGGCCCCCCAGTACGTGGAGGCGGGCGCCGGCTCGGTGACCTTCCACGTCGAGGCCGCCGCCGCGCCCGTCCGGCTCGCCCGCGAGATCCGGGCCAAGGGCGCCCGCGCGTCGATGGCGCTCAAGCCGGCCACGCCGATCGAGCCCTACGAGGACCTGCTGCCCGAGCTGGACATGCTGCTGATCATGACCGTCGAGCCGGGCTTCGGCGGCCAGGCGTTCCTGGACATCATGCTGCCGAAGATCCGCCGGACCAGGCAGCTGATCGCCAAGCACGGGCTGGAGCTGTGGCTCCAGGTCGACGGCGGTGTGTCGGCGAGCACCATCGAGCGCTGCGCCGAGGCCGGCGCGGACGTCTTCGTCGCCGGCTCGGCGGTGTACGGCGCCGAGGACCCGGCGGAGGCGGTCGCCAAGCTGCGCACGCTCGCCGAGGGCGCGAGCGCCGGTGCCGACTGGGCCTGCGCGCACTGAGGCCGAGGGGGCCCGGCCGGGCGGTCCCGGCTGGAGGATCGCCGGGCCCTGGAGGAGGATCGTTGCGACGACCCCTCCGGCCGGGGAGGGGCGGGCCCTGCCACCCCTCACCGGCCCGACGCACACGGCGGTGACCGCCCCATGAGCAACCTCGACGTCAAGCCCGCCGCGACCACCTGCGGCGGCGAGCCCGGCACCGGACCGGTCCGCGACCTGCTGACCGCCCGCCGGGTGCCGCTCGGCGAGAGCACCGTCGTGCGCCGTCTCCTGCCGAACCTGGGCCGGCGGATGGTGGGGGCGTGGTGCTTCGTGGACCACTACGGTCCGGACGACATCGCGGACGAGCCGGGCATGCAGGTGCCTCCGCACCCGCACATGGGCCTGCAGACGGTGAGCTGGCTGCACGCCGGCGAGGTGCTGCACCGCGACAGCCTGGGCAGCCTGCAGACGGTGCGCCCGCGCGAGCTGGGCCTGATGACCTCCGGGCGGGCGATCTCCCACTCCGAGGAGTCCCCGCGCCCGCACGCCCGCTACCTGCACGGCGCCCAGCTCTGGGTCGCCCTGCCCGACGCCCACCGCCACCGCGAACCCGCCTTCGAACACCACCCCGACCTGCCCACGGTCACCGCCCCGGGCCTGTCCGCCACCGTCATCCTCGGCACCCTCGACGGCGCCACCTCCCCGGGCACCACCCACACCCCCCTCGTCGGCGCCGACCTCACCCTCACCGCCGGCACCGACCTGCGCCTGCCGCTGGACCCCGACTTCGAGTACGCCGTCCTCACCATGTCCGGCACCGTCGACGTCGACACCGTCCGCCTCGACCCCGGCGCCATGCTCTACCTCGGCACCGGCCGCCGCACCCTCCCCCTCCACGCCACCACCGACGCCACCTTCCTCCTCCTCGGCGGCGAACCCTTCGCCGAGAAACTCGTCATGTGGTGGAACTTCATCGGCCGATCCGGTGACGAGATCGTACAGGCACGAAACGACTGGGAGAAGGGAATTCGTTTCGGCGAGGTCCACGGCTACGACGGTGCCCGACTGAGGGCCCCGGAGCTTCCCGAAATCCCCCTGAGGGCCCGTGGGAGGGTGCGCTGACCTGCGAGAATGATGCCATGGGGGCGTGCTCGGCTGTCGCTGTCGACGGGGTTGGGCGGACGTTCTCCGACCCCCGGCGACGGGCGGTCACTCCCCGGATCGGCTGCCCTCGGGATGCGATGTGGGTGGCCTCTTAATTCTCAAGTTTGGGTGTCTGCGGCAAGGTCTGCTCGTATCGATGCTGACCTCTTGCTGACTTTTCTGACGGGTAATCAGTGAATGATGGGTCGAACACCTGTCGGTCCGGCCGTGATCACGGTGGGCGCATCGGCTGCCTTCCTTGCTGCCGTTAGTCGGACAGGCGTCCGAGGAGGGCGCCCTGGCCGGACTGGAGGATGTGCGCGGCCTCCAGCGGGATCCAGAAGCACTCGAAGCGGGTGGGCTCCTGCTCGCCGTCGTGGTCCTCCTGGCTCGTCCACCGCTCCGGGGTGGGCTCGGTGGGCTCCAGGTGGAAGACGTGGCGGTGCTGGATCTCGAACCGGTACGGGCTGATGTCATACTCGGTCTCGCCGAGCTTGCGCACGATCTTGAAGTCGTGCAGGCCGGTCTCCTCCCGGGCCTCCCGCAGTGCGGCGGCCTCCGGGGTCTCGCCCGGCCGGATGCTGCCGGCCGGGACCTGGATGCCGACCTCCTCGTAGCTGTAGTCGGCGTGCCGGAACACCAGCAGCCGCCCGTCGCGGACGACGTAGACGAGCACCTTCTCCTTGGTGACTTTCTCGGGCATCGATCAACCTCACGTGGTCGGGAATCATCGTTTGGAACGCGCTGAACTGCGAATCCGGCCCGCGGGCGAGCCGGTGAGACGGGGTCCTGGAGCCCATGAGCCTAGAGTGCCTGGTGGAGAGTCAACTCTTCTTTTCCTGGCGGCAGGCGAACGCTGTCCAGATGCCGATGGCGCGAGGCCGACCAGTGATCCTGGGCCTAACGAAAACGGCCAAATCGATTTGCTTACCATGCATCAGGTGTCGACCTCCGGCAGGCAGGTGGACGCCAAGTGGATGCCTTCGTCCGGTTCGTAGCCGAGGCATTGAGCGACGGCGAATTCGGTGACTTCATGGCTTTGGGGGCGGCACAGCGCGGGGGTCCCTCTACGCGGTGTGCGGATGTCATGGCTGGCGGGATTCAGGGGCCTGGGGCGCGGAGCCATCTGGCACGCTGTCGGGTTGCGGGGGAAGATCGACTCCGCACGCCGCGAGTTCGGCATGCTGCCACTGGGCGAGCGAGCCCTCGCGGGCCTTCTTTCGGCAGTTCTTCAACCAGTTCCCGAGCCGGTCGTGTTCACCACCCTTCCCGGACACCGGAACACGCGCGTGGCCGGCCTGTGCGGCGAAGTCCTTCAGCAACTTGACGTTGTTCCGGAACCGCGCCTCTGCGACGTCGGCCACGAATCCGAGGTCGGTCAGCTTCCGGCGCTGGTCCGCGTTGAGGGAGTCGAATCGGACGCGTCTGCCGCGGACCTGGGAACCGAGGGGCCGCTGGCCGACGGGGGTGATGTAGGTGGCCGGCACCAGGAGGTCGCCGTTCGCGGCCTTGTAGTCGGTGAGGTCCTGGACAAGTTGCTCCCACTCGGCGTCCCGTGCATCCCAGACCGCGCCCAGCTCTTCGAGCTGACGCGTGACGGCGGCGGGAAGGGACCCCTGGCGGTGCCGGTGCCGGGCGTTGTTCAGCCACACCCCGGTCTTCTCTCCGCTGGGGCCGATCCAGTCCCGCTCAACGCGTAGGTGGCCGGTCCTGGCACGGAAGATCCGCAGGTCCTCCAAGTGGCGCTCCCTGCGCGATGCGGTGGACAGGATCGTCCGGGTGGTGATCGCCTCGACGAAGCCGGTGGGGATGTCGGTCCCGCTGAACGAGATCCACGCCGGCAGCAGAGACGAGGGCGCCGGGCGGGCGGTGCGGTCCTGGGGGCGTCGCACGCGGGTGAGGTGGAGGTGGAGCCGTTCGTCCAGTGCCGCCATGGCCTCGATGGTGGCGACGACGGCGTCGAAGCCGCTGTCCTTGCGCTCGGCCGCGTCGTTGGCGGCGATGGCCGGGACGATGATGGCTGCGACCTTGCGCCGGCTCCGGTCGCCTCGGCGCAGTGCCCGGCCGGCGATCTGGGTGATCTCGATCTTTGAACGGCGTGGGTCGACGATGGCGACGGCGTCGGTGTCCGGGGCGTCGAAGCCTTCGATCAGGAGCCGGCTGTTGGTGAGGACCGCCAGGCCTTCTGTGCTGGTGCGGAAGCGGTCGAGGAGGCGTTGGCGGACGGAGCGGTCCTGCCGCCCGTTGACGTGCCCGGTCCACAACGAGCGCGGCCGGTGTTCGGGTGGCAGGTACTCCATCGCGTGCTGGAGGACTTGGGCGAAGGCGCGGGCGGACGCTACCGTCGAGTGGTAGGTGATCATGCGGCAGGTACCGCGTTCCGCCGCCGCGCGCAGGACCGAGACGGCCTTCGCCAGCACGCCGGCTTCTACGTGCATGGGGCCCACGGTCAGGAAGGTGCCCTGCTGCACGTGGTCGGTGACAGCACGGTCGGCGGCGTCGGCGATGACCAGTTCGTAGTCTGCGAGCCGGTTCCGCTCGATCGCCTCGCTGACGGACAGGCGGTGGGCGATGGGACCGAAGCGGTCGCGCCGGACCAGGATGCCGTCGTTGCCGACGAGGTCCCGGAGCGTGGCGGTCATGGACAGGCGGCGCCGGGCCGGCACGAGCCCGTCGTCGTGGATCTGCGCCCAGCTGTTGCCGTCCGCCCGGTGGAGTTCGTCGGCGATGACGAGGTCCCAGGCAGCGGACCCGGCCTGGTGGGCGGCGATCACGGCGTGCAGGCTCTGGTAGGTGCAGACGGCGGTGATCCGCTGACCTGCTGTGATCTGGCTTGCGAGTTCCTGAGGGTCGCTGAGGACACGGGCACGGGCACCGTTGGTGTCGTGGTTGAAGCGGTCGAGCACGCGTGGTTCGGAGCAGATCGCGAGGACCTCGCCGAGGGCGTCGGGGCCGAAGGCCGATAGCCACTGGGCGAGGGTCTGGGCGACGAGGTCCAGGGTGGGTACGGCGATCAGCACACTGCCGGTGCTGGGGTCGACCACCTCCTGCGCGATGGCGCCGGCGGTCACGGTCTTCCCGGATCCGCAGGCCATCAGGATGACGACTCGTGGGGTTTCGGCGAGCATCCGGCAGGCGTTGTCCACCGCCTCTTCCTGCTCTGGCCACAGGGTCAAGCCCGCGAAGGACCGAGGAGTGGTGAGGGCGGAGGTCATGGCAGTCCTGCGGTAGGAGTTAGGGGCCGTCGAGCCCGGGCTGGGTTGGCCGATGCGCAATTGCTGGCCGTGTTCGTCGGCCGGCGGCGGGATCAGGAGCCGGCTTTGTGGGCGCGTGCTCGTGCCGCAGCGGCGGCCCCTCGTCGCAGTCGCTCGGCGGGGTGGAGGCAGACCTGGACCAGGGTGGCGGCCAGGTCGTCGGCGTACGGGTCGCTGACCCACCCGTTGGCGTCGTACCCGCCCTGAACGATCACCTGCTCGGCATCGGCGTCGGAGAGAACAATCGGAGGGGTCCCGCACGCCATGGCCTTCCAGAGGAAGGCGTCGGTGTGCCGGGCGGTGCTGAGGTAGGCGTCCGCCGACGCCAAGAGCGCGGACAGCTCGTCGTCAGGGACTCGGTCCGCGTGGAAGACGGAGTCATGGATGCCGGACCTTGCGGCGAGGGACAGGGTGCGGCAGGCGTCATCGGTCCTGCTGTCTGGGCTGCTGCAGACGACCAGGGCGGGCTGCGCACCTGGCTCCAAAGCGCGGGCGGCCGTGCCGACCGCATCGAACAGGAGAGGGAGGCGTTCGTTTCGGCCGTGACCGATGATGGTGATGATGAGCGGTCTGAGCGGCGGCGTTCCCGTCCACAAGCGGGCGAGGTCTGCTTCCGTGTAGGTGATGACCTGGCTACTGGGCGCCTGGCCCAACGGATGCGTGACGAGGAGACGTTGCAGGCGGGCCGCCCGCTCGGCAGGGGTCTTCGTGTAGGGCACGGGTAGGGCGGTAGCCACTCTGGTGTCCTTCGTTGGGGCCTCGGATGGAACCGGGGAGCCGGGCGGAAGCCGGGTCGGTGGTCTGGCCCGGGTGGGACGTCGCCCGGCTCAGCCCGGGTGGTCACTACGTGCGGCTGGCGAGCGCGAGGCGTTCGATCCGGGCGGCCAGGTCGGGGTCGCTCTCGGTGCGGCCGAGCCGGCACATGGTCGTGGTGCGGACCGCGGTGGCCCTGACGCCGCGCATGCTCATGCACAGGTGCTCGCCCACCGTGAAGACGGCGACATCGTCGCTGCCGGCGGCCTTGGCGAGGTCGTGGGCAACGTCGCGGGTGATGCGTTCCTGGAGCTGGAGGGCGTGGGTGTGGGCCTCCAGGTGCCGGACCAGCTTTGACAGGCCGAGGACGGTGGTGTCCGGGACGTAGGCGATGGAGACATCGAGGCGGAAGGGGAGCAGGTGGTGCTCGCAGACGCTCCACGCCTCGATGCCGCCCAGCAGGACGAAGTCGCCGTACTGGCCCTCCTGGGCGAAGGTGGTGGTGAGCTTGCCGGGGTCGTGGTCGAGGAACTCGCCCCACCAGTCGGCGAAGCGGCGAGGCGTGTCCTTGAGGCCGTCGCGGTCGGGGTCCTCGCCGAGAGCGAGCAGCAGCTGGCGGGTCAGCTCCTCGACGCGGGGGCGGTCGACGGACCGGCGCTGGGCGTGCATGGGTATGGACGTCATGGTCATCCCTCGGGGGTGAGTTGACGGCGGAGTGTGGCGATTCAGAGGTGGGCGGCGCCGGGCAGGCAGCCGAGGACCGGGACTGCGGTGAACGCCTCCGCGTACCGGGTGCCGATCCGGGCGCCCCAGAGCCGGCCGAGGGTCTCGGCCATCGGGCCGAAGTGCTGCTCGACGGGCTGGCTCGCGTGCTCGTGCAGGGCGGCCATCTTGGTGGCGAAGGTCGCGGTGGCGTCCACGATCACGTCGGCGCGCACCGGTCCGTCGAGGGTGAGCGAGTTGTAGGCGTCGCAGGTGTAGAAGCGGCTCGGGCGGCCGGTGGCGATCCGGGGCTCGGGGACGGCCGCGAGCACGGTGGTGGCGACGGCCCGGTGCTCGGGATGGACGTCGACGAGCGGGTGGGTAATGACGATTTCCGGGCGCTTCTCCAGCAGCAGTTGCTGCAGCAGCGCATGGTTGAGCCGGGGCACCTGGTGCAGCTCGGCGCCGAGGACTGCGGCGCCCTTACGGGCCTCGGCGTCGCGGACGTCGTCGCGGTGCGGGACGGCGATGGTGACGGGGGAGCACCTCGCGTGGAGCGCGAGCGTGGCGCCGGCCCACAGCTCGGCGTCGTCGGGGTGCGCGAAGACGGCCAGGACCGAGCCCGGCAGCGCACCGGTCACCACAGCCCCAGCTTCTCGACGACGTCGGCGGGCCTCGGTAGCTGGGGGCTCGCCAGGGCGCTGAGGACAACGGGCACGTCCAGGTCGCGGCGCACCGTGATCATCGACTCCCAGCGCAGGACGTCGGCCCAGGCGGTGGTGATCGCCGCGCCCTTGGCGCCGGTCAGCCGCCCGGACCCGGGCAGGTCGCTCAGCCGCATGCCGTCGCGCAGCAGGGTGGCGGCGACCTTCGGGCCGACGCCCCGCACGCCGGGGATGTTGTCGGACTTGTCCCCGGTCAGGGCGCGGAAGGCCGGCCACTGGTCGGGGGTGACGCCGAACCGGGTGATGACCTCGCCGGCGGTGATGATCCGCTGGGACGACTTCCGGGAGCGGTTGAGGATGCGCACGCGTTCGTCGAGGAGCTGGTAGTAGTCCATGTCCCGGGACATGATCAGGACCGGACGCGAGGCTGCGGCCCGGGTGGCAAGGGTGGCGATGACGTCGTCGGCTTCGGCGTCGTCGACCTCGACCCACCGGATCCCGTGTGCGTCCAGCCCGTCCTTCACCGGGGCGAGAAACTGCAGCGGCTTGAGCGCCTCCGGTGTCGCCTCCCGGTTCGCCTTGTACTCCTGGTCGGTGGCCGCGCGCTCGGCGGAGCCGTGCTCGCCGTCGAAGACGACCAGGACCTCGGGCTCCGCGACATCGATGTCGTCGCGGATCGCGGCCCGCAACAGGGCGAAGAACGCGAACAGCCCGGTCAACTCGCGGGACTTGTCGCGGGAGAAGATCGGCGCGGGGAACCCGAAGGTCCCGGCCCACAGAAGGTTGAAGCCGTCGACGAGCAGCAACGGCGCAGGGGCTGTTGGGGTTTCGGGCATCACGACACCGCCTCCAGGAAGAAGTCAGCGATTCGGCGGGGCTCGAACGCGGCCGCCCGCCGATACACGGTCTGTGTAGTCGCGGCGTACAGTATGTCATCTTCCAGCAGGTTTTGTGCCGCCTTGTGGAGGGCGGCCGGACCCTCGTCGTGGTCGACGAGCAGGTGGTCGCCGTGGCCTGTCGGGCCGATCAGGGCCGGCAGGTTGCCGACACGGTAGGCGACGACCGGAGTGCCGACGCTCATCGCCTCCAGTGCCACCAGACCGAAGGTCTCCTTGTGGCTGGGGACGATCACCACGGCTGCCCCGGCGAGCCAGGGGAGCACCTCGTCCCAGGCCAGCGCCCCGTGCAGGTGGACGCCCGGCGTCCGGGCCGCCGCCTGGCGGCAGCGGTCGAGGAGCTCGGACTGCGAGCCTTCCCCGACCTCGAACCCGGCTTCGGCGAGGGCTACCTCGACCGGCCGGTCCCAGCCGGCGGCGGCTTCCAACAGGTCGAGCACGCCCTTCTCCGGTCCGAGCCGTGCGAGCACGCGCATCGGGCCGCTGCGGCGCAGCTGCTCGCGGCGGGACGGCGGCGGTAGCGCCACCGAGGCGTCGGTGAGGAGGGCGTTGGGCACGACACGGAGGTTTCGCGGTCCCCAGTCCACCAGCTCGTCGCGGACGACCGAGGAGGGCACGAGGACGCGGGTGGCGCGGGCGAGTGCCGGACCCGCGTCGAGGGCGTGCGGTCGAACGTGGGCGGCGAGTGCTCGGCGCACGTGGCCGGGGATGTCGCCGCGCAAACGGCCGAGCCCCCACAGCGCGTCGGTGAACAGGACAGTGTCGATGCGGTGTTCGGTGATCAGGTCCCGGATCTGAGAGGTCAGCGCGGCGTCCTGGTGGGTGACGGCGCGGCGCAACACCTCGTCGTCGCACGGGAAGCGGACGTCGTCGAGCCGTAGCCGGGCGATGGCGACGCCGGGAAGCCCCGAGCGGGCGGGCTGGGGTGCGGCGGTGGCGATGACGGGCCGGTGGCCGTTTCGGGCGAGGCCGACAGCCAGGGCAGCCGTCGCGCGTTCGATCCCGGCAGGGGCGGCAGGGGTCCAGGAGACGAGAACCAGCAGGACGCCGCGGGAGGAGGTGCGGGTGATCATCGGGTCCTCACCCGCCGCAACGGCGGAAGCGGCTGCGTCGGTCCGCGGTGCGGCGTCTCCCAGGGGAAGACCACCCAGTCGTCAACGGTCCAGGCCCAACGGTCCGGCGGTTGCGGGCAGCCCCGGTTGCGGAACAGCGCCGCCGACATGATCGCGGAACCGCCGTCGAGGCGGCGGCTCAGCGCGGCGGTGACGGCGGAGAACGTCGCCCCGGTGCCGGCGATGTCGTCGACCAGGAGCACCGTCCCGGCGAAGCGGTCGGGCAGGGTGCCGTCGACCAGGACCTCGACGTTGCCGGTGGCCTGCTGCCACAGTGCGTCGCCCTTGTTGTGCTTGGCGCGGACGGAGTGGAAGGGCACCTTCAGGTAGTTGGCCATGAGGCGGGCCGGTTCGATTCCACCGGAGGCGATGCCGATCACGCAGGAGACCTCCGGCTCCGCCCCGACGACGGACTCGGCGATCAGCCGGGCCGCGTCGAAGCACTGGTAGCGCGTGGGCGCGAACGGGACGCGCTGGACGAAGACCCGCCTCGCGGCGTAGGGGGTGTCGGTCATGAGGTGCTCCCAGAGGCAGGCAGACGCAGGTCGGCCGGGCCAGTGACGGGGACGAACGCGGAGATGCCGGTGGCGCCCCGGGCGTTGCGCCAGGCGTAGCCGTCGGCGCGCAGGACGGTGAAGCCGCCCGCGCTGCGCCGGGTGCGCAGGCGGACCCGCACACCGTCGGGGACGGTGAGCGGAGCGACGGCCTCCTGGGCCTGCCCGTCGGTGAGCATCTGCTCGGCGGCGAGCGCGGCGCCGGAGCCGATGGGGAGTACCTGGAGGAAGGTCACCCCGCCGGCGCCGAGCCGGGCGGCGAGGTCCAGCAGCTTCTGGGCCTCGTGCATGTTGGACTGCATGAGGACCATCTGGAGCTGGACGAACAGGCCTTCGTCCACGGCCGCGCGGATGCCCGTGAGGGCCCGGCGGTGGCTGTCCTCGCCGCGCCACCTGTCGTGTGTGGCCTCGGTGGCGCCGTCGAGGGAGACCCGGATCGCGTCGAGGGCGTCGGCGAGTTCCCCGGCGCGGCGGGCGAGGTGCCAGCCGTTGGTGGTGCAGCTGACCACGCTGGTGCCCTGACGTCGGATCGCACGGGCGAGGTCGGGCAGGTCGCGCAGCAGAAGGGGCTCTCCGCCGGAAATGTCGACGCCCAGGACGCCTGATGCGGCGATGTGGCCGGCGAGGACGCGCCGCTCGGCCGCGGTGGACTCGCCCACGCTCTTGTCGTCGAGGCAGTGTGGGCAGTCCAGGTTGCAGCGCACGATCGGGGACCAGCACATGCTCAGCGGGTATTCGAGCGCCAGGTCGGCCAGGTCGGGCTGGGGCCAGGCGGCCACCTGCTGGTCGTCGAGGGCGACGCAGCCGGCGGGGAGGGGCTGGGGCGGAAGGTGGTTGCTGCCGACCGCCGGGTCGTGCACGACGGTGGTGCTGCCGAATGTGGCGGCGGCGAACGTACGGATCATCGGGTGATCACCTCGGCGTCGGTCAGGTGCTTGTCGGCAGCGGCGGCGAAGGCGCGGCTCCGCCCGGAGGGCGCGGGTAGGGCCAGCAGGTGGCGGTAGCGGGCGAGCGTCGCCGGCCAGGTGGCGAGTTTGGTGCGCCACTGGGCGGCGGCGTCCGGGGGGTCGAGGTGGTAGCCGACGGCCTGCCGCAGCGGGATGACGAGACAACCGGCGGCAACCATGGCGGCGCCGAGGTGGGTGTCCTCCATGCCCCAGCCCAGCGCCCCGAACTCCTCGTCGAAGCCACCGACGTCCAGCAGTTGCTCACGCGGAACGGCGAGCAACGCGGTGACGACCATCCTGGGCAGGTCCCAGTCGTAGTACGACCGCCCGTACCCGAGCTTCTGGAAGTCGTCGGTGGCGTCCAGCGGGCGTCCGTCCAGCTCGTCGGTGAGCGTGATGCCCGAGTACGGCAGGACCGTGCCCACCGGGGGCTTCCAGGTCACGCGGTGGTCGGCCGTGAGGTGCGGCGGGCCGTCGGGCAGGATCGGCTTGCCGCAGGGCGATGCCTGGTAGGGGACGTTGTGCCGGAACCCGGTGAGCACGGTGTCGGCCGCGGCACGGGTGACGACGTCGGCGAACACGTGCGAGGGCAGCACCATGTCGGCGTCGACGAACAGGACGGTCGGGGACTGGGCGAGGCGGGCACCGACGTTGCGGGCCGTGGCCGAGCCGCGCCGTTCGGCCAGGCGCACCGCGGTGGCGACCGCCGGGTGCCGGCGGGCGATGTCGAACGTCGCGTCCGTGGAAGCGTCGTCGACCAGGATCACCTCCATGTCGGCCGCGTGCCGCTGGGCGGCGAGCGCGTCCAGCATCGCCGGCAAGGCGTAGGCGGTGTTGCGGGCCGGGATCACCACCGACAGCGCATGGCCGGCGCCGCTTCCCGCAGGGGTGGGCTGGTGCCAGCCCAGACCGGTGCGCTCGGTGAATCCGGTCGTGAAGTACTGGTGGGTGTTGGGCTGGGTCTTGAGCGTGTCCGCGAGGTTGGTGTGCGTCACGGCCACCTCCATTCGTCGAGCACGGCGGCGGCCTGGGGCCAGCCGCGAGGGTCGGGGATCCAGTGCAGAACCGGTCGTTCCGGCAGAGCCAGGAGATCGGCGAGCAGGACCAGGTAGTCGGGTTCGAGGACCAGCAGCACCCGCCGCGGGACGCCGTTGGCGGCGAAGTCGCGTCGAAGTTGCCCGTTGACGATCAGACGCAGACCTTCGGCCCGGTCGGGCTCGAGGCGTTGGTCGTAAGCGGCGATCAGGTGGTCCGCACCCACCAAGCCGTAGGCGGCGGACAGGAAGCGGATGCGGCTGCGGGCGTGCGGGTGGTCGGAGAAGCGGGCCCGCAGCTGTGGGGCGATGCCTCCGGCGTACCGCTCCAGGGCCGGCAGGAGGCCGCTCTCCGGTGCCTTGCGGTGCGAGCAGCCCGCGATCACGAGGTCGCCGATCACGCGGGTCTCACCACCCGGAAGCCGATGCCCGCCGAGGAGGACTCGGCCGGCGCGGCGTTCAGGAACGTGCACCTGGCGTACAGCGGGAGGGAATTGTAGGAGCCGCCGCGGATGACGAAGCCGACGCCGATCGTCTTCGACGCGGTCCACTCCCAGCAGTTGCCCGCCATGTCCCACAGCCCGGTCGGCGTCCGCCCGCGTGGGTGCGAGTCGACAGGGGTCAGCCGCCCGCAGACGTCGCGCAGATTCGCCAGGCTCTCGTCCGGTTCCTCGTCGCCCCACGGGTACGGCCGGCGCTCGGCTCCCGAGGCCGCCCACTCCCACTCCTTCGACAGCGGTAGCCGGCCGCCCAGGTCGGCCGCGATCCGGGCCGCCTGTGCCTGGGCCATCCCGACCAGCGGCCGGTGGTCCGGGCCGAGGCCGAGCTGAGCGGGCGTGACCGGAGTCGCCGTCCACTCCAGGTCGGCTACCCGCAGCGGCCTCTGCCGGTCGCCGAACAGGCACACACCGCCGGGCATGGGCACCCAGGTCAGCGCGCGTCCGGCCGGGTCCGTCGTCATTGCTCCCCCTTCATCCGGCGATCAGGAACAGGTCTTCGGCGTTCGCGCCGGCCCAGAGCTTCGACTTGGCGAGGTTGGGTCGCAGCCCGCAGCGGGCCAACGCCCTGGTGACGGCTTCGAGGGCCTCGCCGGCCTGCTCGGCGCCGTCGCAGAAGACGCAGTAGTTGTCCGCGAACCGCACCGTGCGGTGTCCCGCGAGCCGGGCGTCGGCACGCGACAAGCGCAGGTTGATCAGCAGGGGCGCGAGCGCCGTGCCCGGGACCAGCGGAAACGGCAGGGCCTCCAACACCCGCTCGAACAGGCGGAGGAAGGAGCCGTCCGCCACGTGCTCGGCCAGCCAGTCGGTGACTTCGGTCGCGTTCGATCCCTCCGACACCCTCTGCACGTCCACGTCCGCCACCCACCGGTACCCCTCCCGAAGGTGCCGGTCGGAGTCGCGCAGCGCGGTGATCCGGTTCCGCCCGGCCCGGTAGCCCGAGACCCAGTCGGCGAACGCCCGCTGCTCCAGCACCGGCTCGATCGCGCTTCGCATCGCCCGCTGGACGACCCGGTCGCCCACCGTCGGGATCACCGAGGAGAACGTCTTGCCGGTGTAGGCGGTGATCCCCACCTCGCGCAGCGGACCGGGAGACCAGGAGCCGGTCCGCAGCTGCTCGGCCAGGACCTCCAGCCGGCCGTCCATGCCCTGCCGGAACTGCGCCCAGCTCATTCCGTCGGCACCCGGCGATCCGGCCCGACGCATGCAGGCTCGGGCGGCCGACTTGAGGTGCCGAGGATCGACGAGGAAGGACATCAGCGAATGGGCGCGCGGAGGGCGGGAGTTGGCTATAGTGGGTGCTGCCTGGACGGCATGCAGGATCCCGCTCCCCTCCACACCGATTGCTTGGCCGCTACCCAACACGCGCGGCCTCGGGGAGTCGGAACGACCGCGCCGTTCAGGCACTTTGCTGTCCTCACCGGCCATGCTCGTCCTCCCAGAGCAGCGTGTGCAGCCGCGGTGTGAGGTGCCAGCCCCGGTCCAGGACCTCGTCGGCCAGCCCGCGCATCCCGCCGAGGACCGTTTCGCTGCTCGTTCCCTCCGGCATGATCCAGACCTCGGGAAGCGAGAACGTCTCCACCAGGGAGGCGACCTCGTCGAGCTGGGCGACCTCCTGGACGACGAACTTGAACCGGGCCCGGCCGCTGGCCGCGAACGCCGACAGCGCCTCCGGGACGATCCGACGGTCCCGGGGACCGGCGAAGGCCTTCAGCTTCGGCGAGACGTTGAACGCCGTGACCGACTCGATCAGCTCCGGCTGCGGGACGACGGTGCCGTTCGTCTCCACCTCCACGCGCCGCCCCGACAGCAACTGGACCAGGTCGACGAGCGACGGCTGCTGGAGCAGCGGCTCGCCACCGGTGACCACCACGAGCCTGGGCGTGCGGGCCATCACCCACGCCGCCAGGTCCTCGACGCTGTGTCGCGTGGCCACCTCACGGGGGTTGAACCGGGACCAGTCCCAGGTCTGCGGGGTGTCGCATCCCGGGCAGTGGAGGTTGCACCGCGAGAGCCGAACGAACAAGGACTGCTGCCCGGCGCTCGGCCCCTCGCCCTGGAAGGTCGGGCCGAAGCACTCCGCCACCAGCAGGCCCTGGCCGGCAGCGGCATCACCTCCCGACAGGCTCACCGCGCCTCCAGCACGAACTCGGCCCAGCTGCTCTGGGTCTCCGAGACCCGCACCGACGCCAGCCGCCCCGGCAACGACGGCTCCACGTGCTCCACGAACCATCCGGCCAGCCAGACGGCGACGTTCTCCGACGTCGGCGCGACCGGCAGGACGTCGTTCAGCACCCGGTGGTCGAGCGTGCTGTCGATCAGCTGCTTCACCGGGGCGAGATCGCCGAAGTCCGTGACGAACCCCGGCGCCACCAACCGATCGGCGGTGAGGACGAACTCCACGACGTAGGAGTGGCCGTGCATCCGCGAGCACTGGTGGCCCTCCGGCAGGCCGGGAAGGAAGTGGGCCGCCTCGAACCGGAACGACTTCCCGATCCGGAACCGGCCGGACGCGGCGATCCCGTTCATCGGGCCGCCCCGGTGGCGGTGACGGCGTACTCGGTCGGGTCCTCGACCCCGGCGAGCACGAACGCCTCGATCCGCTCGGTGCACGTCCCGCAGGTGCCGCAGTGCAACTCGCCGCCGCGGTAGCAGGACCAGGTGTCCGCGAACGGCACGCCGACCTGCCGGCCGACCGCGACGATGTCGGCCTTCGTCTGGTCGATGAACGGCGCCAGGAGCCGGAAGTCCTCGGAGATCAACCCCTCGCTGCCCACCCGCGCGGTCTCGGCGAAGAGGTCGAAGAACTCGGTGCGGCAGTCCGGGTAGACGGCGTGGTCGCCGGCGTGGGCACCGAACGCCACCGCGTCCGCCCCCGCGGCGACCGCCGCGGCCACGGCGATCGAGAGCATGATCGCGTTGCGGTTGGGCACCACGGTGCTGCGCATGCTCTCGGCGGTGTAGTTGCCGTCGGGCACCGCGATCGCCGGGTCCGTCAGCGCGGAGCCCGAGAGCAGACGGCCGAGTCCGCTCAGGTCGACGATCTCGTGGTGCGCGGCGAGGAGGCCGGCGCTCCGCCGGGCGAAGTGGAGTTCCTTCCGGTGCCGCTGCCCGTAGTCGAAGGAGAGCAGCGTGAGCCGGCTGCCGCTGTCGGCGAGCCAGTAGGCGACGGTGGTGCTGTCCAGCCCACCGGAGGCGATGACCACCGCGTGTCGCGGCAGGTCGAGTTCAGTCATCTCCATACGTCTTCCTCGTAGTCCTCCGCAGCCGGAGGTCGGAGTGAGTCCGGTCGTCGTACGTCCGTGACGGGTTCGGCAGGAGAGCCGACTGTGCATGGACGGACGTGCGCCGGTGTGGATGCGAGTACCTCGCCCCGGATGACTCGGGGCGGAGCTGTCGTGGGACGGGTGGGGCAGAGAAGCCGAGCGGCTGCGGACGCGAAGCACGCGCGGCGTACGTGCAGCAGCCGTACGGCGGGAGCGCTACCGAGCAGTCTGTCGGCGGCTCTCAGACACTCCTCGCAGAGAGCGAGCGCCTCTCGGGCGATTGCGGCGTCGGCCGAACGAACCAGGGTGATGCGGATGTTGTCGCAGATCTCGGCCAGTTCCCCGGGGCCGGCGTCGTCGAGGGGGTCGGAGCCGGTCCACCATGTGAGTTCCGCAGCGATGTAGACCAGGGCCCGCTCGTACGAGAACCGGGGAAAGCCGTCTCGTGTCGACGGCACCGGCCATCTCGTTGCCGACGAAGGGACGGTCGTTCTCATGTCCGGTGGCGTGGCTAGGCTTCCCCGACGTCGGGCGCGGATCGGGCGGGGTCGGGCCCGTGCGCGGCGCCCTGGTGGTTCATCCCCTGGTCGACGAGCATCCCCAAGAGGGTGATCGCGAGGACGTAGCCCGCCAGCCAGAGCGCCCACACCAGCGACTCCATCGGATCGCCGGCCTCGGGGCTCGTGGCACGCCTGCCGGTCGGCGGCTGGTACGAGTTGAGGGCCGGCATGGGGACGACAGGGCGCGAGCCGGGCGGGGAAGCGGGTGCGGGACCTGCCGGGGAAACGAGGATCGTGGTCATCGGCTTCCTTGTCGGGACAGCTGCTGGGCTTGGCGGGCTGAACGCCGGGCACATCCGGATCACGCCAGGCCGAGGGAAGTCGGTCTGCGCGGTGAGCCCGACCCCGAGGTGTCGAACTTCTCGGGGGCTCATACGGAACACCTGCCAAGCTCGTTGTGACAGTGCAGACTTGTTGCAGAGCTCGGCAGTGATGTTGAAACCCTGCCGATGACCTGCGCGGTTGATGGATCGAGAAAGCCTGGGAGAACGCGATGACGCGACGGGGGCGGCTTGCCGCGCAGCGCAGGGCTGCCGGCTACACCCAGGAACAGCTGGCGGAGCTGATGAACGTCGACCGCACCACAGTCCATCGATGGGAGAAAGGCACGGCGACGCCGCAGCCATGGCAGATGCCGAAGCTCGCCAGATTGTTGAAGGTTGCCGCGGCCGAGCTGCCGGCCCTTCTGCCCGGCAGTCCGAATGCCGATGTGCCAGCAGCCTCACCAGAGGACGGCGAGCACCTCCCGGGGGTGGTGCACCATCCTGTGCAGGGGAGATCGAAGACGCCGTCCGTACCGTCTCCGTTGACACAGCTGGGCGGCCTGGTCACGGACTGGTTGTCCGTGAACTCAGATCGAGGTGTTGCCCCAGCATCGCTTCCGGTGACCGCGGCCGACCTTGGTGCTGCGGAGGGAATGCTCGATCTGTTCCGTCAACTCGACCACACGCACGGGGCTCGGCAGTACCGGCGGCAGGTCAGCTCCTACATCGACAACGAACTCGAAGCCCTGCTCCGCCGTCCGGCCTCGGGCGAGCCTGTTGTTCGCCGACGGGCGAGACTCGCTGCCGGATTTTGCGAGCTAGCCGGATACCAGGCCGTCGACACCGGTAACCCTGACGAGGCCCAGACGTACTATCGACGCGCCCTCACCCTGACGGCGGTGAACAACGACCAGGCGTACAGCGCCTACCTCGTGGCGGTGAACCTCGGGCACCTCGCGCTGCACTGCGGAGAGCCGGAGACCGCCCTGCGATGGGCAGCCTCGGCCCAGGCAGCGGTCGGCACCACCGTGAGCCCGGCGATCCGGGCCGCCATCACCGCGGTTGTGGCCCGCGCCAATGCCAGGCTGCGCAGGGAGAGCGAGGCAACGAAGCTGATCATCCAGGCCGAGAGGTTGCTCGACGCCGCTGACCACCAGGACGAACCCACCTGGATCCGCTACTTCAATCAGGCCTACCTCGCCGACGAGGTAGCCCACTGCCTCCATGACCTCGGTCGGGCCCCGGCAGCAAGGAGCCAGCTCGCCGAGGCCCTCAGCGGGGTGGGCGAGGACAGGGTTCGCCGCCGCGCGATCGACGCGGCGCTGCTCGCCGCGACCTGGCTTCGCAGCGGAGAGGTCGACCAGGCGTGCGCGGCCGGCCGGGACGCCGTCGCCTACGCCGCCAGGACCGGGTCAGGTCGGTGCATCGAGCGGGTGGCCGGTGTCTTGGCGGACCTGCAGACCCATGCCGACTATGCCCCAGCCCGGGAACTGCGCGAGTTCGCCCGGGCGGTGCTGCCGGAAGCCGACGGTGTGGCTGTCACACTGCTGAGCGGCTCATGATGCCCTGGTAGAAGTCGAGTTCGGCGCAGAGCGCCTGCTCCCGGTCTGCGGGTGCCGACAGGTAGTGGTCGCCGCCTTCAAGGAGGACGCTGTCGTGGCCGTCTCCCAGCGCGGCCAGCTCCTGGGCGAACTGCATGGCTTCCTTGGCGGATGTGATGGTGTCAGCGGTCCCGTGGATCACCAGCACGGGGCAACGGATCCGTTCGGGTTCCACCCCGCCGGCAGGCCCTCGCAGCACAGCCGCATGGGGCCGCTGGAACTCGGGCACGGACAGTTCCCACTGTGTGGGGTCGATGATCGCCGAGATGGCCGTCGCGCCAGCGAACGGTCCTTGGCGAGTCGCTGCCTGCAACGCGGTGTACCCTCCGGCGCTGGCGCCGGCGATGAACATCGCGTCGGGCTGCGCCACGCCGGTCGAGCGTAGGTGCTCGGCCACCGCCGAGCAGTCGTCGACGTCGTACTCGCCCCAGTGACCGTGCAGCGCTTGGCGGAACGTCCGGCCCTGGCCTGTGCTGCCCCGGTAGAGGACCTCGGCGACGGCGAAGCCGTGACTGACGAAGAACTGGGTCGTCCAGTCCAGCCGCAGTGGAACGTCGTCCGTCGGACCGGGATGCGCCCGGACGACGAGCGGCGCCGGAGCCGCCGCCGTCGTTGGTTGGTGCAGCAGGAAGCGGACCGGTCCGCCCGGGCCCGGCACGGAGTCGACGGACGGCGGGGCGGGCGTCCAGGGCGGAGCCGACTCGGTGGCCCCGCCCGCCGGAAGAGCCCGAGCATCCGCTCCGGCTGCGAGGTCGAGCGACCACAGGCCTGGAGCCGACGACGGGGTGGAGCCGATCACGGCGAGCCGGCCTTCGTCGACGGCGATGTAGGGCTTCACGGAGCTCAGGTTCGGGCCGAGTCGGCGCACGCTTCCCGCAGGGGCGACGGCCACGAGTACGGTGGAGAACCCGTCGAGGACGGTCAGCACCACGGTGCCGTCGGGGGCGAACCCGTACGACCGGTAGCCGCCTTCCCACGGAGCCGGCGTGCAGTCGGCGTCGATCGGTAGAACGGCCTTCGTTTCGCCGTCCCGGAGCCGGTACAGGTTCCACCAGCCCGTTCGGTCGGACATGAAGTACAACGTTCCGTCCGGCCCCCAGGACGGCTGGACCACGGACTCCGAGGGGCCGCCCGCCACGGCGCGACCCGGCCGAAGCAGGTCTGAACGGATGTCGCCCAGCAGGAGACGGCAACTGTCCCAGGGCATCTGATCCCGGGGCCATTCCAGATAGGCCAAGGTGTCTCCCGCCGGCCGAGGGCACGCGAGGAACGCGGAGGACCGGACCAGTACCTGGACGACGCCGGCCGGAGAGACCGCGACGACCTCGTCCGCGGTGCCGTCGCCGCGAACGGCAAGTACGCCGCCGTCCGGGCCCGGAACGAGATCGCCGTACTGTTCGGAGCCGCGGACGGGCACGATCCTGTCCGGTGCGTGCCCGTGCGCTTGGCGAAAGAGGGAACCGTCGTCGCCGACGAACCACAACGCGTCCTGTGTCACGGCGAATCCGCCACCACCATAGGCGTGCAGCTGACTACCGACCGAGAAGTCGGCAGGCGTCACCGGGAAGGCCCTGCCGGCGGGATCCGAACGCATCACCCGACGGGCCCCGCCGTGGTCGGGATCGGACTGCAGCCACCACAGTGAGCCTGCCGCTGCCTGGAGTTCGTCGTAGGTGACGACCTTCCGCGCAACCCATGCGGGTGACAGCCCGCTGTCCTGAGACCTCATGGAACGGATCCTGCCGAATTACGCCGGTAAGTGCCACCATCGCAGGACGGACCCATACATGGGCTTCGGTTGCTCGGACTGATGCCGAAGGCGGCGGACGGTCCTCGGCGTTGCCGCCCGATGTTGGTCACGGGCGGCAGCGCCAAGGCCTGCTGACGTGCTGCGGGCTACAGGGTGGCCGGGAGCGGGCTGGTGGTCAGTTCGCTGATGTTTTCGGCGGCCTTGAGGGTGTGGAAGATCAGCGGGCGCAGGTCGGTGGGCATCTCGGTGGAGCGCTTGAGCATGAGGACGGCTCCCATGATGGAGTCGTGCCAGTGGACCGGGGCGGCGACGGAGTCCCAGCCGGGCATGCACTCCTGGCGGCCGACGCCGAAGCCGAGCCGGCGGATCTCGTCGAGGGAGGCGGTGAGCGCGTCGTTGTCGCGGATGACGCCCGGGCCGGCGGTGGGCGGGATCTCCTCGGCGAGGACGAGGTCCTGGATGGTCCGCGGCAGGTAGGCGAGGATGACGCGTCCGGAGGCGCCGGTGCGCAGGGAGCGGGAGACGGAGACGACGTCCTCCGCGGTCATGCCGACCTCGGCCGGGTCGGTGTCGCCGATGGCGTAGTCGGTGCACAGGCGCTTCGCGCCGCCGAAGGGGGAGAGGACGTAGAGCAGGGCGAGGCCGCCGGTGGCCTGGTGGAGGCGTTCGAGGATGCCGTGGGTGGAGGCGGCGCCGGGGGAGTGGGCCATGGCCTGGACGCCGGCGCGGGCGGTGCCGGTGCCGAGGCGGTAGCGGCCTCGGCCGACCTGTTCGAAGACGCCGTCGCCGACGCCGGTCTGCAGGATGCGGTGGGTGGTGGCGTCGTCGAGGCTGGCTGCGCCGGCGATGGCGCGCAGCGGGTGCACGTCGCCGGGCAGGCGGGTGAAGGCCTGTTGCACGGCGAACGCGCGGGCGGCGAGGGAGGACGGCGGTTTGCTCGGTGCGTCGCTCGGGCGCTGCCCGGGCACGGTGTCGATCGCGGGTGCGGTGGTGGTGTGCATGAGCGGCTCCGGGGGAGTCGTCGCGCCGCGCGGCGGCGCGAGAGCGGCGTCTCGCGTTAACCCGTCGGGCACGGGTGCGCGATTGGCGAGGGTGGGTTGCCGGTCAGCGGTCGACGTCAAGGACGACCTTGCCGGCGGTGAGACGGGCCGCGAGGTCATGGTGAGCCTGGCGGGCCTGACCGAGCTTGTAGGCCGGGCCGTTGAGGGGCTTGAGCCAGCCCTCGGCGACAGCGGCGAACAGCGCGGCCATCGACTCCTTGAGGTGCGTGCGCGTGGGATAGAGGTTGGGGAGCCAGAAGCCGCTGACGGCCTTCGAGGCGGCGAGCAGGCTGGTGATGGGCACGAGGCCCTCCGAGCCGGTGACGGCCCCGAAGACGGACATCCGGCCGCGCGGGCTGAGCGCGGCGAGGGTGGCGTGGAAGACGTCGCCGCCGGTCATCTCCATGGCGGCGCTGACGGGGCCGCCCGCGGCGTCGAGGATCCGCTCGGTGAGGGCGTCGGTGGTGGAGGAGTCGACGGTGGCGTCCGCGCCCAGCTCGACGGCGGTGCGGCGCTTGTCCTCGCTGGAGGCCATGGCGACGACCTTCGCACCGGCGTGCTTGGCGAGCTGGACGGCGAGCGAGCCGACGCCGCCGGCCGCGGCCGGGACCAGGAGCGTGTCCTCGGCCGTCACACGCAGGTCGGTGAAGAGCAGATGCCAGGCGGTGTTGCCCTGGAGGGTCAGGGCCACGGCGTCGTGGTCGGCGACGGCGTCCGGTACTTCGAAGGCGAGTCTGCGGTGGACGACGGTCGTCTCGGCGTAGCCGCCGCCGCGGCCGAGGGCGACGTAACGGCGTCCGTCCTGGGCGATGCCCAGGACCTCGTTCCCCGGGATGAACGGGGCCGGCATGGGAGCCGGGTAGGTGCCCTCGCGCAGATGGATGTCGGCGTAGTTGACGCCGGCCAGCCGGGTGCGGAGTCGAAGGTGGCCGGGGCGGCCGTCCGGCTCGGGCATGTCGGTCAGCTCCAGTACCTCGGGGCCGCCGAACTCCCGCACGGCTATTGCGCGCATCTTGTTCAACCCTAAATAGTGCATGCCTGATTGTCGGTGAGGTGCCTTCGATGGCGGCCTCGGGCAGTGAATATACCTGCCGGAAGAATGCTGCTTCGGCGACGCATATAGGGGTACGAACGAGTGGCGGATTGCGAGTGGTATTCGTCACGTAACGCTGAGTGATTGAAATCGTCTGCTTGCTCACAGTGAGAAGCCAAGGTCAGTGACCTGCCTTTCGAGGTGACTCTGCTTGCGGAGCGTTGTCGGGCGGGAGAAGCAAGATCGTTTCTCAGTCTCCGAAAAGTCGGCACTCCTACCCGCGTAGACGGCCGGAATTTATTGACCGATATCCAGGGTGATCCTTAATCTCGACCTCGCGCCGTGATCATCCATGGCCTGCGTGATGGGGAATCACATAATGAAGTTTCAGCTCAATCCCAGCCCGGACGGCTGCCGCGCCTCCGGTCGCCGGTGGGTCGATGCGGCGTCGGCGGGGTCACCGTGAGTGAGAGCGCGCTCGTCGTCGCGGATGCGGTATCCGGCGCTCGGGAAGGGGGTGGATCTGTGGACCGCGCTGCCCCTATGGTGCTGCTCCCGCCGCGAAGGCCGGCGGACGAAGGGGAGGGATCGGCCCGAAGGACCGGGCCGTCCACGCCCTGAAATGAGACCGGCGTCCTGGAGCTACCAACTCCGGACGCCGGGCCGACGCCCGGGAAGGCGTCGATTCGCTACCACGCGCGCAGCGGGACTTCTTCGCACGAGGACCGCCGCGCACGCTCCTACGAAGCACGGAGTATTGCATGCCCGCCATACCCAGCGGAACCCTGGCCTGCCCGCCCACGGGCGCAGGCCCTCGCCTCGCCGCCAAGCTCGCGGACATGATCCCGGGCGCCGCCGTCACCGTCGACTTCACCGACCCGGCGACGCAGTGGCCTCACGCGTACGCCCGGGCGACCGACGCCGCTGGCCGCCCGGTCCGTCTGGGCCCGGTCGCCAGAAGGGTCGTCGCCCGGTGGATCGTCCGGGCCCACCCGGACATCGACTGGACGCGCCCGCACACCCTCTACCTCGCCGACGGGCGGCTCGCCGTCCGCACGAACGACGCGGGTCGGGGCTGCTGACATGGCACGCATCCGCTCCGTCAAGCCCGAGACCTGGGTGAGCGAGACGCTCGCCGAGGTCTCCATCCCGGCGATGGTCACCTTTCTCGGCATGACCAACCACGCCGACGACCACGGCCGCCACCGCGACGTCGCGGCGATCGTCTACGGCCTCGTCTGGCCGCTTCGCGAGGAGATCACCCGCGCCGATGTCGAGGACCACCTCCAGCAGCTCGCCACCGCCGGAGCGATCTGCCGGTACACCGGCTGTGACGGCCGCCGGTACTTCCACTACCCGACCTGGCGCAACCACCAGAAGATCGACAAGCCCTCCCTCAGCCGCCTCCCCGCCTGCCCGCACTGCGAGCCGGAGCGGTGCGGTGTCTGCAAGGGGCCGTGCATCCAGCGGTCCGCTCTCGCCGACGCGGCGGGCACTTCCCGCGAGGACGGCGCGAGTGCTCGCGGAGTGTTCGCCGAATCCTCGGCGAACACTCCGGCGGCCGTCGACCAGCACCCCGAGCCGTCGGCACCAGCGGCCTCGGCAGGAGCTTCCAGGGCTCCCTGGGCGGCGGTCCCGGACCAAGCACCGGTTTCGGCGGACGGGAAAACCGCAGGTCAGGCCACATTCGTCGAAGGCTCCCCGAAGGTTCGTCGAACCCTCTGCGAGGACTCGACGCCCGGATCCAGGATCTTGGATCCTGGATCGTCTTCACCTACGGGGCGCCAGTCGCCCGACGCCGGCACCGTCTCGGCCAACCAGCTCGTCGGCGAGTACGTCACCGCCTGCGCCCAGCGCCCACCGGCCAGCGTGCTCGGCCACCTCGGCAAGGTCGTCAAGACCCTGCTGGACGAGGGCATCGCGGTCGAGCACATCCGCTCCGGACTGCGCCGGTTCGCCGAGATCCAGGGCCACCCGTCCCGGCTGCCGAGCCTGGTCAACGACGCCATGAACGCACACGGCCGCGGTTTGGCACGGCCGGGATCCCGGCCTAACGTCCCCGCCCACCAGGCGTGGACCAACCCGGTCGACGCCGTCGCCGCCTACGCCGAGGAGCTGTGATGCGCACCCGCGACCCGCAGACCCTCGCCGACGGCCCGTCGGTCCTCGACCGGATGGCCCGGATCCTCGCCGCCCGGGGCATCGACCGCGCCACGGTCGACGCCCTCCCCAACGAACCGGAGCCGTTCTCGGCGGAGCAGGCCCTGTCCGCCGGAATGCCGCCGCGCTACCGCGACGCGGTGGCCGACCACCCACTGGTCCTCGCCTGGACCCGGCAGGTCACCGGACAGGCCGTCGCCCCGAGCACGGGCGCCCGACGGCAGGTGGCCACCGGCCCCAGCCTGCTGATGGCCGGGGTGACCGGCGCCGGCAAGACCCACCAGGCGTACGGCGCGGTCCGGGCGCTCGTGCAGGCCGGCATCGGCGTGCGCTGGCGGGCGACCACCGCCGCCGACCTCTACGCCGAGCTGCGGCCCAGCTCCGACACCGACGCCGAGCGGGTCCTCACCGCCTACAGCCGCGTGCCCCTGCTGATCCTCGACGACCTCGGCGCCGCCAAGTCGAGCGAGTTCGTCGAAGAGCAGACCTACCGGCTGATCAACCGCCGCTACAACCACTGCCTGCCGACCCTGATCACCACCAACCTGCAGATCAGAGACCTCAAGGCCTACCTCGGTGACCGCGTCACCTCCCGGCTCGCCCAGATGACCACCCGGGTCGAGTTCGAGCCGGTCGACCGCAGACGCCTCCCGCGCGCCGCCTGAACGGCCGCCGCCCCAGCCGCCCCGGCGCGCCGCACACCCTCACCGACCCAGCACACCTCTCCGCCGACGCCGCCCCGCGCGCGGAGAGCGATCGGAGCAACCCCGCATGACCAGCACCACGACGCCGACCACCGCGGTCCGCCACCGCTCCCTCGGCGACCACACCTGGCAGGACCAGGCCGTCTGCAACCCGACCGAGTACAACCCCGTCGACCCCGAGACCTTCTTCCCCGGTCCCGAGGACACCGACAAGATTGCCACCGCCAAGGCGCTGTGCGCCCAGTGCCCCGTCGCCCGCGCCTGCCTGGACGCCGCCCTCGAAGCCGGCGACACCCACGGCGTCCGCGGCGGCCTCACCGAGGAGGAACGCGAACCCCTGCACACCCGGATCGCCGAACGCCTCGACCACAGCCGCGTCAACGACACCCTCGCCGGACGCGATATCCACCTCACCAAGGCCGAACGCCGCGCGGTGGTCCTCGCCGCCTACCGCCACGACGTCCCCGTCGACCGCCTCGCCCGACTCCTCAAGATCAGCGACGAACACGCCCTCAAGCTCTACCGCGAGACCCGCCGCGCGATCCGCCACCGCCAGATCGCCGAAGACGCCGCCCGCGCCGCCACGACCGGCGACTGCGCCGACCAGCTCGGCCGCCAGGCCTTCGGGACGGCCGCATGAGCACCACCGCCACGACCACCCCGACGACCGCGCACGTCACCGGCTGGGACCGGGCCGTCGTCATCGCCCTCGGCGCTGCCGGTTGCGCGCTGTCGTACGACGCGCTCCAGCAGATGGCCGTCGCGGTCCACGTCCGCGAGCCGCTCAGCTATCTCTTCCCGCTCATCATCGACGGCTTCGTCGGCTACGGCGTGCGCACCCTGCTGGTGCTGCGCGACGCCCCGCTTCGGGCCCGCGCCTACGTGTGGCTGCTCTTCGGCGCGGCCACCGGGGCGAGCCTGTGGGCGAACGCCCTGCACGCGATCCGGCTCAACCAGCTGCACGCCGGCGACGGCGGCCTGCGGCTGGGCGACACGGTGGTCGTCGCGGTGCTCTCCACCATCGCCCCGCTCGCCCTGGCCGGCGCCGTCCACCTCTACATCCTCATCGCCCGCAGCCCGGTCACCCCGGTCGACCGGAGCGACGAGGTGACCGACTTTGGTCAGGCTGCCGCCCGGGCATCCCACCCCGGGCAGACGGACACACTGACCGCAGGTCAGTCCGGCCAGCCGGTCAACCTGGTCAAGCTCCGGCGACCGCCGGTCCCGGTCGCCGAGGTCAGCTCCTCCGGCCTCCGCGGTCAGCCGGTCACCGCCTGGCCGGACGGTGACCGTGCGGCGGCCGGTCAGCCGGTCAGCCCCTCGGCGGTCACCGTGGTCACCTCCTCTGACCTGCGGGGTCAGTCGGTCAGCGTCCGGCCGGTCAGTGACGGGTCGGCAGGTGACCGCCGCGCTGACCCAGACACCGAGGAACTGCTGGCCATCGCCCGCGAGGCGGTCGCGGCCGAGGACAACAAGCTGACCCGCAAGGTCGTCGCCCAGGCGATCCGCAGTCAGCAGATCCCGCTGTCCAGCGCGACCCTGACCCAGCTGATGGCCCAGCTGCGGAACCCGGACGCCCAGCCGGTCACCGTCGACCGCACCTGACCGATGCCGCACCGGCCGGGGTGACCGAGCAGGTCACCCCGGCCAGTCACCCACCCCCGTACCGCCACCGAACGGGAGCACCACCATGCGCACCACCCCCGCCATCTGGGCCGAGGCGGACTCCTGGCTCACCGTCCTGCACCAGCGGGGCCACCTCCACCGAGTCAGGACCGAGCCCGACGGCACCCGGACCGTCCAGCTCGGCGAGAACTCCCGCACCTGGACCCTGCACCACCCTGTGCTCGCCCTTGACTTCGTGGAGGACCTCGTCCGCGAGATCCGTCGACGCGACGCCGAGGCCAGCCGGTGACCGCGTCCGGCCGAGACGGTGCCGCCCAGGAACCGGAACGTGACCCCAAGAGCGCTCCTGGCGGAGCAAGTTGTGGGGTAAGGAGTCCTTACCCCGCCTCCGCCCCCAAGGGCGCGGAGGCTCCCCGCCCGGCGGCAGACCCAGGGGGGCCTGCCGACGACCAGGGAATCGGCCCAGGGGTGCCGACCAAGGGGGAGGAACAGCAGAACCCACCGTCCGCCGAAGCCGTCCACGCCGCCACCCGCCGCCGCTTGCGCCAGCCCGTTCCGCGCACCAACCGCGTCTGCCCTCGCTTCAGCAACCCCGAGTGGTCCCTCCTCCAGCACGCCGCCGAGCAGGCCGGCCTCGCCCCCGGCGGCTACACCGCCGCCGCAACCCTCGCCGCCGCCGCGAGCACCGACCCGAACGCCGCTGTCGCCGACTACCGCCGCGGCATCCAGGAACTCATGGAGTCCAACCGCCAACTCGGCGCCATCGGCAACAACCTCAACCAGGTCGCCCACTTCCTCAACGCCGGCGGCCAGCCAGCCGCCGACCTCCGTCACCTCCTGGAGCGCATCGAAGCCTCCATCGGCGCGGTCGACGACGCCGTCGCCTGGATGGTCCGCCGGTGATCCCCAAAATCCGCACCGGAACCGGCGGCACCTACGGCCTCATTCGCTACCTCTACGGCCCCGGCCAACGCGACGAACACACCGACCAGCACCTCGTCGCCTCCTGGAACGACTTCGCCCCCGACCCCGGCCGCAACCCCCACCACACCATCGCCCAGCTCGCCGCCCAACTTGACCAACCCGTCAAGGCCATCGGCGACCGCGCCCCGGACAGCACCATCTGGCACTGCTCGGTGCGCGCCGACCCCGGCGACCGCCACCTCGACGACAACGACTGGGCCACCATCGCCCGCCGCATCGTCCACGCCACCGGCATCGCCCCCAACGGCGACACCACCGCCTGCCGCTGGGTCGCCGTCCGCCACGCCGAGGACCACATCCACATCGCCGCCACCCTCGTCCGGCAGGACGGCCGCCTCGCCGGCCTCTCCTTCGACCGCCGCAAAGCCCAGGCCGAAGCCCGCCTCATCGAGAAGGACTACGGCCTGCGCCAGCTCAACCCCGGCGACGGCACCGCCGCCAAAACCCCCACCAGCCAGGAACGCTTCAAAGCCGAACGCACCGGCCGCACCGAGCCCCCGCGCGAAACCCTGCGCGAAGCCGTCCGCCAGGCCGTCGCCGGAGCCGCCACCGAGGACGAGTTCTTCACCCGGCTACGCGAGGCCGGCCTGCGGCTGAAACTCCGCCACGCCCCCTCCGGCGACGTCCTCGGCTACAACGTCGCCCTGCCCGGCGACCGCAACCGCGCCAGCGAGCCGGTCTGGTTCGCCGGGTCCACCCTCGCCCCCGACCTCTCCCTGCCACGCATCCGCCGCCGCCTCACCGACAGCCCCGCCGCCACCGCGCAGCCCAGGACCGCCACGCCGCGCACCGGCCGGTCCGCCCCAGCCCGGCAGCGCCGGGACGCCGCCGGCATCGCCGAACACGCCACCGCGCTCCTCGACAACCGCGACGACGAAGCCGCCGCCCAACTCGTCGGCGCCGGTGAACTCCTCGACGCCCTCGCCCAGACCTCCCCGGCCGCCACCCGTGCCGAACTGCGAGACGCCGCCCGCGCCTTCGAGCGCGCCACCCGCAGCCACGTCCGCGCCGAGAACGCCGACATCCGCGTCCTGCGCTCGGCCGCCCGCGGAATAGTCCACGCCGGCGGCGCGCTGGGACGCGGCGAGGACGGTGGCGCCACCGCGATGGTCCTGTCCACGCTCGTCCTGCTCACCCTGGCCGCCGCCCGCTGGCACTCCGCCCGGGGCCACGCCCAGCAGGCCGCAGCCTCACGGCAGGCGGCCGACCACCTCCGCGCCGCCTACCAGCAGACCGCCGCGACCCCGATGCGGGCGATGCGTGAGCGGGGCCAGGCTCTGCCCGAGCCCGAACGCCGTCGCCACGAAGCCACCATCCGAGCAGCCCGCGGCGAACCGGAGAACCGCACCGGCACCGGCCGCAGCTACGACGCCCTGGCCGCAACCCTCGCCGAAGCCGAGAAGGCCGGCCACGACCCGAAGGCACTCCTGGACGAAGCCGCCTCCTGGCGGGAACTCGGCACCGCGCGCAACACCGACGACGTGCTGGTCTGGCGGATCCGCCGCATCGCCGACCTGCCCTCCACTCCCAGCCGCCCGGACAGGCCGAAGACCGCCACGACCCGAGCCAAGCCGGTACCCAGTCGCACGTCGCCCCGCGTCGAACCGCTGGCACCAGCCCGCCCTGGCCCTCGACGCTGACCAGCCGGTCCGGCGGACCTCCGTCCGCCGGACCGGCTCCCCGAACCCTCGACACCTGGTTTCACCAGGTGTTATGCAAGAGCCCGCACCGCGCGAACGGAGAGCCCGTGCCCAGAACCGCCGAACAGCCCACCACCCCAGCCACGCCAGTCGCGCAGCCGAAGGCCAGTGACCCCCTGCTGCAACTGGAGTACGAGTCGGCGCCTCCGAGCGGGCCGGACGCGGTCCGGGGAGCGCAGTGCCCGCACGAGCTGGCTCTGCTCGGTATGCCGGTCGTCTGCTCCAACTGCCGGGCCCGGCGAGACTGGCTGCTGATCAACCACCGCCGAAACGTCTGGGTCCGTTGCCGCTGCGGGCACGAGTGGCTGGAGCCGGAGATCACCCGACGGGACTTCGAGGCCATGCTCGACGAACCGACATGGACGTACTACCGCACCCTCGCGGATGCCCGCACGGCCCTCGGCTTCGACGGGATCTTCACCGGGCTCTACCTGGAGTAATGGGTCGAATTGAATCTGTTGCAACAATTCGACATGCGCTGGTCAGGTGACTGACGTGCAGCTCAGCCGGGGTTCGGGCCTTCAGCCTGCGCCCCGGCTGAAGTCCTTGACCTGCGCCATGAGAACGAGGTCGGTGGATCTCCCCGGCGCGGCGCATCTGGTGCTGGCCGCCGGGGTCATCCACCTTGATCCTGAGTCAGCCGTCTTCGACGCGATGGTGGACGGCTGGGGTCTGCAGCAGAGGGCACGGTTCCTCGACGAGGACGACACGATCAAACCCCGGCTGAGGCTGACACACCGGTTCGCGGAGTTTACGAACCAGTACCCGTGGCAGTGGACACCGTTGGAAGGCGAGGCGTTCCTCGATCACCTGCGCCAGCGCGGGAAACTCGCGTACTCCACCGCACGGACCTACCACAACGCCCTGCGGATGTTCTGTGAGTACGTCACCGATGCCCGCTACGGCTGGCCCGACCGGTGCCTTGAGCGATTCGGCCAGCCGCCCGCGCAGATCTTCCACGAGCTGAACCAGATCACCCACGTCAGCCCGTACGAAGGCGATCCACGCCGTCGGCCACTGACCTACGACGAGGTCCAGGCGCTGTTCGATGCCGCGGACGGGATCGTGGAGGAGATCCGCGCCCGGCACCGCAAGGGATCGCTGGCCGCGATGCGCGACTCCGCGGTGCTCAAGACGGTCTACGCCTACGGGCTGCGCCGTCAGGAAGCCTGCTTTCTGGACCTGGCCGACCTTCGCCGCAACCCCAAGGCCGCCGACTACGGCCGGTTCGGCGCGCTGTTCGTGCGCTTCGGCAAGGCGTCCAGGGGCAACCCTCCCAAGCGCCGCACCGTACTCACGGTTCCCGAATTCGACTGGGCCGCAGGAGTGTTGGAACACTACCTGGAGGAGGTCCGACCCGGATTCATCCCGGACAGGCATCCGGCGCTGTGGGTGACCGAGCGCCGGGGCCGGCTGTCGCTGCGGCGGTTGGACGCCGCGTTCGAGACCGCCCGTGAGCGGGCCGGTCTGCCCGAGGAACTCGACCTGCACTGTCTGCGGCATTCCTACGTCACGCACCTGGTCGAGTTCGACTACCCGGAGCTGTTCGTCCAGCAGCAGGTCGGCCACGAGTACGCGTCGACCACCGCGATCTACACCGGCGTGTCGGACGAGTACCGCAACCGGTTGGTGGAGAAGGCGTTGAAGGCACGACACGCCAACTTGTGGGAGGGGAAGCCGTGATCAAGAAGATGGGGTGCCACTGGCACCTGCGCCAACTGATGGCCGCCAAGGGCATGTTCCAGACCTCGGACCTCATTCCGCCGCTGGCCGAGCGGGGCGTCCAGCTTTCCCGAGAGCAGGTGTTCCGGCTGGTCACACAGACACCGCAGCGGCTGTCGGTGGACACCCTCGCTGCCTTGTGCGACATCCTGGGCTGCGGCGTCGGCGACCTGCTCGAGGTGGTCGTCGTCAACGAGGAGGTCCGCAAGATCGGCACCGGTCCGGCCGCGCCGAGTGCCCCGCAGGTCCGCCGCACGACGATCCGCCGCCCGGGGACACCGTGAACCGGGACGAAGCGCTCGACGACGTGACCGCGATGATCGCCGGGTTTCTGCCCGGCCTGCAGCCCGCAGCGGTCCGGGCGGTCGCCGATCGGGCGGGCGCCGGTGCCATCTGCTACGTCCGCGCCCACCTGTGGCGCCACCCCGACGCACTGACCTCGGGAGACGGCCGGATCCCTGCAGGAGTCATGCGCCTGGCGGTTGCGCTGAGGGGAATCGGCGCCGTGCAGGTGGTCGTGCCGGCCTGCGCCGACTGCGGGCAGCACCGGCCGCTTGACTACCGGCGCCCCGACCAGGCCAGGATCTGCACGCGCTGCTCGGAGAAGCGTCGGGTCAAGCCGTGCTCCCGCTGCGGCGAACCGGGAAGACTCCAAGTCCGCCTCACAGAAGGCGGATTGTGCTCCCACTGCTACCGAACCGACCCTGCCCGGCGCGAGCAGTGCGCCCACTGCGGCAAGGCGAAACACGTCGCCACCCGCCGCCCCGACGGCACCGTCCTCTGCAGCGAGTGCTACCAGCCGCCCCAGCACACCTGCGGCACCTGCGGGAAAGTCGGTCCGGCGAAGGCGTTCAACGAAGCCGGCGCGCTCTGCAAATCCTGCTACCAGCGGGCACCGCGAGCCTGCGGCGGCTGCGGCCAGCAACGCCAGATCGTCATCCGAGCCAAGGACGGCCGTCCGGACCTCTGCGCGTCCTGCTACAACGGCCCCATCCGCACCTGCTCGTCCTGCGGCAAGGACCGGCCCTGCCGCGGCCTCCGGACCGGCCGCTACCTGTGCTTGTCGTGCGCCCCGCGCTCGCAGGACACCTGCGCGCTCTGCCACAGAACGGCCGGAGTCAAAACCCGCTGGCCGCTGGGCCCCGTCTGCCAGCCCTGCTACAACCGGACCAAACGCCACCCCGCCGAATGCCCCCTCTGCACCGCGGTCCGGCCGCTGATCGGCCTCGACGCCGAGGACCGCCGAATCTGTGGCCCGTGCGCGGGCACCGACAAGCACTACACGTGCGCCACCTGCGGCAACAGCGGCGACAACCGCCGCAAGAACCAGTGCCACCGATGCGCGATGCCCGACGAACTGCGGGCCGCCTTCGGCCAGACGGCCTGCGAGACCTTCCTCGCGCCCCTGGTCGACGCCCTCCAACAAGTCGGCAACCCGCCCGCGGTCATGAACTGGCTCCACCGCGAGAACAGCGGCGCCGCCCTCCTGCGCGAACTGCTGGCCAGCGGCTACCCGCTCACCCACGAACTCCTCGACACCTTCCCCAACCGGGTCTCCGCCCTCTACCTGCGCAACCTCCTGGTCCAATCCGAAATCCTGCCCGCCCGCGACGAGCGGATGACCCAGACCGAAGCCTGGATGAACCGCGTCCTCGAAGCGGTCCCCGAGCACCACCGGCTGATCCTCCAGCCGTATGCAACCTGGGTCGTCCTACGACGAGTACGCCAACGCGCCCGCGACGGCCGCCTCACTGCCTCCGGAGCCAGCCACGCCCGGACGCAGGTCAACTGCGCGCGCAACTTCCTTGCGTGGAGCGACAGTTTGAACTTGGACCTGCAGGCCGTCACCCAGACCGAGGTCGACCGGTGGATCGCCGACGGCGCGTCGAGCCGTCTCCGTCTACGCGACTTCCTCCGCTGGACCAGCAGGACCCGCCTCAGCCAGGACCTCTCCGTCCCCGGCTGGCCAGACAGCGAGCCCGTCAACTTCCTCGACCAGGACGAGCACATCGCTCAACTCACTCGCTGCGTCAACGACGCCGGTCTACCGGCGGACGTCCGAGCTGCCGGAGCCCTCGTGCTCCTCTACGGCGTCAGAGTCACCCGCGTTGCCCAGCTCAAGGCGGAGCACATCCGCCAGACCTCGGACGGAAGCAGCATCGAGCTCGGCGCCAGCCCCGTGCTCATGCCACCGGCCGTCGGACAACTCGTGACCGCCCAGGTCGAGGCCGCCCGCCGCTACCAGGCCACCCAGCCCGGTAACATCACCGAACGCTGGCTCTTCCCCAGCACCCTCGCTGGCCAACCAGTCAACGCCCACCGTCTGTCGATGCGGCTGGTCGAGCACGGCATCGAGGTCCGATCGGCACGGAACACCGCGTTGTCGTCCCTCGCCGATGACCTCCCAGCCCCGGTCCTCGCCGAGATCCTCGGCCTCCACATCCACACCGCCGAGCGGTGGTCGAAGCTCGCCAAGCGAGACTGGACCGGTTACCTCGAAGCCCGCGCGACCGAGCTCCGCTGAACCGCTGCCGACGCCTCGCACCAACGCCGGTGGCTGTGAGCCCACCAGGCCGTCAACCCTGCGGGCGCCGTGCCCAGAACAGGACGTGGCCGTTGTCGCCCTCGGGGACGAACTCCTCGTGTGACACCTCCAAGCCGGCGCGCAGCAGCCAGGACCGGTTCGTCGCCGCGTCCGCGTGACTCCACCACATCGCGGCTCCGCCGCCGAGCCAGTTCTCGTCGGTCCCGGTCCAGGACTGATGCCCGGTGGTGGCCAGAAGCCAGCCGCCCGGCCGCAGCCACGATGCGATCCGCCCGAGTAGGGCGGGCTGTTCCTCGACCGGAATATGGATCAGCGCGTAAAGGCAGATGACGGCGTCGAAGGTCTCCGACGGAAACTCCAGGGTCGTGGCGTCCGCTCGGATGAACTCGGCCTCCGGCACCAGCTCCCGAGCCCGCTGGATCTGGACATCGCTGATGTCGACGCCCGTGACGCGGTGCCCTGCTGCGGCGAGCGACCGGGCCACGGGAACTCCGATCCCGCACCCCACATCCAGTACGGCGCCCGCATCCGGGAGCCGACCTAGCAGATCCTCGATCCACGATGCGTACTTCGTCTCGCTGCCGAACGCGCGCTCGTACTGCGCAGACAGCAAGTCGTACCCGCGTCGAACCAAGTCCTTCGGATCTTCAACATCCACAACGGTGCACCGTAGCGGGCCCCGGCTCGCGGAGCGACACCTTTCCGCTGCCTCTGGGCTGGAACGGCGGCCGCCGCAGACCCCGCAGAGGTCAAACCCGAGGAATACGACACGGAAGGAATATCGGCTCTCCGCCAACCTAACGCCCGCACCCCCGTATGCCCGTGTCCCTTCGAAGGGTGTGACTGAGCGTTCTACGTGGCGGCTGAGCGGTTGATTTGGCGGGTGGAGTGCAAGCCCGTCCTTCCTGGTCAGAGGACTATGATCGTGCGGTCTCCGATCTGCAATGGATCACTCCCGGTGCTACCACTGGTTGAGGCACTCCTCAGCTGGCGCTCGGTCACAGAACGCCCCCACCTACGGGATCCCTGCCGTCGACCATCAACCTGCAGCCCCGGTGTCGAGTGGGCAGATCCCGTCAAGCAGATTGCTACTGTCAGTGGCTGCTGATAGTCCATGGGTGACAGCTCGCGCTGAGTTGTCACCCATGGACTATCAGTGAGGGAGCCTTGACGTGAGGCTGACCGCCGCCCAGAAGACTGCCATCGACACCGTGCAGCGCAACCTGCTCATCGTCGCCTGTGCCGGCTCCGGCAAGACGGAGGTGATCTCCCGCCGGGTCGTCGAGCTGCTGAGGCAGCCAGGCGTCCAACCGAAGAACATCGTGGCCTTCACCTTCACCGACAAGGCGGCTGGCGAACTCAAGGAGCGGATCACCAGTCGCGTACGAGAGGAACTGGGCGAGGTCCGCGGCCTGGCAGAGCTGTTCGTCGGCACGATGCACGGCTATGCCCGGGACCTGCTGCAGTCCCACGCACCGGAGGCGTTCAAGTGCACGGTCATCAGCGACGTCCAGGCCCGGGTGCTCATCGACCGCAACAGCCGCGGCAGCGGCCTGACCGAGACCCTGGTGCGCGTCAACGGCAAGGATCCGCGCGAGATGAGGCGCTATACCGAGTCCCGTATGTACCAGCAGGTTCTGGCCATCCTGCGTGAGGACGAAGTCGACCACGCTCAACTGCCGGAGGACGTCAGGGCAGGACTGAGCCAATACCGCGCCCTACTGCAGAAGCACCACTACTTCGACTTCAGCGAGATCCTCCGCCAAGCCGCCGATCTGCTGCTCCCGCCGACTGGCACCCCAGCGGCCGGCGACGAACCCGTGATCAGTGTCCGTAACCACGTGAGGGACATGGTGCGCTACGTGGTCGTCGACGAGTACCAGGACACCAACCCGGTCCAGGAGCAACTGATCCGTGGCCTGACCCAGTTCGGCGCGAACCTGTGTATCGTCGGCGACGACGACCAGACCATCTACCAGTGGCGCGGCAGCGCCGTGAACAACATCCTCTCCTTCGCCGACAGGTACGACGGCGTCGAGACGGTGACCCTAAACGACAATTTCCGCTCCAGCCCGGCTGTTGTCGATCTCGGGCGCAGCGTCGCCGAGCGGCTTCCGGCCGAGAAGCGGTTGGCGAAGAGCATGACGGCAGGAGGGCACCAGGGCTACGAGCGGGGGGATCTGCTGGCTCTGGACTTTGCGACACCGGGCGCGGAGGCGGCCTGGATGTGCGACCGGATGGACCGGTTGCGAGGCACCCCGTTCACGGATCGCCCGGGAGGCGAACCGCGGGGCCTGGACTGGTCGGACTACGCCGTGCTGTACCGCAGTGTGTCCGGGGACGCCGGGCCGCTGGTCGCTGAATTGCGCCGACGTGGCATCCCCTACGTCATCAAGGGTCTGAGCCGGCTGTTCGAGACCCCAGAGATCAAGGCCGCCAAATCCTGTTTCGCCTACATCGCCGGAGACGTCGAACGCGACGACGTGCTGGCCGCTTGGGCGGACGCCCAACTCGGCTTCACCACAGCCGATATCGAGCGCGGACTCACAGCACTAGACGAAGCACGTACCTGGACCCCGGACATGCCCTGGGACACCTACACGATCCAAGGCGTCTACCTGCGCTTCCTTGAGCAGATCGGACTGCGCGAGGAAGCGGTCGCCGCCCATGTCGGCCCGGACCGCGGCGAACTGGTCTTCTACAACCTGGGCCGCTTCAGCACCGCGATCGGCGACTTCGAGCGGATCCACTTCCTCAGCAGCCCTCCCAACCGGTTCTCCACCTTCTCCAAGTGGGTGGAATACCAGGCCCCGGACTACTACGAAGAGAGCGACGCGGACGCCGGCTACGCCCGGCCCAATGCCGTGACCATCGCCACCGTCCACCAGGCCAAGGGAATGGAGTGGCCCGCGGTGTTCGTCCCGTGCCTGCGCAGCAACCGCTTCCCTGGACAGCGGCACGGGGGCCTCAATGTCTTCCACGTGATCCCGCAGGATGCCGTTGCGGACGCCCACCGGTACCGAGGCACCCCCGAGGACGAGCGACGACTGTTCTACGTGGCTATCACTCGCGCCCAGAAGTACCTGGTCATGACCTTTTCCCCGGGCATCGGAAACAAGAAGAGGCCATCCCCGTTCTTCGCCGAAGTCACGCGGAACACCTACGTATTGACGAAGGAGCCCGTCCGGGCCGAGAAGGACGAGAGCGCGAGGCGGCTCACTCCGACACCGCGCCTCACAGCCCCGGACGTCGTGCTCAGCTTCAGCGAACTGAAGTACCTGTTCGAGTGTCCGTATCAGTTCAAGCTGCGCTTCCTGTACGGCTTCGACTCGCCGCTGCAGAAGGAACTCGGCTACGGCAAGTCACTCCACGACGTCATGGCAGAGATTCACAAGCGGGCGGTCAAGGGCGATGTCGTGACCGCCGTCGAGGTCGAGGCGCTGGTCGACCGACACCTGCACGCCCCGTTCGCGCCGGCTCCGCTCAAGGAGCAACTGAGGACGGCAGCTATTCGGGCGGTGAGCCGGTACCTGCGTGACAACGGGGCCCGGCTCACGCTGACGGAGCACTCCGAGCTGCCGATCGACGTGCACATGGCGCCGGGCACCACGATCAGCGGCAGGATCGATCTGATCCGCCGCTTGGACACGGGAGAGGTCTCCGTCGTCGACCTGAAGTCGTCCGAGCGGGCACAGGCCGAGGACGTGACCCTGGACCAGCTCCACGTCTACGTGGTGGGCTACGAGGAGTTGAGCGGCACGCGCGCCGACCTCGTGGAGGTCCTCAACCTGGACGAGAACAGCGGAAGCAAGCGCGAGGAAGTCAGCGAAGACCTTCTCGACCGGATCTCCGGGAAGGTTGCTGAGGCGGGGCAGGCACTGCGCGACAACAACCTTCCGAGGAAGCAGAACTGGTGCGACACCTGCAACACCTGCGACTTTGCCGCAGTATGCCGGGACCGCCCGGGAAGCTGACCTACAGTGCCGCCTCCTGGCTGAAGATCGCAACTGCACGAGTGCTGCGAAGGCGGAGAGGACCGCCCCGACGGTGGCGGCCTCTCCGCTGGTGCTCAGGGGCTCGCTCGACTCGCCAGGTAGAAAGCTCAGTCACAAAGGGACACGGGCATACGGGCTTGTCGATCCCTGCCTGTCGCGGTCCGTTGTGGCTCGCGATCCAGGGCGCTTGCTCTGGCTTCGACGGTTCAGTTGCAGCAGTTGCGGTCCGTCTCCACGGCGAGGACCGCGGTCCGCAGGTCGTCCAGTGCATGGCCGAGACGGGGGTCGGCGAGTTCGTAACGGGTGCGGCGGCCGTCCGGCACGGTGACGACGAGGCCGCAGTCACGGAGACACGCCAGGTGGTTGGACAGCCGGGTCCGGGAGACGCCGAGGGATTCGGCCAGTTCGGAGGGGTAGACGGGGGCGGCGCGCAGGGCGAGCAGGATGCGGCAGCGGATCGGGTCGGCAAGCGCACGGCCGAACCGCGCCAGCACCTCGACCTCGGAGGCAAGGGTCAGCACGTCGATGACGATACAGGTAACTCTGAATTCAGGAAATCCTGTCGCTTTCCGATGCGTTCAGCCCGCGACGGGTGACGCCCGCAGACCTGGCCGACGACCGGGATTCAGCCGTAGCGCGCAGGGGCCGGGACCCACGAGGATGCCTGCCATGACCATGGAGAAGGGCCTGGCTCCCATACGATCGAAGCATCGCGCAGCCCTGGTGTTCGGGGCGGGCGCGGCGATCGGGGTGCTCGGCGGGATGATCGGACTCGGCGGCGCGGAGTTCCGTCTGCCGCTGCTGATCGGTCTGTTCGGGTTCGCCGCGCTCTCCGCGGTCATCCTGAACAAGGCGATGAGCCTGGTCGTCGTCCTCGTCGCCCTGCCCGCCCGCCTCGCGGCGGTCTCCGCCTCCGACGTGGCCGCCCACTGGCCCGCCGCGGTCAACCTGCTCGCCGGAAGCCTGCTCGGTGCCTGGGCCGGAGCGACCTGGGCCGTACGGATGCGCAGCTCCACCCTCTACAAGGTGCTGGCCGCCCTGATGGTGCTCATGGCTGCCGCCCTGCTCGCCACGCACACCGCCACTCTGGGAACGCTGGCGCTCCCGCTGTGGGCCCAGGTGCCGATCGGGGTACTGGCGGGCTTCGGCATCGGCGTGGTCGCGGCCGTCATGGGCGTCGCCGGGGGCGAGTTGCTGATCCCGACGATCGTGCTGCTGTTCGCGGTCGACATCAGGACGGCGGGCAGCCTCTCCCTGCTGGTGTCGCTGCCGACGATGCTCGTGGCCTTCGCCCGGTACAGCCGTGACGGAAGCTTCGCGGTGCTGGGCGCCAACCGCCGCTTCACGCTGGTCATGATCGCGGGCTCGATCACCGGCGCGGTGGTGGGCGGGCTGCTGCTCGGGGTGTTCCCGGACCTGGTGCTGGTCCCGGTGCTGGCGGTGATCCTGCTGGTGTCCGCGGTCAAGCTCGCCCGGCACGACTGACGCCGCCACGAGACCGGGGTGGGGCCGCGCCTTGGGCGCGGACCGGTGCTTGACCTTCGAGTCGGGTCGAAGGTCTACCGTCGGCGGTGTGACGACCTACCGCATTTCGCAGTTGGCCGAGCGTTCCGGCGTGCCGGCCACGACGCTGCGCTTCTACGAGGATGCCGGGCTGCTGTCCGCCGACCGCACGCCGTCCGGGTACCGGGTGTACGGCGAGGACGCGGTGGAGCGCCTGGCCTTCATCTCCTCGGCCAAGCTGCTGGGCCTGGCCCTGGAGGAGATCCGTGAGCTGCTGGACCTCCGGGAGGAGGGGGTGTGCGCCTCGGTCCGGGCGAGGATGCTGCCGCTGGTCGCCCAGCGGATCACGGCGACCGACAGCCGGATCGCCGAGCTGCGCGCATTCTCGACCTACTTGGCCGGTGTCCACGCCGAGCTGGCGGGCCCGACGCCCGCCGGGGCGTGCGGTCCGGACTGCGGCTGCACGACCACCGGCACACCGGCGGCCGGACCCGTACCGGTGACGCTGTCGCCGACCCGCCCGGACCGGGAAGGCGAGCCATGGCGGGACGCCCCGGTGGCCTGCACGCTGGGCGGCGCCGAGCTGGGCGAGCGCACCGAGCAGTGGCGACGGCTGGCCGGCCGCGCCGAGCGGCGCGGGGGGATCGCCGACGGCCTGTGCCTCTCCTTCCCCGCCGACACCGAACTCGCCGGCGAGGTCGCGGCCCTCGCCGCGGCGGAACAGGGATGCTGCGCGTTCCTCGACTTCACCCTGCACCTGACCCCGACCGCTCTCCAACTGGACGTGCGGGCGCCCGAGTCCGCCGCCGGGATGCTGGCCGACCTCTTCGGAGCAACCCCGTGACCTCCTCCACTCCCCGGCCGCCCCGGCTCCGGGCCACGCTCGGCGCAGGCGCGGCCGTGACAGCGGCCTGCGCGGTGTGCTGCGCGGGTCCGGTCCTGGCCGTCCTCGGCGTCACCTCCGCGATCGGCGCGCTATGGATGCCCGTCCTGGCGGTGATCGCCGTGGCCGCTGCGCTCGGCGTCCTGGTGCTGCGCAAACGGCGCCGAGCCGCATCCTGCCGGACCAGCCCGGCGCCGGCGGACCTCGGCATGCCGACCCTCGGCCCGCCACCGAGCGCCGGCATACCCACTCGCTGACCAGGGCCGACGGCCGGGCCGTGCGCGCCGACCTGTGAGGATGGGCCGCACGGCCACCACCGGCCGGAACAGCACGAAGGAGCAGCACAGGTGTCGCAGCAGAGCCCACAGGGCCTGGTCGAGCGGATGGATCACCACCAGGTCGTGATCTACCTGGTGGCGATGGCCATCGGCGCGCTGCTCGGCTGGGCGGCTCCCGGCCTCGGACCGGGCCTGGAACACGCGATCAACCCGGTGCTCGGCGCGTTGCTGTTCGTCACCTTCCTCCAGGTCCCGGCCGCCGAGCTGGTCCGCTCGCTGCGCGACGGCCGGTTCCTGGGCGCCGCGGTGGTGGTGAACTTCGTGGTGGTGCCGCTGGTCGTCGCCGCGATGTTCACCTTCCTGCCCGCCGACCAGGCGGTCCGCGTCGGCGTCCTGCTGGTGCTGCTGTGCCCGTGCATCGACTACGTCATCGTCTTCTCCGGCCTGGCCGGCGGCTCCAACCGCCGACTGCTCGCCGCCACCCCGGTCCTCCTGGTCCTGCAGATGCTGCTGCTCCCGGGATTCCTCTACCTGCTCATGGGATCGGAGCTCGCCGACGTCGTCGAGGTCGGCCCGTTCCTCGAAGCGCTCGTGTTCCTGATCGCCGTTCCGCTCGCCCTCGCCTGGCTGCTGCAGGCCTGGGCCGCCCGCCGCCCGGCCGGGCAGAGAGTCTCGGACGCGGCGACCACCACGATGGTCCCGCTGATGGCCGCCACCCTGCTGACCGTGGTGGCGTCGCAGGTACCCAAGCTCGGCGGCAGCCTGGGCGATGTCGCCGCGGTCGTCCCGTTCTACGTGCTCTTCCTCGTCGTGATGGCCTTCGCCGGGAAGGCGGTGGCCGGGCTGTTCCGCCTCGACGCGGGTGCCGGGCGGGCGATCGTGTTCACCGGCGCGACCCGCAACTCCCTCGTCGTGCTGCCACTGGCCCTGGCGCTGCCCGGCGAGCTGGCCGTCGCCGCGGTCGTCGTGGTCACCCAGACCCTGGTCGAGGTCCTCGGCATGGTCACCTACGTACGGCTCGTTCCGCGCCTGGTGCCGGCCGATGCCCCGGCACAGGTCGTCGCCTCGCGTTAACCCCGGAATCGGGGCGGCTCACCGGGCCGGTGACCTGGGCATCTCTGCGAGGCGAGCCGTGTCGACGGCCGGGTGGGAGCGAGCGCCCTCCTCCGCCTGATCGGCTTATCCCACGCAGAAACAACAGAGCGTGGCCGTGCGCCGAGCTGCAGAGCCCAAGCGGCCGGTAGATCCCATCGTCTGCCGCAGCGCCGGTCGGGTCAGTGGTCGTTCGCGTCCCGAAGGGTGGCGAGGTGGCGTTCGGTGTCGAGGGCAGCCGCGCAGCCGCTGGCCGCCGCTGTGACCGCCTGTCGGTAGCTGGGATCGGCCACGTCCCCGGCGGCGAACACCCCCGGGAGGCTGGTCCGGGTCGAGGGGGCGGACACCTTGAGGTATCCGTCGGTGTCACGGTCGAGCTGACCGGCGAACACCTCGGTGCGAGGCTCCTGGCCGATCGCCGTGAACAGTGCGGAAGTAGCCAAGTCCCGCTCCGTTCCGGTCTCGATGTCGCGCAGCCGTACTCCGGTCAGAGCGTCGCTGCCGTGTAGCGCGGTGATTTCGCTGTCCCACACGAAGGTGATGGCCGGGTGGGCCAATGCTGCGGCCTGGGCGGTCCGGGAGGCCCGCAGTCGCCGACGGTGGTGGACGACGGTCACCCTTCGGGCGACACGGGCGAGCAGGAGCGCCTCGTGCATTGCCCCATCGCCTCCACCGACCACGACGGCGTCACGGTTGCGGACGGCGTGGCCGTCGCAGAGTGCGCTGAGGTAGGTGCCCCGGCCGGACAGTTCGTCCTCGCCGGGTACCCCGAGACGACGCGGCCGTGAGCCGGTGGCGACGATCACGGTCCGGGCCCGGTGAACGGTTCCCCGCGTGTCCGTGACGGTCTTGACGGTGCCGGCCAGGTCGGTGGCGAGAATGTCGTCGCTGACGAGTTCGGCGCCGAAGCGGTACGCCTGCGCCCGCAGGTCGTCGGAGAGTTCCGGGCCCGGCACGCCGACGGGAAAGCCGGGGAAGTCCTCGACGTGAGCAGCCGTCATCAGGCCCCCGCCGGCCGTGATGGTGCCCTCGAAGACCAGCGGGTGGAGCTGGGCACGGGCGGTGTAGAGGGCAGCGGTGTAGGCCGCCGGCCCGGAGCCGATGACGATCACCTCGCGCAGCTCGGAACCGGGCGCCTGGACGGGCGTCATGAAGTTTGGCCTTCCTGCTCCGAGCGCACCCGCGCACCGAGCCGTGGACAAGTGGCGGGACGACCCGGTCCGCGGGTCGGGCGCGGACCGGGCCGTTGCCGGTGAGGAGTCGGGGCTGCGTCGCCGGGCGGGCTACAGGTACGCGGCGAGGTCGCGCAGGAGTGCGGCCTTCGGCTTCGGCGCCGCTGATCGTCTGCACGATCTCGCCGCCCTTGAAGACGTGCATCGTGGGCAGGGCCAGCACGCCGTACTTGACGGTCGTGTCCGGGTTCGCGTCGGCGTCGATCTTGGCGATGGTGATCTTGTCGCCGTGCTCGGATGCGATCTGCTCCAGGACGGGGGCGATCTGACGGCACGGGCCGCACCATGCGGCCCAGAAGTCCACGAGGACGGGCTTCTCACTGCCCAGGACCTCGGCGGCGAAGGTCTCGTCGGTCACGTTGACGGTGGCACCGGCCACAACAGTCTCCTCACGTGTCACGGGTTCGGGATCACGGGCGGCCCGGGGACGGGCCGCGGTGTCACGCGACGGGCTCCAGTTCGCCCTGTTCCTCGTCGAGGTCGTCGAGGTCGCCGATCGCCGCGTCAGCGAGGGCGGCCAGATAGCGTTCGGCGTCCAGGGCCGCCGAGCAGCCGGAGCCGGCGGCGGTGATGGCCTGGCGGTAGGTGTGGTCGACGACGTCGCCTGCGCCGAAGACCCCCGGCAGGTTGGTGCGGGTGGAGGGCGAGGCGACCTTGAGGTAGCCCTCGGTGTCCAGCTCCAGCTGCCCGGTGAAGAGTTCGGTGCGCGGGTCGTGGCCGATCGCGATGAACAGGCCGGACGCGGCGAGTTCGCGCTCCTCGCCGGTGGCGGTGTCGCGCAGCGTGACACCGGAGACCAGCTTCTCGCCGTGGATGGCGGTGACCTCACTGTTCCAGGCGAAGGTGATCTTCGGGTCGGCGAACGCGCGGTTCTGCATGGCCTTCGAGGCGCGCAGCGAGTCCCGGCGGTGGACGACGGTGACCGACTTCGCGAAACGGGTGAGGAAGGTGGCCTCCTCAAGGGCGGTGTCGCCGCCGCCGACCACGATGACGTCCTTCTCGCGGAAGAAGAAGCCGTCGCACGTCGCGCACCAGGACACGCCGCGGCCGGAGAGTTCGTCCTCGCGGTCGATGCCGAGCTTGCGGTAGCCGGAGCCGGTGGCCACGATCACCGCCTTCGCGCGGTGCGCGGTGCCGGCGGAGTCGGTGAGGAGCTTGATGTCGCCGGTGAGGTCGACCGACAGGATGTCGTCGTCGACCATCTCGGCGCCGAACCGTTCGGCCTGGGCCCGCATGTTGGTCATCAGGTCCGGGCCGTCGATGCCGTTGGGAAAGCCGGGGAAGTTCTCGACCTCGGTCGTGGTGGTGAGGGAGCCGCCGACGAAGATCGAGCTGCCGAACAGCAGCGGCTTGAGCTGGGCACGGGCAGTGTAGAGGGCGGCGGTGTAGCCGGCGGGGCCGGAGCCGATGATGACGACCTCCCGCACCTCGGCGGCGGTGTCCTGGTTCGTGCTCATGTGGGTGATCAGCTCTCCGTCTGCTGCTTGGCGTCGATCTCGGCGATGAGGTCCTCGATGAGGCCCTTGATCTCGTCGCGGATGGGGCGCACGGCCTCGACGCCCTGGCCGGCGGGGTCCTCCAGCTTCCAATCGAGGTACTTCTTGCCGGGGAAGTACGGGCAGGCGTCGCCGCAGCCCATGGTGATCACGTAGTCGGACGCCTGTACGGCCTCGGTGGTGAGCACCTTCGGCTTCTGGTCGGAGATGTCGATGCCGAGCTCGGCCATCGCGGCCACGGCCGAGGGGTTGATCCGGTCGCCCGGGATCGAGCCGGCGGAGCGGACCTCGACGCGGTCGCCGGCGAGGTGGCGCAGGAAGCCCGCGGCCATCTGCGAGCGGCCGGCGTTGTGGACGCAGACGAACAGGACGGACGCGGCAGGGGAGGTGGTCATCTCGCTCTTCCTCAGGACGGGGTTGCCGCACTGCGCGTCCGATCGGCTCGGCCGGCTCTCGGACGCGGCCTGCGGCATCAGCGGCACAGGCCGGTTGCAGTGCTGTTCTGCGGCGGCGGGCTTGGCTCTTCCGCCGACGTCGGCTAACGTATCACCACATGGTGATGTCAGTCGACAGTGATGCAAAAGATGCGGTGGACGTGCTCAAGGCCGTCGCCGACCCGCTGAGGATGCGGATCCTCAAGCTGCTCGCCCGCGAGGCCCTCTGCACGAGCCACTTGGTCGAGGAGACCGGTGCCCGGCAGACCAACCTGTCCAACCACCTCAAGATCCTGCGCGAGGCCGGACTGGTCGACACCGAGCCCTGCGGCCGCTTCACCTACTACAAGCTCCGCCCCGACGCCCTGGACGGCCTCACCGGCTTCCTCGGCGACCTCGCCTCCACCGCCCGCGCCACCGCGTGCGCCGACACGAAAAGGTCCTGCCCGTGACCGCCACCAAGACCGACGCCCCTCCGGACTCCCCTGAGGCCGGACTGGTCGGCAAGCTCTCCTTCCTGGACCGATTCCTCGCGGTGTGGATCCTCATCGCGATGGGCCTGGGCATCGGCCTGGGCCGGCTGATCCCCGGCCTGAACGACGTCCTCGCGAAGGTGGAGATCGGGGGCGTCTCGCTGCCGATCGCCGTCGGCCTGCTGATCATGATGTACCCGGTGCTCGCCAAGGTCCGCTACGACCGGCTGCACACCGTCACCGGCGACAAGAAGCTGATGGCCTCCAGCCTGGTCATCAACTGGGTACTCGGCCCGGCACTGATGTTCGCGCTGGCCTGGATCTTCCTGCCCGACCTGCCCGAGTACCGCACCGGCCTGATCATCGTGGGCCTGGCCCGCTGCATCGCCATGGTCATCATCTGGAACGACCTCGCCTGCGGCGACCGCGAGGCCGCCGCCGTCCTGGTCGCCCTCAACTCCGTCTTCCAGGTCATCGCGTTCGGCCTGCTCGGCTGGTTCTACCTCGACATCCTGCCGGGCTGGCTGGGCCTTGCCCAGGACGACCTGCACTTCTCCGTCGGCAAGATCGTCGTCAACGTGCTGATCTTCCTCGGCATCCCGCTGCTGGCCGGATTCCTGACCCGGCGCTTCGGCGAGCAGAAGATGGGCCGCGAGAAGTACGAGTCCGCATTCCTGCCGAAGATCGGCCCGTGGGCGCTCTACGGCCTGCTCTTCACGATCGTGATCCTCTTCGCCCTCCAGGGGAAGACCATCACGAACCAGCCCGGTGACGTCGCCCGCATCGCCCTGCCACTGCTGGTCTACTTCGCCGTGATGTGGTTCGGCACCTTCGCCCTCGGCAAGGCCATCGGCCTCGCCTACGACCGCACCGCCACCCTCGCCTTCACCGCCGCCGGCAACAACTTCGAACTCGCCATCGCCGTCGCCATCGCCACCTTCGGCGTCACCTCCGGCCAGGCCCTGTCCGGAGTCGTCGGCCCCCTCATCGAGGTCCCCGTCCTCATCGGCCTCGTGTACGTCTCCCTGGCCTGGCGCCGCAAGTTCACCGCCACGGTCACCCCGGCGGTGGAGGCGCAGCGGTGAACTGCCTCGACCGCACGCAAGCGAGTACGCCCGCGCCCACTGTCAGCATCTGCCGACAGTGCGGCGCGGGCGCCTATCCCGCCCACAGCGAGATCAGGCCCGTCACGCTGACGCGCCCCAAGGCGATCAACCGCACGGTCGCGGTCACTGCCCAGGCCCGCACGCTGCACTGCTCGGCGCACACGGCCACCCTGGCCGCACACCGCACCTGCTGCCCGCCGTTCGCCGGGGCGGGCCGGTGACCGGCCCCGCGCGGAGTGTCCAAGTCCTCGTGGTCGGCGGCGGTCAGGCCGGGCTCGCCGCCGGCTACTACCTGCGGCGCGCCGGGCTCGACTTCGCGATCCTGGACGCGGCGCCCGCCCCGGGTGGGGCGTGGCAGCACTACTGGGAGAGCCTGCGGCTCTTCTCGCCCGCCGCCTACTCTTCCCTGCCTGGGCGCCCGATGCCGGGCCAGGCCGGGCAGGAGTACCCGGACGCCGCGCACGTCGTCGCGTACCTCACCGAGTACGAGAAGCGCTACGAACTGCCCGTCCACCGCTCGGTGTGGGTGTCGGGCGTCGAACGCGGCCCCGGCGGTCTGAGCGCGCGAACCGACTCCGGCACCTGGCGCTCCCAGGCCGTCGTCTTCGCCACCGGCTCCTGGGAACGCCCGTTCGTGCCGGCGGTGCCCGGCCGTGGGGTGTTCGGCGGACGCCAGTTGCACACCTACGGCTATCGCGGCCCGGCCGAGTTCGCCGGACAGCGTGTGCTGGTCGTCGGCGGCGGCAACTCCGGCGCCCAGATCGCCGCCGACCTCACGGCCGTCGCCGAGGTCCGCTGGGCCACCAGGCGAACGCCCCGCTTCCTGCCCGACGAGATCGACGGGCGGGCCCTGTTCGACCTCGCCACCCGACGCGTCCACGCCGCCGCCGACGGTCCGGCCCACGGCGGCGTCGGCTCGCTCGGCGACATCGTCGCCACCCCGCCCGTGCGCGCCGCCCGCGACGCGGGCCTCCTCGTCGCCCACCCGATGTTCGAGCGCCTCACCGAGAGCGGCGCCACGTGGGCCGACGGGACTGCCTGGGACTGCGACACGGTCGTCTGGTGCACGGGATTCCGGCCGGACCTCGCCTCGCTACGGCCGCTCGGCCTGCGGCCGTCCCATGGGCGCATCCCCACCGAGGGAACCCGGTCGGTCGAGGACCCGCGCATCCACCTGCTCGGCTACGGCGACTGGACCGGCCCCGCCTCCGCCACCCTCATCGGCGTGGGCCGCACCGCCCGCACCGCCGTCCAGCAGATCAGCACCCTGCTGCACACGACGGACCTCGATACATAGACGCCTGCCTACCCCATCGCGGTGCCACGGGTCCACTGGTACCAGCTCCTGCGACCTCCGACGCCTTGGCCGGAAGACCGCCGACCTGTACTGCGCCCGCTCGTGATCCTGGCCGGTGTGCCCCTGGCCCTGTGGCGGCGGAAGCCCGAGCTGCCGTCAGGCGGGCGTGCGGAGCAGGGCGGCCATCGCCGCGAGGACGTCGGGCGCGACGCGGTAGTACACCCAGGTGCCGCGCCGCTCGCTGGTCAGCAGCCCGGCCTCGCGCAGCTTCTTCAGGTGGTGCGAGACCGTGGGCTGGGAGACCCCGACATCGGAGATGTCGCACACGCACGCCTCCTGGCCCTCGTGCGAGGCCACGGCGGAGAACAGCCGCAGGCGCACGGGGTCGCCGAGCGCCTTGAACATCGCCGCCGTCCGCACCGCCTCCTCGGCGGTCAGCGGGCGCTCGGTCAGCGGCGGGCAGCACGGGGTGGCGTCGGGCTCCAGCAGCGGCAGCACCTTCACATTCGACATATGTCTATGTTGACACACATCGAATCATTGGCGGGAGTCAGCGGTTCGCGAGCGTGGAGGTGAGGCGGTGGGCGACATGGGCGGCGTCGCGTCCGACCCCGCGGAGGGAGTTCGAGGACAGGCTGCGCTGCCACTCCAGCCCCAGATAGGCGAGGCGCGGCCGGACCGTCGAGAGCCCGCCGCGGTGCAGAGGCCGACCGGCCGCGTGCAGGGTGCCCAACGGGGCGAGGTAGGGCAGGTCAGGCCGGTACCCGGTGGCCAGGACGATCGCATCCACCTCCTCGATCAGTCCGTCCGACCAGGTGACCTTGGTGCCGTCAGCCGCCGTGAACAGCGCCTTGCGGGCAGGGCTTCCGGCGGCGAGGGCGGCCCGGTAGCGGCCGCCGTCCAGGACCGGCTGGCCGGGCGGGCGGGGCAGGAGCCTGCCCAGGGGTGCCGCGTCCAGACCGCTGACGGCGAGCCAGGCGTGCAGATCCCGGCCGAGCAGGCGCTGGCGGGCGAACTTCACCGGAGCCCGGGTGGCCAGCGTGACCCGGGATTGGGAGGAGAGTTCCGTCGCGATCTGCACGGCGGAGTTCCCGGCACCGACCACGACCACGTGCCGGTCGGCGAACGGCTCGGGCGCGCGGTACTCGGCGGCGTGCAGCACCTCGCCGCCGAAGTTCTCAAGCCCCGGGAGCGGTGGTCGGTAGGGGTTCCCGAAGGATCCGCTGGCCGCCACGACGGCCTTCGCGGCCAGCCGGCCTCCGCCCTCCAGTACGACCTCGTAGCCGCCTGCGCCGGGGCGAACCTCCATCACCCGTGTGCCCGTGCGGATGTCCGCGTCCAGCCGGGCGGCGTACCGCTGCAGGTAGTCGACGACCTCGTCCCGGTGCGGATAGCGGTCGGGATCGCCCCCGAACGGCATGCCCGGCAGGCTGCTGTGCCGGGCGGGGGAGAAGAGCGCGAGGCTGTCGTAGTAGTGGGGCCACGATCCCGCCGCCCGCCCCGAGGCCTCCAGGACCACGGGAGTCACCCCGCGGGCGCGCAGCGCGTGTGCCGCGGCCAGTCCGGACTGTCCGCCGCCGATGACCGCGACATCGAAGGTCTCCATCATCCACCTCATCGTTTCGACAAATGTCTATGTTGACGATCATCGAAGCAGGTGCCATGCTGGGTGCGCAAGCCATCGACGGATGTCGAACCAGAAGGAGTCGCCGTGAACGCGCCCGCCGCCAACCAGCCGCCCGTCGTCGTGGTCGGAGCCGGCCCGATCGGCCTGGCCGCCGCCGCGCACCTGATCGAGCAGGGCATCGAGCCCCTCGTCCTGGAAGCCGGGCCCTCGGCCGCGACGGCGGTGCGCGAGTGGGCCCATGTGCGGCTGTTCTCCCCGTGGGCCGAGGTCGTCGACCCGGCCGCCGAGAAGCTCCTCGCCCCCACGGGCTGGATCCGCCCCGACGGCGCCGCCTACCCGTCAGGCGGCGACTGGGCGGAACTGTACCTCCAGCCCCTCGCCGACGTCCTCGGCGAGCGTGTCCGCTACGACTCCCGGGTGACCGGGGTGGCGCGCGCCGGGCGGGACCGCATCGTCGACTCCGGCCGCGAGGAGCAGCCCTTCACCGTCCACGTCGAGCACGCCGACGGCAGCGAGGAGCGCGTCCTGGCCCGGGCGGTGGTGGACGCCTCCGGCACCTGGGCCACCCCGAACCCGCTGGGCGCGAACGGCCTGCCCGCCCTCGGCGAGCGCGCGGCCAACGGCCGTATCTCCTACCGCATCCCCGACCTGGGCGACCCCGCCGTACGCGCCCGGTACGCGGGCAAGCGCACCGCGGTCGTCGGCACCGGCGCCTCCGCGTTCACCGCCCTCGCCTACCTGGCCGACCTGGCGCAGGAGGAGGCCGGTACGCATGCCGTGTGGGTGCTGCGGCGCGGCATCACCGGCTCGACCTACGGCGGCGGGGAGGCCGACGAGCTGCCCGCTCGTGGTGCGCTCGGCCTGCGGGCCAAGAAGGCCGTCGACGACGGGTATGCCTCCGCGCTCACGGGCTTCCGCACCGCAGCCGTCGAGGCGCAGGGCGAGCGGCTGGTGCTGGTCGCCGAGGACGGACGCCGCAGCGAGCCGGTCGACGAGGTGGTGGTGCTGACCGGCCTGCGCCCTGACCTGTCGTTCCTGTCCGAGGTGCGCCTGGGCCTCGACGAGCGTCTCCAGGCGCCGACCGCCCTCGCCCCGCTGATCGACCCCAATCAGCACTCCTGCGGCACCGTCTACCCGCACGGCGCCGCCGAACTCGCTCACCCCGAGAGCGACGTGTACCTCGTGGGCATGAAGTCCTACGGCCGCGCTCCGACGTTCCTCGCGATGACCGGCTACGAGCAGGTCCGCTCGATCGCCGCCGCGCTCGCCGGGGACCACGAGGCCGCGGCGCGCGTCGAGCTCACCCTCCCCGAGACCGGGGTGTGCGGCGGTGCCGGCCTCTTCGACCAGCCCGAGGACGAGCAGGCCGGCGGCGGCTGCTGCTCCGTCCCGGCCGCGCCCGAGGTGTTGACCATCGGCCTCGGCGCGCCAGCCCGGCCCGCGACCGGCGGCTGCTGACCCCGGTGCCCACCACCCGCCTCGACGGGGCCGCGACCGGGACCCCGGCCCCGTCGCGGCCCCGCGCCGCGCTGCCGGCGCTGTGCCTGACCCAGATCACCGGCTGGGGCATCCTCTACTACGCCTTCCCGGTCCTGGTCCCCGCGATCACCGCGAGCACCGGCTGGTCCACTGCGGCGACCACGGCCGCCTTCTCGGTGGCCCTGCTCGTCTCCGCGCTCGTGGGCATCCCCGTCGGCCGGGCCCTGGACCGCCGGGGTCCCTGTACGGTCATGACCGGCGGTTCCGTTCTCGGCGCGCTCGGCCTGGTGGTCGTTGCGTCGGCGCCGAGCCTGCCCGTGTTCTTCGCGGGCTGGTTCCTGGCCGGGGCGGCGATGGCGGCCACCTTCTACCAGCCGGCGTTCGCCGCGCTGACCCGGTGGCACCAGCCCGACCACGTACGGGCGCTGACCACGCTGACCCTGGCCGGCGGGCTGGCCTCGACGGTGTTCGCGCCGCTGACGCAGGCGCTGTCCCAGCACCTCGGCTGGCGTGCCACCTACCTCGTCCTGGCCCTGCTGCTCGCCGTCGTGACCGTGCCCGCCCACGCGCTCGCCCTGCGCGCGCCCTGGCCCGAGGCCTACCGGGCGCCGTCGGCCGTCCCGATCCCGGTGGCCGACCCGCGCGCGACTGCCCGAACGCCCGCGTTCCTGCTGCTGGCGGTGGCTTTCACCCTGTCGGGCTTCGCCATGTACGCGGTGGTGTTCTCGCTGATGCCGCTGCTGGCCGCACGCGACGCCACTCCCGCGGCGGCGGCCTGGGCGCTGGGGCTCGGCGGGCTCGGGCAGACCATCGGCCGCACGCTGTTCGCGTCCTTCGCCCGCCGCACCACCGTACGTGAACGCACCGTGGCGCTCGTCGCGGCGGGCGGGCTGACCACCGCTCTGCTGGCCGCGGTACCCGGTCCGCTGCCCCTGCTGGTGGCGATCGCCGTCCTGGCCGGGGCCGTCCGGGGGAACCTGACGCTGCTGCAGGCCACCGCCGTCACCGACCGCTGGGGCAGCGCCGCCTACGGCAGGCTCAGCGGACTGCTCGCCGCCCCCGCCACCATCGCCGGCGCCCTCGCGCCCTGGGCCGCGGCCGCGCTGGCGGGCCCGCTCGGCGGGTACCCGCAGCTGTTCGTCCTGCTCGCCGCCCTCTCCGGCCTCGCCGCTCTCCTTGCCGCTCTGCCCGTCGGGCCGCGCCTCTGATCGGCGCGGTCCGCGGCCCGGTCGGCTGGCCGGTCAGTGCTGGGCCTGGACGGCGTACATGCATCCGAGCGCGCTCGCGAGAGCCCCGAGCGGGAGGTGCAGCGCCGTCTCCGGCAACCGGGGCTACAGGCGTGCTCTGAGAGGGTGTTCGATACCGTTTTAGGCTGCCGCGAGTGGTTTCGGGCGGAGGTATTGCCCGGTTCTGTCCGGGTTGGCGGTCAGGCGGCTGGTCAT
>NZ_JBHVPZ010000032.1:0-90485 GCF_042887135.1 Kitasatospora sp. NPDC057965
CTCCAACCCCAGAGAATCTGAGGCCGGGGATGTCAACATATCTGGCGTTGACTTTTGGCACGCTGTTGAGTTCTCAAGGAACGGACGCTTCCTTCGAGCCGCCTTCCAGCGGGCCCTCCGGGCGCTTCGTTCTTTCGTGTTTCCAGCTTATCAGACGTTTTCCGCTCCGTTTTCCGGAGTTTCATTCATCGGACTTCGCTTTCCGCTTGTCCCCGCTCTCTCGCGGCGACTCCGGAACTGTACGGGGACGGGGCCGCCACATGCAAATCGCCCCCGCCCGGTGGTGCGGGCGGGGGCGATCGGCGAGCTCACACGTGCTGCTCAGCGGACCTCGGTGATCTCCGGGCCGCGGGCGAACGGGTCCAGCGCGGTGTTGCCGAAGCGGTTCTCACCCTCGCCGGTGGCCGCGACGGCGCCGCCGCCGTCGGCGACCATCTGCGCGTCCTCCGGGAGCTTCAGCACGATCGGATCGCGGGGCGCCATCGGGGTCTCGCCGCGGACGACGACCGTCTGCCGGAAGACCTGCTCCAGGATCCCACCCATCTCGGGCTGGACGGCGGCCTGGCCGGAGATCACGCCGCGGAGGAACCAGCGCGGGCCGTCGCAGCCGACGAAGCGCACCAGCTGCACGCCCTGCGTGCCGTCCGGCAGCTGCACCGGGACCTGCGCGCGGAGGTGCCAGCCGAGCGGGCCCTCCTCCTCCTCGACGATGCCGCCCTGCGCGGTGATGCCGCTGCCGATCTCCTCGCGGACCTCCCCCCAGATGCCCTCGGACTTGGGGGCCGCGAAGGCCTGCAGCTGGATGGCGCTGTTGCCGAGGACCAGGGTGGCGGCCACGATCGCGTCGCCGGCCACCTCCACCCGGAGTTCCATGCCCTCGACACCGGGGACCAGCAGGCCCCCGAGGTCGACGCGGCCCTCCTCCGGGTTCTCCAGCTCGGAGTGGTCCCACGGCCCGTCCGGACGCGGGGCCGGCGGCAGGCCGACCCGGTCCGCCGGGTCCAGCTCGGTCACGTTCTCGCTCTCGGCGGAACCTTCGACGTCATCGGCCGTCTCGTCGGCGCTGATGGCGTCGTCGGCGAGCTGCTCGACAGCGTCCTCGCTCTTCTGGCGACGACGGAACACGGTCACTGTCCTTCCCGGTCCAAGACCGATGCGAATACCTGCTCGGCTTCCTGCGAGGCCGCGGGCAGCCTAGACCGCGGCGTGGCCGCCGGTCGACCCGAACCCGCCCTCGGCGCGTGCCGACCCAGGCAGCTCGGCCACCTCGTGGAAGCGGGCCTTCTCGACCTGCTGGATCACCAGCTGGGCGATCCGGTCCCCTCGGCGGAAGCTGACGCCCTCGCGCGGGTCCAGATTGACGACGATCACCTTGATCTCTCCACGGTACCCGGCATCGACCGTCCCTGGGGCGTTCACCAGAGCAACGCCGCAACGAGCTGCCAGTCCCGAGCGGGGGTGGACGAACGCGGCGTAGCCGTCGGGCAACGCGATGGCGACGCCGGTGGGCAGCACGGCCCGCTCGCCGGGGGCCAGCTCGGCGTCGACGGTGGTCCGCAGGTCGGCGCCGGCGTCGCCGGGCTGCGCGTACGCGGGCAGCGGCAGCTCGGGGTCGATCCGCCGGATCAGGACGTCCAGGGGCTCGCGGGGGGTGGTGCTCAAGGGTTCACCTCAAAGGCTCGGGCGCGCTTCATCAGGTCGGGGTCGTCGAGGACCTTCTCGATGTCCTCGGGTCGACCGTGCTTGGTGAAGTGTTCCAGCTTCACCTGGACGAAGAGTGCCTGCGCGCGCACCGCGACCGGCCCGTCGGGGCCGCCGATCCGTGCCTCGGCGGCGCTGTAGATCTTCCGGCCGTGCACACCGGTGACCCAGGCGCGCAGGTGCAGGGTGGAGCCGACCGGTACCGGGGAGAGGAAGTCGGTCTCCAGCCGACCGGTGACGGCGGGGGCGTGCAGCAGCCAGTTGAGCGTTCCCAGGGTCTCGTCCATGGCGGTGGTCAGCAGGCCGCCGTGGGCCAGGCCCGGGCCGCCCTGGTGCTCCGGGCGGACGGTGAACTCGGCGGTGACGTCGAGGCCCTCGCCGGCCACCGCCTCGATCCGCAGGCCGCCGGGGTGCTGCGGGCCGCAGCCGAAGCAGTGCTCGTAGTGGGAGCCGAGCCGGGTGCCGGGGGCGGGGGCCTCGGGGGCGCGCGGCGGGAGGACGGCCTCCGGCGGCGGCGTGGTGGGGGTCGTGGGGGCGGCGGGCGCGGTGGGGGCAGTCGAACCGGTCACGGCGCCCCACCCTACCGAGCGGTAGCCGGGCCCCGGACGGGGGTTGCGTCCGGGCGCCGCCGTCATGGCGCCCACAATGGAGGGCATGTACGACGAACGCCTCACCGTGCCGCGCTCCTGGTGGCTGTTCCCGGTCGTGATCGGCCTCACCCTCGCGCTGATCCTGCTGCGCCTCAGCGCGGTGGGCGCGCTGGTCGGGCTGGTGGTCGGCATCGCCGCCGGCGCCGCCGCGATCAGCAGTTACGGCTCGGCCCGGATCCGGGTGGTCCAGGGCTCGCTGGTGGCCGGCCCGGCCCGGATCCCGGTGGACGCCCTCGGCGCCGCTCAGGCGCTGGGCCCGGCGGACGCCGCCGCCTGGCGCGGGCCGAAGGCCGACCCGCGGGCCTTCATGCTGCTGCGCAGCTACGTGCCGACCGCGCTGCGGGTCGAGGTGAGCGACCCGGCGGACCCGACGCCGTACCTCTATCTCTCGACCCGCTCGCCGATGAAGCTGGCGGAGGCCCTGGACGAGGCCCGCCGCAACGCCCGCACCTGAGGCCCGGCCGGGCAACGGGCCCGGGCGGGGCAGGACGGGACGGAGCAGGAGACGACCGAACGGAAAGGGACGGTACCGCCTGGGCGGTACCGTCCCTTCGCGTTTCCTGGAAACGCTTTCCATCCGACCGTATGACTGGTGCGTCCGTCACGACGGACGCCGGAGCTGCCGTCCGGCCCCGCTGCCCGGGGCCGGAAGGGGCGTCGCACCGGTCTCGCGAACACCGCGAGGCCCGAGTCATGACCGCCCTGGATCTCAGGCGCCGCAGTCCCGGCAGATCGGGTTGCCGTTCTTCTCGCTGTACAGCTGGCTGCGGTGGTGGACCAGGAAGCAGCTCATGCAGGTGAACTCGTCGGCCTGCCGCGGCAGCACCCGGACGGAGAGCTCCTCGTTCGAGAGGTCTGCGCCGGGGAGCTCCATGCCCTCGGCCGCCTCGAACTCGTCGACGTCGACCGAGCTGCCGCCCTTGTCGTTCCTACGGGCCTTGAGCTCCTCGATGCTGTCCTCGTTGAGCTCGTCATCGGTCTTGCGTGGGGTGTCGTAGTCGGTAGCCATATTTCGCTCTCCCCCTCCGGGTTGTGCGGTGTGTGCGGTATCTCCAGCGCACGTAACGCATGGGGGGTCGGTCTTGTGCCCGACCCGAGGCGGAGATTTTGCCTTACTTCAAGCCCCGTTACTCAATCGACACTCAGCCAGGGGTCCGTTGGGGTGATCCACTCGGGCGTTCGGGGCTTCACGCAGGGCCATCGTCGCGGGGTGCGAGTGACCACATGCTGGACACGCTCCGTAAGCGAAGCTCCTCGGCGCGCCCGCCAATTCCCTTGCCCACCTGGGCGGGAGGCGAACCCTCCGACTCGCCTCCGATCGCCGTTCCGCTCACGGACGGCGATCGGAGGGGCCGATGGCATGATCACTCTCCGGCGTCGCCCGATCCCGTGGAGCGACACGGTGTGAGCTTGCTCACGTTCACCGCCACCCCGGGCAAACCGTGGAAAATCCGCCCAAGCTCCTATGCCTGCTGCCGGGCCGCGCGGCGGGCCAGCAGCGCCGCCTGCCGCTCGTCGAACTTGGCCGCCTGGGCCTCCAGCCCGTCGAGGAAGAGGCCCAGCTCCTGCTGGGCCCGCACGCCGTCCGGGCCGAGGCCGTCCAGCTCCATGATCTTGAGGTGGCGCAGCACCGGCTGCAGCACGTCGTCGTGGTGGATGCGCAGGTTGTAGACGCCGCCGAGGGCGATCTGGGCGGCGGCCCGCTCGAAGCCGGGGATGCCGTGGCCGGGCATCCGGAAGTTGGTCACCACGTCGGTGACGGCGCGCATGGCCTGGTCCGGGGCGATCTCCAGGGCGGCCTTCAGCAGGTTCCGGTAGAAGACCATGTGCAGGTTCTCGTCGTTGGCGATCTTCGCGAGGAGCTGGTCCGCCAGCGGGCAGCCCGCGGAGTGGCCGGTGTTGCGGTGCGCGATGCGGGTGGCGAGCTCCTGGAAGGCCACGTAGGCGACCGACTGCAGCATGCTGTGCGCGTTGTCGGACGAGAAGCCGTCCGACATGTGGGCCATCCGGGCCCGCTCCAGCTCGTTCGGGTCGACGGCCCGGGTGGTGAGCAGGTAGTCGCGAATGGCTATGCCGTGCCGGCCCTCCTCCGCGGTCCAGCGGTGGACCCACTCCCCCCAGGCGCCCTCGCGGCCGAACATGGTCGCGATCTCGTGGTGGTAGCTGGGGAGGTTGTCCTCGGTGAGCAGGTTGACCACGAGCGAGACCCGGCCGAGCGGGGTCACCTTGGACTGTCCGAGCTCCCAGGCCTCGCCGCCCAGCACGCCGTCGAAGTCGCGGCCCTGGCTCCACGGGACGTACTCGTGCGGCATCCAGTCCTTGGCGACCTTGAGGTGCCGGTCGAGCTCCTTCTCGACGACCTCTTCCAGGGCCAGGATCAGCCGCGTGTCGGTCCAGGCGCTCGAACCGAGCGAGGTGCTGCGCTGCGCGGGGGCGATGGTCACGGGGCTGGCTCCTGGGGGACGGGCACGCGCGGTACGGGCGCGTTGGACGGGTACGCCGGAGTCCGTTCGGACGGCACTTACGGTCGCGTAGGTTACGACACCGTAAGTTGCCCGGGCCGGAAATGACAAGCCGCCCCCGCCAGGCCTTATGTCGTCTTGACGGGCCTGGCGGGGGCGGCTGGAAACGGTCGGCGCACGGACTTCGCTCACCCGGACGGCGCAACGGCCCCGCCATGGCCCCGAGAAGGGCCGTGACGGGGCCGCGGAGGCCCGGGGAGCACCCGCCCGGAGGGGAGGGCGCCCGGTGTGTCGGGAGGCCGGTCACCCGGCCGGGATGCGGACCCGCATGGTGAGGCCGCCGCCGGCGCGCGGGGTGGCCTCGATGGTGCCGTTGTGGGCGCGGACCACCGAGCGGACGATCGAGAGGCCGAGGCCGACCCCCTTGTCGCTGCGGGTCCGGTCGGCGCCCTTGACCCGGCGGAACGGCTCGAAGATGTGCTCCAGCTCGTAGCCGGGCACCACCGGGCCGGTGTTGGAGACCACCAGCTCACCGCCGCCGGGCACCGGGGCGGTGGTGATCTCGACCCAGCCGTCCGGGGCGTTGTAGCGCACGGCGTTCTGCAGCAGGTTGAGCGCGATCCGCTCCAGCAGGACGCCGTTGCCGGAGACCGTCGCCGGGTGCAGCGAGGCGCGCAGGTCGACCTCGCGCCGGGCGGCCTCCGCCCGGGTCTGCTCCAGGGCCCGGGTGGCGACCTCGGAGAACTCCACCGGGCGGCGGTCGGTCAGCTCGTTGTCGCTGCGGGCGAGCAGCAGCAGGCCCTCGACCAGCTGCTCGCTGCGCTCGTTGGTGGCCAGCAGGGTCTTTCCGAGCTGCTGGAGGTCGGGCGAGGCCTGCGGATCGGAGAGCTGGACCTCCAGCAAGGTGCGGTTGATCGCCAGCGGGGTGCGCAGCTCGTGCGAGGCGTTGGCGACGAAGCGGCGCTGGGAGTCGAAGGAGCGGTCGAGGCGCTCCAGCATGTCGTCGAAGGTGTCGGCCAGCTCCTTGAGCTCGTCGTCCGGGCCGTCCAGCTCGATCCGCCGGTGCAGGTCGGAGGAGGCCACCTCGCGGGCGGTGCGGGTGATCCGGCCGAGCGGGCGCAGCACCCGGCCGGCCATCGCGTAGCCGGCCGCGAAGGCGATCACGGCGAGGCAGACCAGCATGGTGAGCGACTTGCGCAGCAGGGTGTTGAGCGCGCTGTCCGACTTCAGGGTGTGCATGTTGGCGAGGTACTGGTTGAACTGGTCGGTGCTCATCCAGGCGCCGTTCACCCGGGCGCCCGAGGGCCCGAAGTCGAAGGGCGGCGGCTGGACGTCCCGCAGGGCCTGCTTGACGAACACGTACATCAGCAGCAGCAGCACCACGCCGGCCATCAGGAACATCCCGCCGTAGAGCAGGGTGAGCCGGATCCGGATGGTGGGGCGGAACGGCAGCCAGGCGAGCATTCCGTCGCCGGGCACGTAGGTGTCGTGCGAGGAGTGCAGCCGGGGGGCCCGCGGCGGGTGGGCGGGCTTGGGCGGTACGGGCCGATTGGGCACGGCGCGCCCGCCGGTGGGCGCGCCGGAGGGCCCGCCGGCGGAGGGCGGGGTGGTCATGATGGTCCTCTCGGGGCGTCCGCCGGGGCGGGCGCGTGGGTGGGGGCCGGTTCCTGGCGGGACCGCGGGTTCCGTTCGGAGCCGCGGGGTCCGGTCAGATCCGGTAGCCGGAACCCGGGACGGTGACGATCACCGGCGGGTCGCCGAGCTTGCGGCGCAGCGTCATCACGGTGACGCGCACGACGTTGGTGAACGGGTCGGTGTGCTCGTCCCAGGCCTTCTCCAGCAGCTGCTCGGCGGAGACGACGGCGCCGCCGGCCCGCATCAGCACCTCCAGGACGGCGAACTCCTTGGGGGCGAGCTGGACGGGTCGGCCGTCGCGGATCACCTCGCGGCGGCCGGGGTCGAGCGAGATGCCGGCCCGTTCCAGGACGGGGGGCAGCGGGACGGTCGCGCGGCGGCCCAGGGCGCGGACCCGGGCGACGAGTTCGCTGAAGGCGAACGGCTTCGGAAGGTAGTCGTCCGCTCCGATCTCCAGGCCCTCGACCCGGTCGCTGATGTCGCCGGAGGCCGTCAGCATGATCACCCGGGTGGCCAGGCCCTGGTCGACCACACTGCGGCAGACGTCGTCACCGTGGACCAGCGGCAGGTCGCGGTCGAGCACGACCACGTCGTAGTCGTTGACCGCGATGCGCTGGAGCGCGGCCTCCCCGTCGTAGACCACGTCGACGGCCATCGCCTCGCGGCGCAGACCGGTGGCCACTGCCTCGGCGAGCAGCTGCTCGTCCTCGACGACGAGAACCCGCACGGTGGTTGTCCCTTCTTCAGGCCGGCCCGGGAAGCGGACGCACGGCTCCGACGCTGCCTCCATCCTGCCTGGTCCGGCGGTAAGGCAGCGATAAGCTGCCCCGGAGGCACGGCCGCCCGCGGGCGGCGCCGGGCGCGCGCGGGCGTGGTTCGCGGCGGAAGCAGTCCGGTTGGACTGTGACGCAGGCAACTTTCTTCCGTCCGGAGGTTTCCCGGCCCCCGGGGCGGGGAGGACATCCGCACACCCGCGATCCGGTTTCTGAGCCGATCGCACCCACCCGCCGTGCGTTCATCCGCGCCGGCCCTGGGGCAGGGGAGTCACCGGGAGCGGCCGAGGGCCGTCTCCGCGTCCGTCCGGAGAGGTACGCCACCCGGACCGGACGCTTCCGCTGGCCGCCGTCACCCCGGGGCGGGGGGCGCACGACCGTGCACGTCCGACACAGTAAGGGGGCCCGTATGGACGCCTTCACCGCCGGAATCCTGCAGCGCATCGCCAATGCCGAGCAGGACCTGCACCGCGCGATCGAGGCCGGGGACGAGTTCCTCGCCGAGGTGGAACAGTCCGAGCTGGACGATCTGCGCCGTCTCGCCGCCGAGCACGGCGTGGACACGGTGCTGGAGCGCCACCGCACCGCCGCCTGATCCCCAGTCCGACCCGTCGCCGGATCTCCGGCACCAGCGGCCCTGTGGGGGCCGTGCGAAACCCAGGCCCTGGCATCCCCCGTATGTCAGGGCTCTTCGTCGCCCGGAGAGTCGTCCAGTCATCCGCAAGGGGCCCGTTCCCGACCGCCGGTGCGGTCGGGAAACGGGCCCCTCGGTGTGTCCGGTCCGTGTGCGGGCTCAGTCCGCCCAGGCGTTCAGCGCGGCCAGCCGCTCCTGGAGCGGCTCGTAGACGCCGGGGGCGGCGGCCACGGTCAGCTCGCCGTCCGCGCCCCGCCCGGGGCGGCCGCCGACCAGGGCGCCGGCCTCGGCCGCGATCAGGCAGCCGGCCGCCCGGTCCCACGGGGCCAGCCCGCGCTCGTAGTAGCCGTCCAGCCGGCCGGCGGCGACGTCGCAGAGGTCCACGGCGGCGGCGCCGGCCCGGCGGATGTCGCGCACCTCGGACATCAGCCCGAGCACCACCTCGGCCTGCCGGACCCGCACCTCGCGGACGTAGGCGAAGCCGGTGCCGATCAGCGCCTGGCCCCACGGCGGGGCCGGGCGGACGGCGATCGCGCGGCCGTCGCGCCGGGCGCCGCGGCCGAGCACGGCCTGGAACAGCTCGCCGCGCGCCGGGGCGTACACGACCCCGACCACCGCGCGCCCGTCCAGCTCGGCGGCCACGCTGACCGCCCAGGACGGAAGTCCGTACAGGTAGTTGACGGTTCCGTCGAGCGGGTCGACGACCCAGCGCACACCACTGGTGCCGGGCCGCTCGGCGCCCTCCTCGCCCAGGTAGCCGTCCTCGGGCCGGCGGGCGGTGATCAGTTCCAGGACGAGCTTCTCGGAGGCCAGGTCCATCTCGGTGACCACGTCGACCGGGCTGCTCTTGGTGCCCGCGACACCGAGGTCGGCGGGCCGGCCCTCCAGCAGCAGGGTGCCGGCCCGGCGGGCGGCGTCCAGGGCGACGTCGAGCAGTTCGTCGAGCAGGGCGGGATCGGGCACGGCGGGGCTGGACACGGGGATCTCCTCCGGGGGCGGAACGGGTCAGCGCTCGGCGGCGGCCGGGCGGGGGGCGCGCGGGTTGGGGCAGCAGGCCACGGCGCAGACGTCGTGGCTGGGGCCGAGCGAACCGAGGGCGCAGCGGCTCACCGGCTCGCCGCGCTCGGCGGCGGCCCGCTCCAGGACGAGTTCGCGGACGGCGGCGGTGAACCGGGGGTCGGCGCCGACGGTCGCGGCCCGGGCGACCGGCAGGCCGAGCTCGGCGGCCTTGGCCGCCGCCTCGGTGTCCAGGTCGTACTTGACCTCCATGTGGTCGGAGACGAAGCCGATCGGGACCATCACCACGGCCGGGGCGCCGTCGGCCCGCTGGGCCTCCAGGTGGTCGCAGATGTCCGGCTCAAGCCAGGGGACGTGCGGGGCGCCGCTGCGGCTCTGGTACACCAGCTCCCACGGGCGGTCGGCGACGCCGGTGCGCTCGGCGACGGCCGCGGCGACCAGCCGGGCGACCTCCAGGTGCTGGGCGACGTAGGCGCCGCCGGGGCGGCCGCGGGCCGGATCGTCGGGGGCGCCGGAGGTCTCGGCCATGGTGTCCGGGATCGAGTGGGTGGTGAACGCCAGCCGCGCGCCGGCCCGGACCTCCTCGGGCAGCCGGCCCAGGGCGGCCAGGGTGGCGTCGATCATCGGCTCGACGAAGCCGGGGTGGTTGTAGAAGTGGCGCAGCATGTCGACCCGCGGCTCCGGCAGGCCCTCGGCGGCCAGCGCGGCCAGCGCGTCGGCGAGGTTCTCCCGGTACTGGCGGCAGCCGGAGTAGCCGGCGTAGGCGCTGGTGGCCAGCACGGCGATCCGGCGGTGGCCGTCGGCGACCATCCCGCGCAGGGTGTCGACCAGGTACGGCGCCCAGTTCCGGTTGCCCCAGTACACCGGCAGGTCGAGGCCGTGCCCGGCGAAGTCCTCGCGCAGCGCGGCCAGCAGTTCGCGGTTCTGCCCGTTGATCGGGCTGACGCCGCCGAACAGGAAGTAGTGCTTGCCGACCTCCTGGAGCCGTTCCCTGGGGATGCCGCGCCCGTGGGTGACGTTCTCCAGGAAGGGGACGACGTCCTCGGGGGCCTCGGGCCCGCCGAAGGAGAGCAGCAGCAGGGCGTCGTACGGGGCGGCGCCGGTGCGGGAGGTGTTGCGCGCGTCGGACATGGCTCCGATCCTGCCACTGTGGACAGGGGGGCCGGGCCCGGGCCGGCTCCGGGTGCCCGGAAAAATACCGTTTGCCAAGGTTCGTAGGCTGTCTTTGCCAGCAACGTTCCTTACCCCCTGCGGAGCCTCCCCCGTGCTGTCCAGCTACCGCCAGATCTTCGCCTCCCCCGGCAGTCTGGCCTTCTCCTCCACCGGGTTCATATCCCGGCTGCCGATCTCCATGACGGGCATCGGCATCGTCACGATGCTCTCCGAGCTGCGCGGCTCCTTCGGGGTCGCCGGTCTGGTCTCGGCGACGATGGCGGTGTCCGCGGCGATCCTCGGCCCGCAGGTGTCCCGGCTGGTGGACCGGCACGGGCAGCGCCGGATCGTCCTGCCGGCCACCGCGATCACCGTCGTGGCCGCGATCGGCCTGCTGCTGTCCGCCCGGTTCGAGGCGCCGGTCTGGACGCTCTTCGTGTTCGCCGCCGGGATGGGCGTGATGCCGAGCACCGGGGCGATGGTGCGGGCCCGCTGGGCGCACCTGTACCGGGAGGAGGCACCGAAGCTGCACACCGCCTACTCCTTCGAGGCGGTGGTCGACGAGATCTGCTTCATCGTCGGCCCGATCCTCTCGGTGACGCTGGCCACCGCGGTCTTCCCCGAGGCCGGCGTGCTGCTCGCCAGCGTGTTCCTGGCCGTGGGCGTGGCCCTGTTCGCCGCCCAGCGCTCCACCGAGCCGCCGGTCCATCCGGCCGCCCGCCACGCCGGCAGTCCGGTGATCCTCAACCGGGGCCTCCAGGTGCTGATCCTGACCTTCGTGTCCACCGGCGCGATCTTCGGCTCCGTCGAGGTGGTCACCGTCGCGTTCACCAAGGCGCAGGGCCACGGCGCCACCTCCGGTCCGATCCTGGCGCTCTGGGCGCTCGGTTCCTGTGTGGCCGGCGTGGTCTTCGGTGCCCTCAAGCCGAGGGGGTCGATGCCGGTGCGCTTCCTCGTCGGCGTGGTGTTCATGGCCGTCAGCATGGTCCCGCTGCTGCTGCTCGCCGAGACGGTGAACGGCGTCGGCGGCCTGGTGGCGGTCGGTGGCGCGCTGCTGATCGCCGGCATCGCCATCTCCCCCACCCTGATCACCGCGATGGCCGTGGTCGAGCGGCTGGTGCCGGCCGCCCAGCTGACCGAGGGCATGACCTGGACGACCACCGGGCTGGCGCTGGGTGTCGCGGTCGGCTCCTCGGCCGGCGGCTGGGTGGTCGACGCGTCCGGCGCGGCGGCCGGCTACTGGGTGCCGGTGGCCGCCGGGATCTTCGGCGTGCTGGCGGCGCTCGTCGGGCTCGCACGGCTGCGGGCCGGGCTGGCCGCCGGGGAGACCGTCGCGCGGAGTGCCCCGTCCTCGGCCGAAACCGTGGACCTCGAACGGTGACCTGACCTACTCTCCTCCCTACCCGTGGCCTACCCGCGGGTAGGGACCGAGGTGAGCCGACGCCGTTCGGCCACGGAGCAGGAGGCGCCGCAATGCCCCAGGCCAGTACCGCGACCCGCACCCGCTGGACCAACTGGGCGGGCAACCAGAGCGCCGCGCCCGCCCGGGTGGTCACCCCCGGCACCGCGGAGGAGCTGGCCAAGGAGATCCTGCGCGCCGGCGACCAGGGCCGGACCGTCAAGGCGGTCGGCTCGGGCCACTCCTTCACGGCGATCGCCTCCGCCGGGGACGGCGTGCTCGTCCGCCCGCACGCGCTGACCGCCGTGCGCGGGATCGACCGGGAGAACGGCACGGTCACCGTCGAGGCCGGACTGCCGCTGCACCGGCTCAACCGGCTGCTGGACGCGGCGGGCCTGTCGCTCACCAACATGGGTGACATCGAGGTGCAGACCGTGGCCGGCGCCACCAGCACCGGCACCCACGGCACCGGCCGGGACTCCGGCTCGCTCGCCGCCCAGATCCGCGGCCTGGAGATCGTGCTCGCCGACGGCAGCATCCGGCGCTGCTCCCCCACCGAGGACCCGCGGCTCTTCGAGGCCGCCCGGCTCGGCCTCGGCGCGCTGGGCGTGATCACCGCGCTCACCCTCGGCGTCGAGCCGGCCTTCCTGCTCACCGCGCACGAGCAGCCGATGCGCTTCGACGAGGTGCTGGAGCGGCTGGACGACCTCACCGCGGTCAACGAGCACTTCGAGTTCTACTGGTTCCCGCACACCGACCGCTGCTCCACCAAGCGGAACAACCGCAGCCAGGGCCCGGCCGCGCCGCTGCCCCGGTTCAAGGAGTGGCTGGAGGACGACTTCCTCTCCAACACCGTCTGGGAGGGCGCCTGCCGGGTGGGCCGCCGGTTCCCCGGTTCGGTGCCGGCCATCGCCTCGCTGGCCAGCCGCGCCTGGTCGGACCGCAGCTACACCGACACCGCGTACAAGGTGTTCACCAGCCCGCGCAAGGTGCGCTTCGTCGAGATGGAGTACGCGGTGCCGCGCGCGGCGGCCGGTGAGGTGCTGCGCGAGCTGCGGGCGATGGTCGAGCGCTCCGGCTGGCGGATCAGCTTCCCGGTCGAAGTGCGGTTCGCCCCGGCCGACGAGGTCTGGCTCTCCACCGCGCACGGCCGGGACACCGTCTACATCGCCGTCCACCTCTACCGGGGCACCGCCGAGCAGGGGTACTTCACGGCGGTCGAGCGGCTGATGACCGAGCACCGGGGCCGCCCGCACTGGGGCAAGCTGCACACCCGGGACGCCGAGTACCTCGCCGGGGTGTACCCGCGCTTCGCGGAGTTCACCGCGCTGCGCGACGAGCTGGACCCGGACCGCCGCTTCGGCAACGACCACCTGCGCCGGGTGCTCGGCGCCTAGCCTTCCGCCCCGCCGGGAGCGGCCGGGGCGGCCGGAGCGGCGGGGGCGGCGGGCGGTTCGACGGCGGTGGTCGGGGCCGGGGGCTTCGGGGTGGCGCCGCCGTACGGCTTCGCGGAGGCGGCCCCGTCCCCGGCCGGCGCGGAGGGCGCGGTGGACGCGGGGGGCGTGGACGGGGCGGACGGCTCGCCGCCGGGGCGCGCGGAGGGCTTCGCGGACGGCTCCGTTCCCGCCCCCGACCCTGAACTGGAACCGGCCGACGGGGAGGCGGACGGCTCGCCGCCCTCCGCACCCGGGCGCGGGTCGGGGCTCGGCCGCCCGGAGGCGCCGCCGTCCCGGCCGGCCGACGGCGAGGGCACCGAGGCGGGCCCGGAGGACGGCGCGTCACCCGGTGGGACGGTCGGTTTCCGGTCGACCCGGCCACCGATCGAGGTACCGGTGCCCGACCCGCCCTTGACGGTCGCCGACACCGGCTGCCCGGTCGCCACCTCGAAGGCGAGGATCGGCACCATCGCGAGGGTGAAGACCAGCGCCGAGACCGCCGCGTACGACTTCCAGGTCCATCGCCGACGCGCCCGGACCACCTGCGGCGTGTTCCACTCCGCGGAGGGCGGCGGCTCCACGCCCGGAACCGGCTCCGGCGCCTGCCGCAGTCCGTTCGCCAACTGCCCCGGCCCGGCGGTCCGGTCCACGGCGCCGCGCAGCTGTTCACCGGTGCGTTTGAAGACGTGCTGGAACACCGCACTGCCGGTGGTGGCGCCGATGCTCACCACCGCCGCGCCGAGAATGGTTCCGTAGACCCCGAGTTCGGACGCGAGCACCGCCCCCACCACGGTGGCCAGTGCGCTGGCGGCGACCTGAGCCACACTCAGATCAATTCGCCTGCGACCTTCCTCGGCTCCGTCCGGGGCGGGCTTCACCTGCGGCATCAACATCCCTCAAGTCAGTACGACTGTCCTTCGAACAAGTCACTCCATCTTGCACAAAGAAGGACACAAGGGTCGAAAATGCGGTTCTGCGCGGGAGATATATGTGAAGATGATCACCGTTCACCGGCCGATCCTCGGCCATTGGGGTCGCGTGCTCTTGAGATTCCCGTGAATCGCGGGAGACTTGAGCGGCGAGCCGCCCCTTTGGATGCCACGAATGGAGTACTGTTCGTAAAGCCTGAGGCCCGGGTCGACTTGTCGACTGCCCATCAACCGGCAGCTCGACGAAGAGCTACGGCACAGGCACGCACGGCGACGCCCGTCCCGGACCGTCGCGACACTCCGCGTGCGAGGACGGCCGGGACACCCAGGCGCGACGCCGACGGATGGCGTGGCAAAAAGGCAACCGTGCCACAGCGACGTGGACGGGCGTGAGCCCGACACGCCGGGGAACTCAGCAAGGTTGTGGCCAGTCGCGAGTGGGCAGGCCACACTCAGTACGGGAGCAGCGACGCAGGTGACGTCGGCAGGCACCACCCGGGAGGTAACCGTGCCCGAACTGCGGGTTGTGGCCGTCAGCAACGACGGCACACGGCTGGTGCTCAAGGCTGCCGACAGCACGGAGTACACCCTTCCCATCGATGAGCGGCTGCGCGCCGCCATCCGTGGTGACCGGCCGCGCCTCGGCCAGATCGAGATCGAGGTCGAGAGCCACCTCCGCCCCCGGGACATCCAGGCGCGGATACGAGCCGGTGCCTCCGCCGAGGAGGTCGCGCAGGCGGCCGGCATCTCCGTCGACCGGGTCCGCCGCTTCGAGGGTCCGGTGCTGGCCGAGCGCGCCTTCATGGCCGAGCGGGCCCGCAAGACCGCGATCCGCCGGCACGGCGAGGCCCCCGGCCCGCAGCTGGGCGAGGCGGTGGCCGAGCGGCTGGCGCTGCGCGGCGCGGAGAAGGAGACCGAGCGCTGGGACTCCTGGCGGCGCGACGACGGCACCTGGGAGGTCATCCTCTCCTACCGGGCCGACGGCGAGGGCCGCAGCGCGTCCTGGACGTACGACCCGCCCCGGCGGCTGGTCCAGCCGAACGACGACGAGGCCCGGGCGCTGATCGGTGAATCGGTCGAGCGCGAGGAGGAGTCGGTCTTCCCGTTCATCCCGCGGATCGCCCGGCTCCCCCAGGACCGGCCGCCGCGCCCGATGATCGACCGGCCGTCGGCGGACCGCATCATGTCGGCCCGTGAGGTCCGGGAGTCCCGCGAGGCGACGGCCGAGTCCCGCGACTCGCTGACCAGCCTGCTGGACGTGGTGCCCGCCTTCCGCGGCGACCTCGCGGTCGGCGCGCCGCCGCCGATCGAGCCGGTGCCCGCCGAGGTGGCCGAGGAGGCGGAGGAGCCGGCGGCCGCCGCCCCGGCGGTCGGCGCGGGCTCGGCGTACGCGGACATCCTGATGCCGCGCGCGGTCGCTCCGCACCGGGACCGGCTGGTCGGCACCACCGACCGGCAGGCCGAGGCGGACGGCGTCCGGCCCGGGCGCCGGGCCACCGTGCCGAGCTGGGACGAGATCGTCTTCGGCAGCCGGCGCAAGAAGCAGGAGTAGTCGCACGAACGGAGGGGCGGACGGCCGTGGCCGTCCGCCCCTCCGGTGTGTCCGGGATCAGCCCGGCTGGTCGGTGACGGCGACCGGGCGGCTCCCGTCGCTCGACCACTCGCTCCAGGACCCCGGGTAGAGGGTGGCCGGCAGGCCGGCGACCGCGAGGGCCAGGATCTGGTGGGCGGCCGTCACCCCGGAACCGCAGTAGACGGCGGTCTCCCGCTCGCCCGCGCCCAGCGCCCGGAAGCGGGCGGCGAGTTCGGCGGCGGGCCGGAAGCGGCCGTCCGGGCCGACGTTCTCGGTGGTCGGCGCGGAGAGCGCGCCCGGGATGTGGCCGGCCCGCGGATCGATCGGCTCGGTCTCGCCCCGGTAGCGCTCCCCCGCCCGGGCGTCCAGCAGCAGCGCCTCCCGGGCCCAGACCGCGGCGCCGTCCGCGTCGGTCACCGGCAGCTGCCCCGGCACCGGCTTGAAGTCGCCGTCCTCGGCGGGCGGCACCTCGGTGACGACCGGCAGTCCGGCCTCCCGCCAGGCCGCGAAGCCGCCGTCCAGCACCCGGACGTCCGGGTGGCCGGCCCAGCGCAGCAGCCACCAGGCGCGGGCGGCGGCCATCGCGGTGGCACCGTCGTAGACCACCACCGGGCGGTCGGCCGAGACGCCGGAACGGCGCAGCGCGGCGCCGAACTCCTCCGGGTCGGGCAGCGGGTGGCGGCCGCCGCGCCCGGGCGAGCCGGCCGGGGCCGCGAGGTCGGTGTCGAGGGCCACGAAGTGCGCGCCGGGCAGGTGGCCGGCGGTGTAGTCCTCGATGCCGGGCGGGCCGCCGAGTTGCCAGCGCACGTCGAGCAGGACCGGCGGGCGGGCGGAGGCGAGCGCCTCCCGCAGCCCGGTCACCGACACCAGCGGGGAGTCATCGTGAGTGGTGGTCATGGCGGACATTCTGGCGCAGGGCGACCGCACCGGTGCTCTTTGTGCGGTCTTTGCCGGACTTTCCGCGCGGCCCGAGGGTTCGACGCGCGCCACGGTGGAAGCATCACCCTCACTGCGCCGTTTCGTGCGCCGTCCGCCCCCTGAGGAGACCTGTCATGTCCGCGCTGACACTCCGGCTGGCCCAGGGCACCCCGTGCTGGGTCAGCCTGATGACCGACGATCTGCCCGGAGCCCGGGCGTTCTACGGCGAACTGCTCGGATGGACGTTCACCCCGGGGCCGGCGCAGCTCGGCACGTACGTACGGGCCCGGCTCGGCGAGGAGCCGGTGGCCGGGCTCGGGGTGTCCTCGGTGACCGGCTTCCCGGTGCAGTGGACCACCTACTTCGCCGTGGACAGCGCGGACCGCTCGGCCCAGCTGGTGCGGGAGTGCGGAGGGACGGTCGCGGTCGGGCCGCTGCAGGCGGAACGGGCCGGGCGGCTGGCCATCGCGGCGGACGTTTCGGGGGCGGTCTTCGGACTCTGGCAGGGCGAGGAGCACCTCGGCCGGGAGGCCGGCCCCGAGCCGGGCGGGCCGGCCTGGGCCGAGCTGCTCACCCCGGACCCGGACGGCGCGGCGGTCTTCTACCGCGCGGTGCTCGGGGTGCCGGTCGCGGAGGCCGACGGCGGGTCGGCGCTGCTGGTCGGCGGCCGGGCGGTGGCCGGGATCCGGCGGGACGCCGAGCTGCGCGGCCACCCGCCGCGCTGGCGCACCCACTTCGCGGTCACCGACGTGGAGCTGACGGCGCGTCGGGCGGTGGAGCTGGGCGGCCGGGTGCTGGTGGAGCCGCAGCCGACGCCGCAGGGCCGCGCGGCCCGGCTGGCCGACCCGCGCGGCGGGCACTTCTCGGTGCTGGAGACGAGCTAGCGACTCTCCGCCTCAGACCTGCTGGTCCTCGAAGGGGAGGACGTCCGGGGAGAGCACGGCGGCGCGGGCGGTGGCGGCGGTGAGCCGGCGGCGGTGGTGGCGGCGGCAGAGCACCTCGTAGCCGACCTCGTCCTGGCGCACCGAGATGTCGCCGATCACCACCTGCGCGCCCTCGACCACCATCACCCCGCCGACGGTACGGGCGTTGTGGGTGGCCCGGGCGCCGCACCAGCAGAGCGCCTCCACCTGGAGCACCTCGACCCGGTCGGCGAGTTCGATCAGCCGCTGCGAGCCCGGGAAGAGCCGGGTGCGGAAGTCGGTGGTGATGCCGAAGGTGTAGACGTCGATGTCGAGTTCGTCGACGACCCGGGCGAGCTGGTCGATCTGGCCGGGGGTGAAGAACTGGGCCTCGTCGCAGATCAGGTAGTCGACCCGGCCGCCGGCCGAGAGCCGGTGCACCACATGGGCGTGGAAGTCGAAGTCGTCGCCCACCTCGACCGCGTCGGCGCGCAGGCCGAGGCGGCTGGAGATGGTGGCCGCGCCGGCCCGGTCGTCGCGGGTGAGGATGATCCCCTGCCGGCCGCGGGCGGCGTGGTTGTGGTCCATCTGGAGCGCGAGCGTCGACTTGCCGCAGTCCATCGTGCCGGAGAAGAACACCAGTTCAGCCATGGGTGGTGCAAAGGCCTTTCACATCAAGGGAGTTCAGTGGCGAAATTCGAGCAGCGGCACGTACTGCTCGACCGGGGTCATCGAACCGTGCAGGCCGATCATCGCGGACTCGCCGGGCTCGTTGCGGGAGGCGGTGATCGCGATGTCGTCGCGGGCGGCGGCGACCACGTCGCCGATCCGGTGGTAGACCCGGTCGTCCACGGCGGGGCCGAACCAGCCGGCCTCGATCGCCTGGTCGCGGGTGGCCACCCACATCCGGTCGCCGAGCACCTCGCTCCAGACCGTGTGCACGTCGGCGGCGGCGCCGGGGACGGCGTAGACGTGGCGGGCCCGGCCCTCGCCGCCGAGCAGGGCGACGCCGGCCCCGAGCTCCCAGTCCTCGTCGAAGTCGATCCGGTCCTCGGGGGCGATGTCGATCATGCCGTGGTCGGCGGTGACGTACATCACCGAGCGCGGGGGCAGCTGCTCGGCCAGTCGGCGGGCCAGCCGGTCGACCGCGTCCAGGGTCATCCGCCACTCGTCGGAGTCCACGCCGAAGCGGTGGCCCGCGCCGTCCAGTTCGCTGACGTAGGTGTAGACGAGCGCGCGGTCGTGCTCGGCCAGCCAGGCGGCGGCGCGGTCCATCCGCTCCTCGCCGGTGGTGCGGCCGAGGAAGGTGCCGCCGGAGAGCGCCACCCGGGTGAGCGGGGTCTGGGCGAACAGCGGGGAGGAGACCTGGGCGGTGGCCACCCCGGCGGCGTCGACCCGCTCGAAGACCGTCGGGTACGGCTGCCAGCTGCCCGGGTCGGTGTGCGGCTGCCAGCGGAGCTGGTTCATCAGGTGGCCGGCGCCGGGCACCGCCACCGTGTAGCCGGCCAGGCCGTGCAGGCCGGGCGGGGTGCCGGTGCCGACCGAGGCCAGCGAGGTGGCGGTGGTGGACGGGAAGCCCGCGGTCAACGGCCGGCCGGTGCCGCCGAGCGAGCCGGCCGTCAACGAGGAGAGGAAGGGCGCGTACTCGGGGTGGCGCAGCAGCAGTTCCCAGCCGAGGCCGTCGACGAGGAAGACCACCGCGCGGTCGGCGGGCGCCAGCGGCAGCGCCGCCTCGAAGCCGGGTACGCCGAGGCCGGCCGCCACCGAGGGCAGCAGGTCGCAGAGCGAGCCGGTGCCGTAGGGGGGCGCGGGGGCGGTGGCGGGGTCGAGGAGCTCGAAGGCGTCGTGGCCGTCGGGGGCGAAGGGCATGGTGGCGGAGGTGGCTTCCTGGCTGGCCGGTACGGTCCGGGCGGGTGGGGGCGGCGTCCGGACGGCGCGGGTCGGTACGTGGCGGCGGGGTGTGACGGCGGTACCGGACCGCGGCACCGTACTACGGAGCCGGACGGCGGGGCTGGACGGCGGCGCGGATCAGACCCGGGGGCCGTTGGTGATGGTCGCCTCGGACAGGGCGCGGGCGAAGACCAGGGCCTGGGCGACCGTCTCCGGGCCGTCGCCGGCCTCGCTGACCCGCAGCGACAGGTCGTCGGCGGTGGCCGAGCCGGTGTAGCCGTGGTCCGCCTCGCAGTTGGGGTCGGAGCAGCCGGCCGGTTCGAGGTCGAGGCGCTGGACGGCGCCCCAGCCGATGGTCAGCACCACCTCGCGGGGCAGCGTGCCCGGGGTGTAGGTCTCCGGGTTGGCGACCATCCGGCTCACCACCACGGAGTTGATCCGGTCCAGCCGGACGCTCTCGGTGGAGGTGGTGGCCAGCGGGACGGCGGGGCTGCCGGCGTCACCGGTCTGCTCGTCGGTGTGGCTCACCACGAAGCGGGTCGGGGTCAGCACCAGCACGGTGACGTGCCGGCGGACCTCGTTGGCGTCGAAGGTCGTCTCCTGGTGCACCAGGTAGGAGGTGATCGGCTCGGGACCCACCGCGGACTCCACCGCCTCGGACACCAGGGCCGGGTAGTAGCCGCTGCGCTCGATCGCGGAACGCAGGTCCTGCGTGGTGGTGGTACCGGTCTTCGCCATAACTCCATCCTGGCATGGTCCGCCGACGAAGCGGGCGGCGCGGCGCCGAGCTTCGGACAACGGCGCCCGCGGTCCGGACGCAACCAAGGAAGGTTACAGCGTGCTCATGGCGCGCGGGCCCAGATCGCTGCGGACCGGCAGGGGTGCGATCCGTACGCGCGCCCCCAGGATCGCCAGTCCGTGCGGGGCGACGACCACCGGTTCGAGATCCACCGAGGCAACCTCCGGGAGGTCGTCGACCAGCCGGGACACCCGCAGCAGGACCTCCTCCAGGGCGTCGGTGTCGACCGCCTCGGCGCCGCGCCAGCCGAACAGCAGCGGCGCCGCCCGGACCTCGCGGACCAGCGAGGCGACGTCCTGGTCGGTGGCCGGAACCAGCCGGTGGGCGACGTCGCCGAGCAGTTCGGCGGGGGCGCCGGCGAGGCCGAAGGAGAGGATCGCGCCGACCGCCGGGTCGACGGTGGCGCCGATCACCGTGTCCACCCCGCGCGGGGCGAGCCGCTGGACCACCAGTTCGGCCCCGGCGGCGCCGCCGAGCAGGGCGTCCAGCTCCTGGTGGGCGCGGCGCAGGCCGGGCTCGCCGGTCAGGTCGAGCCGGACGCTGCCGAGGTCGGGGCGGTGGCGCAGGTGCGGGGCGGTGGCCTTGAGCGCGACGGGGTAGCCGAGGGTGGCGGCGGCGCGCACCGCGCTCTCCTCGTCGGGGGCGGGCAGGGTCGGCGAGACGTCGACGCCGTAGCGGGCGAGCAGGGCGGCGGCGTCGGCGTCGGGCAGGGTGATCCGGGCGCCGCCGGGCTGGGTGCGGGCGGCCACCGCCGCGCGGGTGGAGAGCGCGGCCTCCACCAGGGCGCGGGCGCCGGCCTCGTCGATCCGGTCGAGTTCGGGGACCCGGGCGGTCTCCTCGGCGGCGGCCATCCGGTGGCGCCAGTCGGCGTAGTGGACGGCGTGGGCGAGGGCGCGCACGGCCCGTTCGGGCGCCGGGTAGGCGGGTATGCCGCCGGGACGCAGCCGGCCGGGCAGGTCGGTGAGCGCCAGGTGGGCGAGGAGCAGCGGCTTGCCGGCGGCGCGGGCGCGCTCGCCGGCGTCCAGCAGGGCGGCGGCGATCTCCGGGTCGTCGGAGCCGAGCTCGGGGTCGTCGGGGCCGGTGAGCCGGCCGCCCATGAAGTCGTGGGCGGAGGTGCCGATCGGCGGGATGGCGACGGCGATCACCGCGTCCACCCCGGGGTCGCCGAGCGCGGTGTCCAGGGCGATCCGGAAGTTCTCGCCGGTGGCGGCGGTGGTGAGGTCGACGGGGGTGCGCGGGCGCAGGCCGGCGGAGAGGCAGGCGTCGTGGGTGAGCAGGCCGAGGGAGTCGGAGTTGCCGATCACGGCGACCCGGTCGCCGGGCGGCAGCGGCTGCAGGGCGAGCAGTTCGCCGGTGTCGTACAGCTCGGTGATGGTCTCCACCCGGGTGACGCCGGCCTGCTGGAAGAGGGCGTCGACGGTGGCGTCCTTGAGGCCGGTGGCGGTGGCCGGGACGGCGTGGCCGGGCGGCAGGCTGCCGGTGTGGCGGGCGCCCTTGACCACGACGACCGGCTTGGCCTGGGCGAGCCGGCGGGCGATCCGGGTGAACTTGCGGGGGTTGCCGAAGGACTCCAGGTAGAGCAGGACGACGTCGGTGGCCGGGTCCTCGGCCCAGTACTGGAGGAAGTCGTTGCCGGAGACGTCGGCGCGGTTGCCGACCGAGGCGAAGGAGGAGATGCCGAGGCCGCGCCGGTGGGCGGCCTCCAGCAGGGCGACGCCGATCGCGCCGGACTGGCAGAAGACGCCGAAGCCGCCGCGGGCGGGCAGCACCGGGGCGAGCGAGGCGTTGAGCGGCCGCTCGGGGTCGGTGGAGATCAGGCCGAAGGCGTTGGGGCCGATCACCCGCATGCCGGCCGCGCGGGCCTGGCGGACCAGGGCGCGCTGGCGGTCACGGCCCTCGGGGCCGGTCTCGGCGTAGCCGGCGGAAACCACCACCAGGCCCTGGACGCCGTGCGCGCCGCACTCGGCGACCGCTTCGGGGACGGCGGAGGCGGGCACGGCGATCACCGCGAGGTCGACCGGGCCGGGGACGTCCAGGATCGAGCGGTGCACCGGGAGGCCGTCCAGCTCGGTGCCGGGCGGGGCGTTGCGGTTGACCGCGTGCACCGGGCGCTCGTCGCCGGCGAAGCCGGTGAGCAGGTCGCGCAGCAGGGCCCGGCCGACGGTCTGCGGGCGGCGGGAGGCGCCGATCACCGCCACCGAGCGCGGGGTGAGCAGCCGCTGGACGGAGCGGGCCTCGGCCCGGTGCTCGCGGGCCCGCATGACGGCGAGCGAGGCGGCGGTGGGTTCGAGGTCGAACTCCAGGTGGACGACGCCGTCGGCGAAGCTGCGGCGCTGGACGTAGCCGGCGTCGGTGAAGACCTTCACCATCTTGCGGTTCTCCGGCAGCACCTCGGCCTGGAAGCGGCGGATGCCGCGCTCCTGGGCGACGGCGGCGATGTGCTCCAGCAGCGCGGAGGCGACGCCGCGGCCCTGGTGGGCGTCCTGGACCAGGAAGGCGACCTCGGCGTCGGTGCCGGTCTCGGAGGGGCGCCCGTCGTGGTCGATCCGGTCGTAGCGGACGGTGGCGATGAAGCGGTCGCGGACGACGACGGCGAGGCCGACCCGGTTGACGAAGTCGTGGTGGGTGAAGCGGCGGACGTCCTTGTCGGAGAGCCGCGGGTAGGGCGCGAAGAAGCGGAAGTACTTGGACTGGTCGGAGACCTGTTCGTAGAACTCGACCAGCCGGCCGGCGTCGGCGGGGGTGATCGGCCGGATCCGGGCCGTGCCGCCGTCACGCAGCAGGATGTCGGCCTCCCAGTGCTGGGGGTACTCCGGCTCGGATCGCGCTACCGCAGAGTCGTCCACGACCGTCAGGTTATCCGGCGGCGAGCCGAATGGCGCCGGGCGTGCGTTCCCGGCAGGGTGGACGCAGCGTGGACAGGGCCGCTGAACGGGGATTATGCGCCGTTTATGGCCCTGAAAGAAACAATCACAACTCCCGAACGCAGCGGTTCGCGGGCGGGGGCTGCGTGCAACACTGGTCTAGACAACACGTCCGTTTCCCCCATCACGGCCGTGACCAGCTTTACCGAAAGGCACGTCTCATGGCTGAGCGCCGCGTCACCATCGGTTGGGCCGAGGGCCTGCACGCCCGTCCCGCCTCCGTCTTCGTCAAGGCCGTCGCGGCCACCGGCGTGCCGATCACCATCACCAAGCCGGGCGGCAACCCGGTCAACGCCGGCTCGATGCTCGGCCTGCTGGCGCTCGGCGCGCAGGGCGGCGACGAGGTCGTGCTGGCCTCCGACGCCGAGGGCGCGGACCAGGCCCTGGACCGCCTGGCCAAGCTGGTCTCGGAGGGCCTCGACGAGCTGCCCGCCGCGGCCTGAGACCGCACCGCACACGTCCGGAGCCCGGGCCCCGTTGGTCGGGGGGCCCGGGCTCCGGTGTGTCCGCGGCGGATCAGCCGGCCGCGATGGCCCGCAGGATGTCCAGCCGGGCCGCCCGGCGGGCCGGCCGCAGCCCGGCCACCGCACCCGCCACCAGTCCGGCCACCAGCACCACGGTGAGCTGCAGCGGCGGGACGGCGAAGCTGCCCGTCCCCTCGGTGTCGGCCGCCCGCACCAGCGCCCAGCCGAGGAACGCCCCCAGGCCCAGGCCGCCGATCGTGCCGAACATCGCCACCAGCACCGACTCCCAGCGCACCATCGCCCGCAGCTGGCCGCGGGTCTGGCCGACCGCGCGCAGCAGGCCCAGCTCCCTGGTCCGCTCGTGCACCGCCAGGGTCAGCGTGTTGGCGATGCCCAGCAGCGCGATCAGCACCGCGAGCGCCAGCAGCGCGTAGACCACCGACAGCATGATGTCGACCACCGAGGCGGCGCTCTTCGCGTACTCCGACCTGGTCTGCACGTCCGGGGCGCCGAACGGCTCCACCGCCTTCTTCACCGCCGCCTTGCCGGCCGACAGCGACACCCCGTCCTTCAGCGCGACCGCCACCAGCGAGTCGGTGTCCTGGCCCCGGTGCGGGGCCCAGGCCTCCCGGGTGACCAGGTAGTCACCGGTCAGCTCGCCGGCGCCCTGGTAGAGCGCCTTCACGGTGAACGCCGACTCGACGCCGTCGCTGAACCGCACCGGCACCGAACTGCCCACCTGCCAGCCCTGCTTCTCGGCCTCGCTGCGGGACACCGCCATGCCGTCGGTGCCCAGCTGCAGCGAGCCGTCCACCCGGCCGAGGTCGACGATGCCGGCCAGCCGGGTCGGATCGGTGACGTCCAGGGTCCGGCCGTGGCCGTCCACCCGGGCCACGCCGCGGCCCAGGCCCACGCTCTGGCTCACCTCCGGCAGCGCGCCGACCGCGTCCGCCAGCTTGGGACTCAGCCCGCCGCCGCGGAAACCGCCGGTGGAGACCGCGAGGTCCCCGGCGAAGGTCTTGCTCACCGTGTCGTCCATGGTCGCCTTGATCGACGCGCCGAAGACGGTGAACAGCGAGACCACGGTGACCCCGACCATCAGCGCGCTGGCCGTCGCCGCCGTGCGCTTCGGGTTGCGGGCCGCGTTGCGCTCCGCCAGCACGCCGGGCATGCCGCGCAGCCTCGGCAGCGGGGCGCCCAGCAGCCGCACCACGTAGGTCGCGAACACCGGGCCGAGCACCACCACGCCGAGCAGCGTGGTCACCGCCCCGCCCGCGGTCAGCCCGACCGACGGGCCGTTGGTCGCGCCGACGACCGTACCCGCCACCCCGGCCGCCACCAGCAGCGCGCCGACGATCCAGCGGATCCGGCCCGCCCGGCCGGCCGCCGCGCCGTCCACCGCCACCGCCCGCATCGCGGCCAGCGGCGCCGTCCGGCCGGCCCGCACGGCCGGCGCGACGGCCGAGGCGACCGCCGTGACCGTGCCCACCAGCAGCGGCAGCGCCACCGAGAGCGCGCTGATCACCAGGCCGCCGGTCGGCAGGTTGAAGCCGATCACCTTGAACAGCGACTTCAGCCCCGCCGCCACGCCGATCCCGCCGAGCAGACCGGCCACCGAGGCGGCCACGCCGACCACCACGGCCTCCGCGAGGGTCGCCGCCAGCACCTGGCCGCGCGCCGCGCCCAGGGCCCGGAGCAGCGCGTTCTCCCTGGTCCGCTGGGCCACCACGATGGCGAAGGTGTTGTGGATGGTGAAGGTCGCCACCAGCAGGGCGATGCCCGCGAACACCAGCAGCAGGGTGGTGAACATGGTCAGGAAGCGGCTGGACACCTGCTTGGTGGCCTCTTCGCTGATCTTCGTCCCGGTCACCGCCTCCAGACCGGACGGCAGCTTCGCCGACAGCGCCGTCACCAGCTGCTGCTGGGAGACCCCGCTCTCGGCCCGGAACTGGATCGAGGTGGCCTGGCCCTGCCCCTTCGGGGTCAGGTAGCGCTCGGCGTCCTCCAGGGTCAGCCCGGTCCAGGTGTTCTGGCCCATGCCGTCGGCCTTGGCGCCGAAGGTCGCGATGCCGACGATGGTGACCGTCACCGGGTCGGGGGCGCGCAGGATGGTCGTGTCGCCCAGCTTCAGCTCCCCGGCCTTGGCCGCACCCCGGTTGATCACCGCCTCCCCCGGCCGCTGCGGGGCCCGGCCCTCGGCCAGCCGGTACGGGTTGAGTCCGCTGTCCGTCTGCCAGTAGCCGGCCAGGGTGGGCGGACCCTGACCGCCCACCGCCTTGCCGTTCTTGCCGATCAGCTGGCCGGAGCCCTGGATCGCCGGCTCGGCCGCCGCCACCCCGGGCACCTGGCGCAGCTGGTCGGCCAGCGCCAGGTCCACCGGGGCCCGGACGCCGCCGAAGGTGTTCTCGGTGTCCATCACGTCGGCGCTGCGCACCACCGCGTCGGTGCCGCGGTTGGCGTCGGTGAAGAGGGTGTCGAAACTGCCGCGCAGGGTGTCGCCGAGCACCAGCGTGCCGGACAGGAAGGCCACCCCGAGCAGGATCGCGGTGAAGGTCCCGGCCAGCCGCCGCTTGTGCGCGGACAGCGAGCGCAGGCTGATCCGCAGGGTGGCGGTGGCGCTGCTGCTCATGAACCGACGCCTCCCCGTGCGGCCGCGGGAGCGTGGTCGAAGGCCTTCATCCGGTCCAGCACCCCGGCCGGGGTGGGTCGCTCCATGCGGTCCACCAGCCGGCCGTCGGCGAGGAAGAGCACCTCGTCCGCGTAGCCGGCGGCGGTCGGGTCGTGGGTGACCATGACCACCGTCTGGCCCATCTCGTCCACCGCGCGGCGCATCAGCTCCAGCACCTCGGCGCCGGTGCGGGAGTCCAGGTTGCCGGTCGGCTCGTCCGCGAAGACCACCTCGGGGCGGCCGGCCAGCGCCCGGGCCAGCGCGACCCGCTGCTGCTGGCCGCCGGAGAGCTCGCTCGGCCGGTGGTCGAGCCGCTCGCGCAGCCCGACCGCGTCGATCAGGGTCTCCACCCACGCCTGGTCCACCTCGCCGCCGGCCAGGTCGACCGGCAGCGTGATGTTCTCCCGGGCGGTGAGCACCGGCACCAGGTTGAAGGACTGGAAGACGAAGCCGATCCGCTCCCGGCGCAGCAGGGTCAGTCGGCGGTCGTTGAGGTTCTCCAGCTCGGTGTCGCCGATCATCGCGGTGCCGGCGGTCAGCCGGTCCAGCCCCGCCGCGCAGTGCAGCAGGGTGGACTTGCCGGATCCGGACGGCCCCATGATCGCGGTGAGCCGGCCGGCCGGGAAGCCGACGGTCACGTGGTCCAGGGCGCGCACCTCGGTGCGGCCTATCCCGTAGACCTTGACCGCCTCGGTGACCCGGGCGGCCATCCGGTCGGTGTCGACCAGGTCGAGGACCGGGATGGTGGTCACTTGGCACCGCCCTGGCCCGGCTTGGTGTCGCCCGGGTCCTGCAGGTGCTCGATCAGGGTGTCCCGGCGGGTGCGGTACTCCTCCTCGCTGATCTCACCGTCGGCGTACCGGCGGGCCAGGCTCGCCAGCGGGCCCTCCGGACCGCCCGGCCAGCCGCCGCGCCAGCCCGGGCCGCCGCCCCACGGGCCGCCCCACTGACCGGCCCACGGCGGGCCCCACGGCCCGCGCCGGCCCCAGCCGCGGCGACGCAGCACGGTGAACAGGGTGATCAGGACGAGCAGCCAGAACAGCGGGAAGATCAGGAACCACGGGCCCGGGCCGCCCCCGTTCCACGGGCCCCAGCCGTCCCGGCAGATCGTGTCGGCTAGCAGTGCGGTGCTCTGCATGTCGGTCAACTCCTCGGTGGGCCCCGCGGGTTCGGACGGGGGCCGCGCTCCGGCCCCGGACCGTTCCCGAGGCCACCACGAGCGTCCCGCCGGGAGGGGGTCCGGCGCGTCCTCCGGGGAGCGGCACCGGGGGTACGACGCGGGGAGTACGGGGCGGGGGCGGTGCTGCTCCCGCCCCGCCCCGGGCCGCACCCGGTCGGCGGGCGACCGGCAGGCTACAGCCAGCCGGGACGGACCAGGCCGGACTCGTAGGCGAGGACGACCAGTTGGGCGCGGTCGCGGACGCCGAGCTTCACCATGGCGCGGCTGACGTGCGTCTTGGCGGTGAGCGGGCTGACCACCAGGCGGCGGGCGATGTCGTCGTTGCTCAGGCCCATGCCGACCAGGGTGAGCACCTCGCGCTCGCGGTCGGTGAGCGAGGCCAGCAGCCGTTCGCTCGACGCGGGCTCGCGGGAGCGGCTGGCGAACTCGTCGATCAGCCGGCGGGTCACGCCCGGGGAGAGCAGCGAGTCGCCGACGGCGGCGACCCGCACCGCCCGCAGCAGGTCGGCCGGCTCGGTGTCCTTGGCCAGGAACCCGGCCGCGCCCAGCCGCAGCGCCTCGAAGATGTACTCGTCCAGCTCGAAGGTGGTCAGCACCACCACCCGGACCGCGGCCAGTTCGGGGCGGGTGCAGATCCGCCGGGTGGCCTCCAGGCCGTCGGTGCCGGGCATCCGGATGTCCATCAGCACGACGTCCGGCCGCAGTTCCTCCACCAGCCGGACGGCCGCCTCGCCGTCGTCGGCCTCGGCGACCACCTCGATGTCCGGCTGGGCGTCGAGCAGGGCCCGGAAGCCCGCCCGGACCAGGACCTGGTCGTCCGCCAGCAGTACCTCGATCATCCCGACCGCCCCTTCTCGCTCGCCGTGCCCTCCCCCGCCGGGTCGGGCAGCCAGGCCCGCACCCGGAAGCCGCCGCCGTGCGGTCCGGCGGTCAGCTCGCCGTCGAAGGCCGCGGCCCGCTCGCGCATGCCGACCAGGCCGTTGCCGGAGCCGCCGCCCTCGCCGCCGGCGGCCGGGCCCGGGTCGTCCACCCGGAGCAGCAGCCCCCGCGGGGAGGACCAGTCCATCAGAACGGTGGCGGTGCGCGCGGCCGAATGGCGGATGACGTTGGTGAGCGCCTCCTGGACGATCCGGAAGGCGGCCAGCTCCACCTGGGTGGACAGCGGCCGGGCCGTACCGGCCGTCTCGATGGTGACGGTGAGCCCGGCGTGGCCGGCCTGGGTGACCAGTTCGGGCAGCCGGGCGAGCCCCGGGGCCGGAGTGCGCGGGGCCTGGCCGTCCGGACCGCGCAGGGTCCCGAGCACCTGGCGGACCTCGCCCAGCGCCTCCTTGCTGGTCGCCTTGATGACGGTCAGCGCGGCGCGGACCTGGTCGGGGTGCTCGTCGATGAGCTCCAGGGCGACCCCCGCCTGCAGGTGGATCACCGAGATCGAGTGGGCCAGGATGTCGTGCAGTTCGCGGGCCATCCGCAGCCGTTCCTCGGCGGCCCGGTTCTCCTCGGCCTGCCGCCGGGCCAGCCGGCGGGCGGCGAGCTGTTCGCCGCGGTTGCGCATGATCTCGGCGCCGGCCAGGACCAGCAGCAGCCAGGCGGCCGCCCCGGCCTCCTGCCACCAGCTGGGGCCGGGGCCGGGCGCGCGCTGCCAGTCGTGCGGCAGCAGGTGGGAGCTGGACAGGTGGACCAGGTAACCGGCGCCCAGCGAGATCCAGGCCCACCGGCGGCGGCCTCGCGCGAGCGCGCCGTAGACGGCGACGCCGAGGCTGAGGAACACCGGGCCGTACGGGTAGCCGGCCAGCAGGTAGCCGGTGGTGACGGCGGTGACGGCGGCCACCACCGGGCCGGGGTGGCGCTCGCGCAGCAGCAGCAGGGCCGGGCCGAGCAGCAGCAGCGCGTACCCGGCGGCGTCCAGCGCGGCCCGGTCCGGCTGCTGGCGGGCGGCGGCGGTGGAGCCGACCACCTGGACCAGGGCGACCAGGAGCGCGGAGACCCGCGTCCAGGACGGCCTGGTCCACGGCGGTCCGCCGTAGGGGTAGTGGTCGGTGCTCATGTACGGAGGAGGTTCACCGCCCCGGCGCCGCGGCGGCGGGACGCTTGGTGCGCGCGGCGCGGGCCTCGGCGGCGAGGCGCCGGCCGCGCTTGGTCATCCCCCAGGGCTTGACCACGGAGAGCACGGTGGCGACCAGGTAGATGGTCAGGGCCACCGAGGGGGCGATGACCAGGACGTGCGGGGCCCGGCCGTCCGGCGGCACGGTGCCGGCGGCGACCTGGCCGGCCGCGTCGTGGATGAAGGCGCGCAGCGCGAAGATCGAGGCCAGGGTGGCGGCCAGGGTGAGCCAGAACTTGGTGGCGACCCAGCGGTACCGCAGCAGGCCCCAGGTGGTGCCGAGGGACAGCAGCACTCCGGAGAGCAGCGAGACCAGGCTGACCGGGATCAGCAGCCAGTCGGCGAAGATCTGCTGGGCCAGGTAGGCGGCGCGCACGGTGTCGGGGTCGTCGGAGAAGCGGCCGGCGATGCCGAGGGCGAGCACGCCCGCGGTCAGGCCGAGCCAGCCGACCGAGAAGGCGACGTGCACGACCAGCCAGACCCGGCGGGCGTGCCGGGGCAGCCGCAGGCGCCCGGCGCGGTCGGCCGGGGGCGCGTCGGGGGCCACCGGCGGCTCCCCCGCGGTGGCCCCGGTCGGGGGCGCGGAGGTGGCGGCGGCGGGCGGACCAGGAGGTGTGGGCATCGGCTTGTGCTCCGGAGGGCGAGGGGCGACGCGGGCCACGGGCCGGCGGCCACCGGGGTGGATGGTGTGCGGCCGCCGGCCCACGGCTTGGGTGATCCGCGGGATCACTCCCCACTCTGCCCGGTCCGCGGGGGCCGGGCATCGCACCGCGGGAGTAGCCGCCCGTACCGCTCGTTGAGTACGGACGGACGGGCGGCCTGGTCGGCGGTCGGTGGACGAGCGGTCAGTACGCGATCTCGACGACCGCGCGCCGGGCGGCCGGGTCGCCGAGCGCGCCCAGCAGGTAGTGCGCGAGGTCGGCGCGGGATATCGACCAGGCCCCGGGCAGCCGCCGCCCGGCGGCCGTGCGGTAGCGGCCGCGGGCCCTGCCGCCGGTGAGCCGGGCGGCCCGGACCAGCGTCCAGTCCAGGCCGGTGTCGGCCAGCAGCACCCGCTCCATCCGCGCCATGTCCGCGTACGGCCGGCGGAGCATCGGGTGCAGCACCCAGGAGGTGAGCGCCCGTTGCAGCGGGGCGGCGCTCCACGGCGCCGGGCTCATGCTGGTGGTGGAGACGCACAGCACCCGGGCCACCCCGGCGGCGTGCATCGCCTTGAGGATGTGGCCGGTGCCCGCGGAGTAGACGGTGGTGTCGGCCCGGCTGTAGCCGATGCCGAGCGCGGAGACCACCGCGTCCGCGCCCTCGACGGCACGGGCCACCGCCTCCGGGTCGAGGACGTCGCCCTGCCGGATGGTGGTCGGCCGGGCGTCGGCCAGGGCCAGCGGGTCGCGGGCGAAGGCGACGGTGGAGTGCCCGGCCGCGGCGGCCAGCTCCAGGAAGTGGCGGCCGGTGCCGCCGGTCGCGCCGAAGACGACGATGTTCACGGTGCGTTTCCCCCTTGATCCCTTGATCCCTGGGTCCCTCGGTCCCTGAATCGCTCGGTCGCTCGGTCGCTCGGTCAGCGGTGGCCGCGCCGAGCGCGGCCGACCCGCGCCGCGGACGTGCCGCGGGTGGGCCGGCCGCCGCCGGGGGTCATCAGTTGGCCACCTCGACGCGCCGGCCGTAGGTGGCCGCGTCATCCAGATGAGTGACGATGTAGTCGGCGACGTTCGCCCGGGCGACGCGCGAGGCCTTGGGAAGGTGACCGCCCACCACCGCCTGGTAGTTGGGCGTGGCCGGCCCGTCCGTGAGCATCGGCACCCGGACGATCGTCCAGTCCAGCGGGCTGGACTCGACCTCGTCCTCCATCCGGCCGAGGTCGAGGTGGATGTTCCGGTAGACCCGGTCCACCACAAACTCGGCGACGAAGCGCTGCATCGCCGGCAGGTGCTTGGTCTCCAGGCCCGCCGAGGACATCGTGACCAGCCGGCGCACCCCGCCCGTCCGGGCGGCCGCGATGACGTTGCGCACGCCCTCGGAGAACACCGTCGTCGTGGTGCGGCTGGTCACGCCCAGCGACACCACCACGGCGTCCTTGCCCGCCAGCGGACCGGTCAGCGAGTCGACGTCGAACACGTCGCCGCGCACCTTGGTCAGCCGCTCATGCTCGACCGGCAGCTTGGCCGGGTCGCGCAGCAGGGCGGTGACGCCGTGCTTGTTCTCCAGGGCCTTCTCGACCAGCAGCCGACCGGTGCGGCCGGCCGCTCCCACCACGACGATCTCCATGACTTTCCTCCTTGCCGGGGCCGGCGGCAACTTCTTGCCGCCGGCCGTGAGTTGACCTTCTCTTACACCGACGGGTCCTACCGTAGGGAAAACGCGAGCAGCGCGCCGCCCGAGGCGCTCGGGTACTGCGGGTAGTACGCCGCCTGGACGTAGAGCATGCCGTCGGCGACCACCGCGCCACCGCCGCCGGAGAGCGCCGTGCCGTGCGCCGGAACGCCGTTGACCGTGGTGAAGTCGCGGACCACGTCGTACTGCCAGAGCACCGCGCCGGTGCTCGCCGAGAAGACCCGCATCTTGCCGTCGGCGTTGCCCTCGTAGACCAGGCCGCGACTGCTGCTCACCGCGGGCGTGAAGCCGCGCTGGCAGAGCTCCGGATTGGCGGCCGAGCCGCCCCACTGGCAGCCGTCGGCCGGGCTCTCGGTCTGCCAGAGGATCGCGCCGGTCGCCGGGTCGAGCGCGTACAGGGTGCCGGGGTTGGCGAACCAGGTGGCGACGTAGAGGCGGGTGCCGTCGTAGCTGGTGCCCCACTGGATGCCCGAGCTGCCGCCCTGGGTGTTGGGGTTGGCGACGACCGCGCGGTCCCACACCTTGGCGCCGGTCAGCGCGTCGTAGACGTGGTAGACGCCGTTCTTCTGGCCGATGCCGACCACCCGGCGGTTGCCGATGCTGAAGACGTTGGCGCTGGCGCCGAAGTCCCAGTCGTGGTCGGTGCCGTTGGCCTTGCTGGGGCAGTAGGCGTCGGCGCCGGCCATGCCGCAGGCGACCGTGAAGGTGTCCGGGAAGACCTCCTGGGCGCGCCAGCGGACGGCGCCGGTGGCGGCGTTCAGGGCGAGCAGCGAGTCGGTGTCACCGGCCGCGCCGCTGTAGTTCTGGCCGGTGCCGACGTAGACGGTGCCGCTCTCCCGGTCGATCACCGGCGTGCTCCAGACCGCGACGCCGGAGGGCTCGTAGCGGTTGGCGCCGTTCGGCCAGGTGCCGACCAGCTGCGGCTCGGGGGTGGTCCAGTGCCGCCAGGTGAGCTGCCCGGTGGCCGCGTCGACGGCGACGACCGAGCCGCGGAAGGTGCAGCAGGGGTAGGTCAGGTCGAAGGTGGCGCCGGACTCCCGGCTGGATATGCCGATGTAGACCTGGCCGTTGTAGACCAGCGGCGAGCTGGTGATCTGGGCCTGCGGGTGGTCGTCGAGCTTCAGCGACCAGCGCAGCGCACCCGTCCAGCGGTCGAGCGCGTAGAGGTAGCCCCGGTTGTCGCCGAAGTAGACGGTGTTGCCCTCGACGGCCGGGCTGCTGCGCACCGGGTCGGGGCTGCTGGTGGAGTGGGCGCCGGCCACCGGGGCGACGTCGAACGTCCAGCGGGTCGCGCCGGTCCGGGCGTCCAGGGCGTGGAAGGTGCCCTCGACGCCGCCGACGTACAGGGTGCCGTCCACCACGGCGGGCTGGCTGCCGAGGAAGACGCCCGGGACCTTGGCGTGGCCGAAGGCCCACTTCAGGTCGAGGTTGGCGACGTTGGACGGGGTGATCCGGTACTCCTGGCCGTTGAACCGGCTGCCGGCCGGGTCGAACTGCCAGCTGCTCCAGGCGCCGGATCGCGGGCGGGCCTCGGTGTCCTCGGCACCGGCGCCATTGGTGGCGGCGAGCAGCACGAGGGCGGTCAGCAGGGCCACCAGACTGGTGCCGAAGCCGGCTATCCGGGGCCGTCTGGGTTGGGACACGTGGATCAACTCCTCGGTGAGGGCGAGCGGTTCACGTACGGTCCGGGGTGCCGGCCAGGCCGGCGGCGGCCTCCGCGTGGGAGAGCACGGCAGCGCAGTCCAGCTCGCCGAGGCCGGCCTCGGCGGCGGCCACGAGGGTGTCGTGGGTGGCGTCGCAGACGGGGGTGTCGACGCCCAGGCGGTCGGCCTCGGCGATGGCCAGCCGGAGGTCCTTGCGCATCAGGTCGAGCCTGAACTGCGGTTCGCCGTAGGCCCGGCGGCGCATCACGCCGGCCTTGTAGCGCATCACCGGCGAGCTGAAGCCGCTCTCGCTGATCATCGACAGGGCGAGCTCGCGGTCGATGCCGGCCCGCTGGGCCAGCGTCACGGACTCGGCGAGCACCTGCATCTCGACGCCCATCAGCACGTTGAGCATGACCTTGGCGGTGGCACCGAGGCCGCTCGGGCCGAGGTGGCGGATCTCCTTGGCGAGCGGCTCCAGCACCGGGCCCAGCCGCTCGAAGGTCTCGGCGGATCCGCCGACCATGAAGCGCAGTTCGCCGTCCTTGGCGTGCTGGCCGTTGCCGATGATGCAGGCGTCGACGGAGCTGCGGCCGCGCCCGGCGACCCGCTCGGCCACCGTGCGGGCGAAGTCCGGGGAGACGGTGCTGGTGTCCATCACGATGCCGTGCGCGGGCAGCGTCTCCAGAACCCCGCCGGTGCCGAACAGCTGCTCCTCGACGGCCGCCTCGGAGGCGAGGCTGAGCAGCACCACGTCCACCCGCGCGGCCAGTTCGGCCGGGGTGGCGGCGACCTCCGCGCCGCGGGCGGCGAACGGCGCGGTGCGCTCGGGGGTGCGGTTGTGGACCACGATCCGGTGGCCCTGGTCGAGCAGCCGGGAGGCCATCCCGCCGCCCATCACGCCGAGACCGATGACACCGATCCTGGTCGCCGGGGGTATGCCGGGAGTGGCCGCGGGCGGGAGATCCCGGGAGAGTGCACGCCGCTGGCTGGGTATGTCGGCCATGGAGTCGACCCGCTTCCTGGTGGGCTGGTCGCGCCGGGTTCCCGGCGCTCGGAGTGCGGCGGGGAAGGCCGTGCCAGACACCCCGCCCCACCGCGGCCGGGGTGCCGACTGCCTGTCCAGCCTAGCGGGTGAACACTCACTCCGCGATGGCTTCCGGCGTCCGTTTCGAGCCGCATCGTTTGCTGAGGTGTCGTCAACTGTCGTTCCCGGGCACCCTGGAGTGCCCGGGAACGGTCCGAACAGACCTCCTCCCCCACCGCCGGGGGTAACGGTGGGGGAGGAGGGGCAGCGGTGGCGAACACCGGTCCGACCGGTACGGTCGGCCGCCGCGGTCAGCCGGTCGCCGTCTCCGGGCGCCCGCCGGCCGCGGAACCGGGCTGAGCACCCGGGGCACCCGCGGCGCCCTGCTGGCCGGCCTGGCCCGCCGGGGCGCCCTGGCCCTGACCCTGACCCTGCCACTGGCCGCCGCCCTGGCCCTGCTGCTGACCGCCGGGGCCGCCCGGGCCACCGGGGCCCTTGCCGCCGGGCGCGCCCATCGGCGCCCGCATCGGCCGCTCCTGGAGGAAGACCACCACCAGGGCACCGACCAGCGCGATGACCATGCCGATCAGGTAGACCACGTGCAGCGACTCGGCCAGCGCGGCGGCGACACCGTCGCGCACCGGCGGGGCCTGCGCCCGGACCTTGGCCGGCGCGGTCAGCAGGCCGTCCGTACCGAGCCGCTCCAGGGCGTCCGCCGGCACCTTCTTGGGCAGCCAGTCACGCAGCTGGGAGTTGAGGATCGCGCCGAAGATGGTCACACCCATGGCGCCGCCGAGCGAGCGGAAGAAGTTCGCCGCGGCCGTCGCCACGCCCAGCTGCCGCATCTCGACGGAGTTCTGCACCGCCACGATGAGGACCTGGGTGACCAGACCGAAGCCGATGCCGAAGACCGCCAGGAAGACGCCCGCGGAGACCTGCGAGGAGTCCGCCTTGAGCGTCGACATCAGGTAGAGGCCGACCGCCATGACCAGCAGGCCGACGATCGGGAAGAGCTTGTACTTCCCGGTCTTCTCGACCACCTTGCCGGAGAGCGTCAGGCTGGCCACGGTGGCGAGCATCATCGGGACCAGCAGCAGGCCGGACTCGGTGGCGCTGTCGCCGTTGGCGATCTGGAGGAAGAGCGGGGTGTAGACGGTCGCCACGAACAGCGAGACCGAGGTGAGGAAGAGGCCGAGGGTGGCCACCAGGACCACCGGGTCCTTGAAGAGCGCCAGCGGGACGACCGGCTCGCTGGCCCGGTTCTCCTGCCAGACGAAGGCGCCGAGCAGCAGCACCGCGAGCACCAGCAGGCCGATGATCTGCACCGAGCCCCAGGCGTACTGGTCGCCGGCCCAGACCGAGACCAGCAGCACCGAGACGATGGCCCCGCTGAGCAGCGCCGAGCCGAGGTAGTCCAGCTGCTTCTGCTGCTTGCGGACCGGCAGCTTCAGCACCGAGCTGACGATCAGCAGCGCGACCACGCCGATCGGCAGGTTGATGTAGAAGATCCACGGCCAGGACAGGTGGTCGACGAAGGCGCCGCCGATCAGCGGGCCGACCACGCCGGCGAGCACGAAGCAGGACTGCGCGTAGCCCTGCCACTTGCCGCGCTCGCGCGGCGGGACCAGCTCCGCGATGAGGGCCATGGCCAGCGCCATCAGGCCGCCCGCGCCGAGCCCCTGGAGGGTGCGGAAGCCGATCAGCTGGCCGATGTTGCCGGAGATCCCGGACAGCGCCGAGCCGAGCAGGAAGATCGTGATGGCCGACTGGAACATCAGCTTGCGGCCGTACAGGTCGCCCAGCTTGCCCCAGAGCGGCGTGGCCGCGGTGGCGGCCAGCATGTAGGCGGTGACGACCCACGACAGGTGGGTCACGCCGCCGAGGTCACCGGCGATGGTCGGCAGGGCCGTCGCCACGATCGTCTGGTCCAGGGCTGCCAGGAACATGGCAAGCACCAGGGCAGCGAAGATCGTCAAGAAGGTTTTACGTGGCACTTCCGGGGCTGGTGCTGCGTACGGGGCGCTCATGGGGTACTCCTCGAGGAGGCGCTCGCCGGCTCGGAGTCCTTGCTCCAAGCTTGAATTCGTATAGACTATACAATCAAAATTAGCCGTCAAGGGCCAACGTCAAGGGCGACCACCGGCCGCCCGGAGGGGCAGCTAACGATGAGTCAACTGCAGGGAAAGATTGCGCTGGTGACCGGTTCCACCTCGGGCATGGGGGCGGCCGCCGCGGCCGCCCTGGCCGCCGCGGGTGCGCACGTGGTGGTCTCCGGCCGCCGCGCTGAGCTGGGCAACGCCGTCGTGGAGCGGATCCGCGAGAAGGGCGGACAGGCGGAGTTCATCGCCGCCGACGTCACCGTCGAGGATGACGTCGCCCGGCTGGTGGGTACCACGGTCGAGCGACACGGCCGGCTGGACATCGCCTTCAACAACGCGGGCGGCGGCGGGGCGTTCGGCCCGCTGGACCGGGTTCCGGCGGACGCCTTCACCCAGGTGATCGCCGTCAACCTGATCGGCACCTACCACTCGCTCAAGCACGAGATCGCCGTGATGCGGGCGAACGGCGGCGGCAGCATCATCAACAACGCCTCCACCGCCGGCGTCCAGGGCACCGCCTTCGGCCTGGGCGCGTACACCGCGGCCAAGCACGGCGTGGTCGGCCTGACCCGGGCCACCGCGCTGGAGGCCGGCCCGGCCGGCATCCGGGTGAACGCGCTGATCACCGGGCCGGTGGACACCGAGGACTTCCGCCAGCGGGTCGGCGGCCAGCCGGGTGCGCTGGAGCGGGCCGGGGCGGCCACCGCGCTGGGCCGGATCGCCACCGAGGAGGAGGTCGCCAACGCGGTGGTCTTCCTCGGCAGCGACGCGGCCAGCTTCGTCACCGGCTCGCTGTTCGGGCTGGAGGGCGGCATGACGGCCGGCGTCACGGCCGGGACGATGGGGCGGCCCGGCGGCGGCGCTCCGGGCCAGGGCCAGGGCGGCCCCGGCCAGGGCGCTCCGGGTCAGGGCGCTCCGGGTCAGGGCGCTCCGGGCGCCGGACGCCCGGGCGCCAGCTGACCCGAGACCGTCCACGGGCGGTTTCCCGGCGTACCACCCATTGCCAGCAATCCACCCTCCGAGTATTTTTTCGATATGCTCGTGAAAACCACAAGGAACACCGAAGAGTTCATATCCGAAACCGGTGAGTGGATTGCTGGCAACCCGGTCGAGAATTCCATCCTGCTGACCATGCTGGCAGCGGCGAAATTCCGGCCGCCGACCGCCCCGCCGACCAACTGGAGCCGTGTCGAGGACCCCGCGTCCGACGGCGGCCCGGTGGTCGGCGCGGCGGCCTTCACTCCCCCGCACCTGGTCGTGCTGAGCGGCATGCCGACCGCCGCCGCGGCCGCCCTGGGCGCCGAGCTGGGCGCCGGCCCCGATCCACTGCCCGGCGTGATCGGCTCCGACCCGGCGTCCGGCGCCTTCGCCGAGGCCTGGTCGAAGACCACCGGCCGCCCGGCCCGGGCGGACCGGCGCGAACTCGTGCTGTGCCTGGACGGTCCGGCCGCGCCGAACGGGCGGCCCGCCCCGTCCGGGCAGTCCCGGGCCGCCCGGGCCGAGGAGTTGGAGCTGCTCACCGACTGGTGCCTGGAGGCCGCGCACGGCGCCCGGCTCAGCCGGGAGATCGCCCGGCGCTCGGTCCAGGGCCAGATCGCCGGCGGCCTGCTGCGGGTCTGGGAGGACGACGGGCAGCCGGTCGCCGCGGTCGGCCGGACCGCCGCCGTCGCCGGGGTGGTGCGCTTCAACCCGGTGTACTCGCGGCCCGAGGCCCGCCGGGGCGGCTACGTCCGGGCCCTGCTCGCCGAGGCGGCGACCGGGCTGCGCGCGGACGGGCTGACCGGCCTGGCGGTGCTCGGCGAGGCCAACACGGCCGTCCAGGGGCTCTTCACCTCGCTCGGCTTCCGGCCCGTCGGGGGCCTTTCGGAATACCGCTTCGACTGACCCCGGGGATTTCCCGGAAAAACACCCGCGGGCCCGGATCCAGGAAGGATCCGGGCCCCCTTTCGCGAATCTCCCGCGATTCTCCGGGGCAGGCCCGGAAAACCGGCCCGGCCCCCGGGAATTCCGGGGGCCGGGCCTGCGTCGTCCGCTCCGCCGGGTCAGTCCAGCGGGTCGGGGTCCGGCACGGCCTCCAGCAACGAGAAGGCCGTCCCGGTCGACACGACCCGGTTCAGCCGGTAGCCACCGCGCCGGAAGACCTCGGCGAACTGCGCCTCGGTCCGCACCTCGCCGCTCATGGTCACCAGCATGACCAGGTCGAAGTTCTTCACGAACCGCGGCACGCCCTCGCGGTGCACCAGCTCGGCCGCGACGAAGCGGGCGCCCGGCGAGGCCTCGCGGCACCGGCGCAGCAGGCGCACCAGCGCCTCGTCCGGCCAGGAGTGCCAGACCTGCTTGGTGACGTACGTGCCGATCCCGGCCGGGACCCCGGCGAAGAAGTCGACCGGCTGGAACTCCAGCCGGCCCTGCTCGGCCAGCTTGGCGACGTCCGGCTGGGTGCGGGCCTGCTCGATCACGCTCGGCAGGTCGGCCAGCACGCCGCGGCCGACGGCCTCGTAGGCGTTCAGGATCGCGGCCAGGTAGGTGCCCTGCCCGCCGCCGAGGTCGCAGACCGCGCCGGCCTCGGCGAAGTCGGGGTACGCGGAGACCAGGGCGTCGGCGAGCGCGTCGGTGAAGTCGGTCATCGCCTGGTTGAAGGTCGCGGCGGCGGCCGGGTTGCGCTGCAGCCAGGGCCAGAGCGCGGTGCCGTGCACCTTCTCGAAGCCGGGCTTGCCGGTCTCCAGACTGTGGTCCAGTGCGCCCCAGGAGGACCAGAGCCACTCGGCGCCGACCATCCGGGCCATCGCGTCCATCGAACCGGGCACACCGGGGCGGAGCAGTTCGGACAGCGCGGTGTTGGCGAAGACACCGGGCTCGGTCTCCTCGAAGACGCCGTCCTCGGACAGCAGCCCGAGCACCTTGGCGAGCGGGCCGGCGGCCACCCCGGCGCGCTCGGCGAGTTCGGCGGCCGGCAGCGGGCCGTCGGCGAGCAGCTCGGCGATCTTGAACTCGGCGGCCAGGGCCAGGCAGCGCGGGGTGGACGGGAACATCAGTTCGGAGAGGAACACCGCGCCGGCCGAGGCAGGGGCGGTCTGGGGAACGGCGGTCATGGGGTGAGGCCTCCCTGCGGGGACCGGGCCGGGGGCGGACGGCGCCCCCGGCCCGAGGGTCAGCGGTCATGGGTGGGCGGGCCGGACGGGCCCGCGCCGGGCGGCCCTGGACGGACCGGGGCCGCCCGGCGTTCGCACGGGGCCGGGTCTCAGCCCAGCAGGGCGAAGCCGAAGCCGCCGCCCGGGTTGGCCATGAACTTGTTGGTCGGCGGGATCTCGCCGCCGGCGGCGACGCCCACCGCCGGACCGGCCAGCGCGATCCGGGTCGGGGTCGGGACGATCTGGACCTGCCCGGCGGCCAGCTGGCCCCAGTTGTTCCAGCCCCAGCCCTGCACCGAACCGTCGGCCAGCAGCGCCAGCGCGTGCCCGCCGTTGCCGGGGGCCGCGTCGGTGCCGCCACCGCCGGCGGCGATCGCCTTGACGCCGGTCAGGCCGGGCACCGGGGCCGGCACCGCGCGGTCCTCGGTGGTGCCGTCGCCGAGCTGGCCGCCGTCGTTGAGGCCCCAGGCCCAGACGGTGCCGTCGGCCAGCAGCGCCACCGTGTGGTGGTAGGCGCCGACCAGCTGGCTGACCGAGTGCAGGCCGGTGAGCTTCTGCGGGGCGGCACGGTCGACGGTGGTGCCGTCGCCGAGCTGGCCGCGGTCGTTGAAGCCCCAGACCGAGGCGGTGCCGTCGGCGTGCACGACCAGGCTGTGGCCGCCGCCGGCGCTCATCCGGACGACCGGCTCCAGGCCCTCGATCACGGCCGGGCGCGGCCGGCAGTCGAAGGAGGCGGTCATGTACGAGCGGACGATCCGGCCCTCACGGGTCGAGCCCGGACCGTCGCCGAGCTGGCCGCGGTCGTCACGGCCCCAGGACCAGACGGTGCCGTCGGCCTTGAGCGCCAGGTTGTGGGCGCCGCCGACCGCCAGGTCGACGACGTCCTCCAGGCCCTCGACCCGGACCGGGACGGGCTGCACGCCGAAGTTGGCCTCGCCGAGCGCGCAGAAGAAGCCGGCGCCCCAGGCCCAGACGGTGCCGTCCTCCAGCAGGGCGGCGCTGTGGCCGCCGCCGGCGCCGGCGGTGCGGACCCGGCCGGGCAGGCCGACGGTCCGCACCGGGGTCGCCTGGTTCTCGGTGGAGCCGTCGCCGAGCTGGCCGAAGGCGTTGCGGCCGAAGCCCCAGAGCTCGCCGTCGGCGGTGATCGCCAGCGCGTGGCCACTGCCGGCCGCCACCCGGACGACGCCCTCCAGGCTCTTGATCTCCTGTGCGGTGGTCCGGCTGACGGTCCCGCCGTCGCCGAGCTGGCCGTTGGTGTTGTCACCCCAACTGCTGATGATGCCTGCCATGGTGATGCGACCTCTCTCGATCGTCGGGGGGCGGTCAGGCCCAGAACTGGTCGACGGCGTACTGGTCCTCGGGGTAGGTCCAGAACTCGGCGATCAGGCCGTCCTGGATGCGCGCCACGTTGATGAAGGGCATCTCCAGGCTCTTGCCCTCGCGCTCGTAGCGGGTGAACACGGTGGCGAAGGCGAACGAGTCGCTGGCGCCGATCTCGTGGATCTCCATCTGGATGCGGCCCTGGCAGATCTCGAACATCCGGCCGGCGAAGGCCAGCGCGGACTCGATGCCCTCGTGCGCGCCGGACAGCTCGCTGGTGCCCGGGTAGTAGTGCACGCAGTCCTTGGTCCAGTAGCTGGCCGCCTTCTGCACGTCGCCCACGGTGAAGGCGGCGTAGACCGCTTCCATGAGCTTGGCGTTCGGGTGGTCGACGACCTTCATGACTCTCCTCCTGTGCTGGTGCGGTGCGGGGCTGGGCGGTACCGAAAAGGGGTCCGGCGGAGCCGGCGCCCGACGGGGCGTCAGACCGCGGCGCGGCGGACGATGTCGACGAGGGTGGCCCGGTCCGGGGCGGGGAACGGCGGCGGCGAGCCCGCGACCGCCTGCTTGACCCGCAGCCGGATCTCCTCGTCCTCGTACAGGCCGGCCGGGTTGTCGAGCGACATCATGGTGCGGACCAGCCGGCGCCAGACCACCTCGTCGGTGGCGGCCGCCTCGGCGACCGTCCCGAAGGTGAGCACGTCCGGCGGCAGCGGCGGCAGCTGCTGGCCGGCCACGGTGGCCCGCCAGAGCCGGGCGCGGCCCGCGTCGTTGCGGACGGCGTCCTCGAACCACGGGCGGAAGGTCCGCCCGGCCAGACCGGCCGCCAGCGCGGCCTGCTCGGCGTCCGGCTCCGGGTGCTCGCGCACCAGGTCGGCCAGCCCGAGCACGTGCGCGATGGCGAGCGAGACGCCGCGGCCGAACGAGGGGTTGGTGGTGCAGACCGCGTCGGCGACCGGCAGGAAGCCGGGCACCGGCTGCGCGTCCTGGCCGTACAGCTTCAGCGAGTTGTCCAGGCCGCCCATCGCGTGCACCGGCGAGATCGGCACCGAGGCCTCCGGCGACACCCAGGGGGCGAGCAGCGGGGTGGCCCGGACCACCGCGGTGAAGACGTCCTCGGCGCGCATCTGCTTCAGCTCGGCGTCGTCCGGCAGGATGCCGAAGGAGATGGCGAAGGTGTTGTTGTCGCCGAGGAACATCACGCCGGTGTAGTGGTCCCAGAGCCCGCCGGCGCCGAAGCCGCGGTTGAGCGGGCCCACCGGGCGCGGGCCGAGCGCCCGGTAGTAGCGGGTGTAGTAGGTGATGTCGGCGCTGTGCGCGACCAGTTCGGGCTCGGCCAGGCCGTGCTCGCGCAGCCACTCGTGGCCCTGCGAGCGGCGGCCGCTGGCGTCGATCACCAGGTCGGCCTCGACGGTGCGGCCGTCCTTGGTGACCACGCCGGTCACCCGGGCCGGGCCGCGGTCGGCGACGGTCAGGCCGCGCACCGTCTCGCCCCGGCGGAAGGAGATGCCGGGCTTGCGCAGCGCCTCCTGCCGCAGGATCAGCTCGAAGGTGGTGCGCCGGCTGCCGAGCATGCGCAGCTCGGCGTCGGCCGGGTGCGGCGTCTTGTCGGCCAGGGTCGGCGGCATGGCCTTGCCCAGCTCGATCTCCCGGGCGCCGGCCCCGACCAGCGCCTGGTAGACGGACGGCAGCCGGTCGCGCAGCAGGTTGGTGCCGAGCGAGCCGAACGCGTGCGAGTGGTGCAGCTGCGGCACGGTCGGCCGCTGCCAGTCGCCGTGCGCGTCGTCGACGGTGTCCGGCGCCTCGTTGCCGTCCCGCTCCAGCACCGTGATGTCGTGCCCCAGGTCGGCGAACGCCAGCGCGGCCACCAGGCCGGCGACGCTGCCGCCGATGATCACTGTCCGTGTCATGACCTCACCCCGCGGTGGTAGCAGTGGAAAGGCCCGCCCGCGGGGTGTCCCGCGAGGTCTCGGCCTTGATGTGGAAACGGATGGACCTGGCCTCGCTGAAGCACTCGCGCATCGGGCGCACCAGGTCCCGGTGCTCCTCGGTCCGCTCCCAGGCGACGAAGTCCTCCAGCGAGCGCCACTCACTGGTGATCAGCCACTGCTCCGGGTCGGTGGAGGACTGGCAGACCTGGTCGCGCAGGTGCCCGGGGACGCCCTCGGCGACCAGGTGACGGATCTGCTCGTACGCCGCGAGGAAGTCCTCCCGGCGCTCCTCCTTGACGGTGATGAGGAAGAGCACGCGGCCCTGTGCCGCGCCCTCGACGACCGGCATGGCGGTCTCCTTCCGGGTCGGTGGGTGGTCGGGTCAGCCGTGGGCGCGCAGCAGGACGGCGCTGTTGAAGCCGTCGAAGCCGCGGGCGCCGATCAGCGCGGTGCGCACCTCGGTGGCCTGCTCCTCGCGGACGAAGGGCAGGTCGCAGCCGTCCGCCGGGCGGGCCGGGCCCGCCGAGGGCGGGATCAGGCCGTAGTCCATGGCGAGCACGGCGGTGGCGGCATCCAGGGCGCTGCCGCCCTGGTAGAGCCGGCCGGTGAGCGGCTTCTGGGTGGTGACGGCGGCCGGGCCGGCCGGGCCGAACACCGCGCGCAGCGCCTCCGCCTCGGTGCGGTCGTAGCCGGGCACGCCCACCGCGTCGGGGAAGGCGACGTCGACGTCCCCGGGGGTGAGGCCGGCCCGTTCGACCGCGGTGCCGAGCGCGCGGGCGTACTGGCGGACCGAGCCGGTGGCGGTCCGGGTGGCGGCGACGGCGTCCTGGGTGGCGGCCCAGCCGGCGATCTCGGCGCGGATCCTGGCGCCGCGGGCGAGCGCGTGCTCCAGGTCCTCGACGATGAACACCGCGCCGCCCTCGCCGGGCACGTAACCGCCGGCCCGCTCGTCGAACGGCAGGTAGGCGGCGGCCGGGTCGGTGCCGGTGTACAGCCGGCCGCTGCGCTGCTGGCAGGCGAGCGCGTACGGGCCGAGCGGTGCCTCGGTGCCGCCGGCGAGCACCACGTCGGCGCCCCGGCGGATCAGCCGGGCGGCGTGCGCCAGCGAGTCCAGGCCGCCGGCGCCCTCCGAGACGAGCACGCTGGACGGGCCCTTGGCCTGGTGCCGGATGGCCAGCTGCCCGACGGTCGCGGCGTAGAACCAGGCGATGGACTGGTAGGCGCCGACGGTCCGCGAGGTGTCCGGCTGCCAGAGCCGCTGGAGCTCGCGCTGGCCGAACTGGTTGCCGCCGGAGGAGCTGGCCAGGGCCACCGAGAGCTTGTAGGGCTCGACCGTGGACGGGTCCAGCTCGGCCTCGCCGAGGGCCAGTTCGGCCGCCGCGTAGGCGAGGTGGGTCCACCGGTCGGTCTGCACCTGGAGCCGGCGCTCGACGTAGCGGTTGACGTCGAAGTCCGGGACCTCGCCGGCCAGCGTGGTCTCGTACGGGCCGGCGTCGAAGAGCGTGATCGGTCCGATCCGGCTCTCGCCGCCGCAGACCGTCTTCCAGTGCGCCTCGCTGCCGATGCCGCTCGGCGCGACCACGCCGATGCCGGTGATGACCGCGCGTCGGGTGCTCATCGGCCCCTCCCCAGCTTGGCGAAGAGCATCGCGGACTGGAAGCCGCCGAAGCCGCTCCCGACCGAGAGCGCCGCGTCCACCCGCACCTCGCGGGCGGTGTTGGGGGTGTAGTCGAGGTCGCACTCCGGGTCGCGGTTCTGCCAGTTGGCGGTCGGCGGGACGACCCCGCGCTCGACGGCCAGCGCGCAGGCGGCCATCTCGATCGCGCCGATCGCGCCCAGCGAGTGGCCGACCATCGACTTGATCGAGCTGATCGGCACCCCATAGGCGGCGTGGCCGAGCGAGCGCTTGAAGGCGCCGGTCTCGTGCCGGTCGTTCTGGCGGGTCCCGGAGCCGTGGGCGCTGATGTAGCGGACGTCCTCGGGGTTGAAGCGGGCCTGGCGCAGGGTGTCGTTGATGGCCTCGGACATCTCCAGGCCGTCCGGGCGCAGACCGGTCATGTGGAAGGCGTTGCCGCGGTTGGCGTAGCCGACCACCTCGCAGTAGATCCGGGCGCCGCGCCGGCGGGCGTGCTCCAGCTCCTCCAGGACGAGCACCGCGCAGCCCTCGCCGAGCACGAAGCCGTGCCGGTCCCGGTCGAACGGCCGGGAGGCGTGCTCCGGGTCGTCGTTGTCCGGGGTGGTGGCCCGGATGGCGTCGAAGGAGGCGACGGTGACCGGGGAGATCGGCGAGTCCGAGGCCCCGGTGATCATCACCTCGGCCTCGCCGTCCAGCAGCAGCTGGTAGGCGTGGCCGATGGCGTCGATGCCGGAGGTGCAGCCGGTGGAGACGACCACCGCCGGGCCGTGCGCCCCGTGCCGCACCGCCACGTCGGCGGCCAGGCTGCTGGGGATCAGGCCCTGGTAGAGGAACGGGCTGGTGACGTCCGGGTCCACCAGCCACTTGCGGCCGGAGTCGCTGGCGACGACGAACTCGTCCTCCAGGACGATGGTGCCGCCGACCGCCGAGCCGAGCACCACGCCGGTGGCCTCCCGGGTGCGCTCGTCGAGCTCCAGGCCGGCGTCCAGCACCGCCTCCTGGGAGGCGGCGAGCGCGAACTGCACGTAGCGGTCGGCGCGGCGCAGCTCCAGCGGGGTCAGTCCGGCGGCGGCGCCGTCGAAGTCGGCCTCGGCGGCGATCTGCGAGCGGAACGCCGAGGCGTCGAACGCGGAGATCCGGCGGGTCGCGGTGCGGCCCGAGGTGATGAGGTCCCAGAAGGTCTCCCGGGTGGTGCCGCCGGGCGCCACCACACCGATCCCGGTGACCACCACCCGGCGGGCACCCGTGGTGGGGAAGGCGGTCATCGCTCCCCCAGCACTATGTGGGCGTCCGCCGTGGTCCCCGGGCCGTCCTCGGTGTCGACGTGGCCGAGCTCGGGGGACGGTGCCAGCGGGCCGAGGTGGAAGACCGCGAAGGCCTCCTCGGAGCCGGTGTTGCGCAGCCGGTGCCGGACGTCCTTGGGGATGACCAGGCCCTGGCCGGCGAACAGCTCGAAGGGCTTGTCGTCGAGGTCGAGGGTCAGCTCGCCGCGGATGAGGAGCAGGAACTCCTCGCTGTACGGGTGGTAGTGCTCGCTGATCCGCTCCCCCGGCTGGAGCCGGGCGATCCCCATGAAGCCGGAGGTCGAGCCGACGGTGCCGGGCGAGAGCACCGCGCGGGTCTCGCCGCCGCGCTTGCGGTTGGCGGGGACGTCGTCGGCGGCGATGATGCGGATGTTCCTGGCGGCCACGGCGCTCACTCCTTCTCGGCGGTGTTCGGGGCTACGGCGTTCGGGTCGGCCGTGTTCGGGTCGGCCGCGAGGGCCTCGACCTTGGCCTTGATGACCTCCAGCTGGACGGGCGAGTTGGTGTTCAGCCGGTCGGTCATGCCCTGGTCGTCGACCGGGGCGGTGGGCTTCATCGCGAAGTCCTGGATCCAGGTCATCCGGGTGCCGCCGCCGGGCAGCTCCTCGTAGCGCCAGTGGATCTGCATGTAGGCGAACGGGCCGGTCTCCACCCGGTGGGCGTGGACGGTGCGGTCGGCGACGTTGACGGTGCGGTCGCTGACCCAGCTCCAGATCCGGCCCTCCTCGTCCGGGTGCATGGTGAGCCGGAAGCGGACGGTCTCGCCGCGCCGCTCGACGATCTCGGCGGACGCGTACTCGGTGAACAGCTCCGGCCAGCCGGCGACGTCGTTGGTGACGTCCCAGACGAGCTTGAGCGGGGCCTGGATGACGATGCCGTTCTCGGTGTGCCCGGCCATCCTCAGCCCACCGCCCCGGCGGTCTGAAGCTCGGCGACGATCTGGTCGACGCTGAGGGCGACGGCGCCGTCCGGGACCTTCAGGCCGTAGCGGTCGGCGATCACCGCCTCCAGCTCCAGAACGGCGAGCGAGTCGAGGCCGAGCTCCTCCAGGGGGACGTGCCGGGAGCCCTCGAAGACGTCCGGCGCCGCGCCGGCGCTGGTGATGAGGACGTTCTCGATCTCCTCCGCGGTGACGACGACCGTCGTCCCGCCGGCCTGGTGGTCGGTCATGGTGCTGCCTCTTTTCTCCGGTGTAGGGACTGCTCCTGGGCCGCACGGCCGGCCGGGGTGAACGGGCCCCGGGTCGGCCGGCGCCGCCTGCGGAGGGCGGGCTCAGCGACCGCCGTTGCCGGGCTCCCAGGTGTAGAAGCACCGGGCGACCGCGTCCTGCGGCGAACGCCAGGTGGGCAGGTAGGGGGAGATGAACGGGGTGAGCCGTTCGCTGACCCGGCCGAACTCCGGGTGCCGGCGGGCGGCCTCGACCGCCTCCGGTCCGGGGTCGTCGGTCTCCAGCAGGTGGACGTAGGCGTCGCCGAGCAGGTACAGCGAGCGGTGGGTGACGCCGGCGAGCCGGGGCAGTTCGGTCTCGTCCGACTCGCCGAAGACGCGGGCGACGTCGCCCTCCGCTCCGGGCACCATCCGGGCGATGATCAGGGTGCGGTGCATGCGGACTCCCCTCGGGCTGGTTCGGGTGGTTGGGGCTGCCGGGCCGCGGGACCGTGCGGCCTCGGGCCGCTCAGTGCTGCGGGCGGCTCAGTGCTGCGGGCCGCTCAGTGCTGCGGGCCGCTCAGTGCTGCGGGCCGCTCAGTGCTGCGGGCCGCTCAGTGCTGCGGGCGGCCGACCGGCTGGATGGCGCCGATGTCGAGCAGGATCCGGGGCACGTTGTCGCCGATCCAGGACTCGACGACCCGGCCGTCGACGACCCGGTGGCACGACATCTCGTGCACGGTGACCGGCTTGCCGGTGGGCGGGATGTCGAACAGCTGCCCCTGGTGGGTGCCGCGGGTGGTGAACCGGGCGTAGACGCGGTCACCGTCGCCGGCCACGTCCTCGACGGTCACGTGGACGTCCGGGAAGGCGTTGCGCCACAGCAGCACGGCCTGGCGGAAGGAGTCCGGGCCGGGCGGCATCGGGGGCAGGCCGGGGGCGTGCACCACGTAGTCCTCGGCGAAGCGGTCGCCGATGGCGGCGAGGTCGCCGTCGTTGAACGCCCGCTCGGTCAGGTCGCGGATGAGGGCCTTGTTGGCCTCCACCGCACTCTCGTTGGACGAGGTCATGACAGTCCTTTGCTCGGCGGACGGCCCGGCCGGCACACGGCCGGGGGCGGGTCCGGGGAAGGAAGGAGCGGTTGGGGGCTCGGGTCAGAGCAGCGAGGCGAGCACGAAGCAGGCCGCGGCGCCGATCGCGCCCATGGTCCGGGTCTCGTGCGCCAGGTGCCAGCGGCGGCGCTTGCCGCGCCACGCGGCGTCGCTGTCGCGGTACGGGCTCCAGCGCTCGATCTGGCGCCAGATCGGGCGGTTGACGCCCTCGGAGGCGACCGCGACGGTCGCCATGCCGACGGTGCCGGCCGCGTACAGCACCTTGGCCACCTTGTTCTCCGAACGGACCGCCTTGGTCGCGCCGACGGCGGCGGTGGCGAGGCCGTTCCAGAAGGCGATCGGGTGGAACACGTGCATGTCGATGAGCTGGCAGGTGTTGACGTACCGGTCGTAGGGAAGCGAGTTCAGCATCGGCAGGATCGAGGTCTTCATGATCCACAAGGTGCCGAGCTGGACGCTGGACGACGTCACCAGCCAGGTGTCCGTGTTGTCCTTCATGTCCTTCATATCGATTCCTCGAATCGATCGGGGATCGCGGGACGTCCGCCGCGACGGTGCGGCGGACCGGGGCGGGGTCGCCCACTTCGAGAGAGCGGGACCCCGGGGACCGGGGCATCTCGGCCCCCGGGGCGCCCCGCCGCCTCATCCTTGCCGCCGGGCGGTCCCAGTGTCAGGAGGCATCCGTCTCCACCGGGCTGGGACGTCGCCCGGCCGCCCACGGACCGAATCCCGGCCGTCCCGGGCGGTTCGCCCAGTCCGTTCGTTGCACCAACCTGCCGACCGCCGGGCCGTGTTGACGCACCCACCGACCGCACCCTACGGTGCGAGCGGGCACTCACTCACTGAGTGCCCGGGGCCCGTGACCACCCCCGCCGCGCCGACCGGCCGGCGGCCGTCCCAGGAGGTGCCGAGCCGATGACGATCGATGTGCACGGCCACATCACGTCGCCCGAACTCTTCCGCCGCTTCCCCATGCCGCCGAGCCTCGCCGACGTCGACGGCATGGTCGAGCTCAAGGCGGCGGCCGGGATCACCACGTCCCTGGTCGGCAGTCCCGTCGGCGCGGGCACCATGGTGCGCACGCCCGGCCTGGACAACTACCGCCAGCCACTGGACACCCTCGAACGCTTCCACGACTGGCTCGGCGAGCAGGTCCGCGCCCGGCCCACCGCGCTGCGCGGCTACGTCTACACCAACCCGCTCGGCTCCGACGCCGAACTCGCCGCCGCCGCCAAGCGGTTGGAGCAGGACGAATTCGTCGGGCTGATGGTCAACTCCTCCGTCGCCGGACGGTTCCTGGACACCCCGCAGGCCGACGCCTTCTTCGCGATGGCCGCCCAGCACCGCACCCCGGTGATGCTGCACCCGCCGGCCGAACCGGCCGGGGCCGGGGAACTGGACGACCTGCGACTGGTCGAGCAGATCGCCCGGCCGTGCGACGTCACGCTCGGGACGGCGGCGGTGCTGTTCGCCGGCTGGCTGGAGAAGTACCCGGAGCTGCGGATCGTCGCCCCGGTCTGCGGCGGCGGGCTGCCGCTGCTGCTGGAGCGGCTGGAGCTGGCCCGGCGGATGCCGGTCACCTTCGGACGGCCGGGCGGCGCTCCCGGGGGCGGCCCGGGCGGCGCTCCCGGCGGGCCGCCGCCGGGGGTCGGCGGGCCCGGAGCGGGTGGCCCCGGCGGTCCCGGCGGACCTGGGACGGCCGGGCCGGGCGGACCCGCCGTACCGCCGCTCGCCGAGGCGCTGCGCCGGGTGTACGTCGACACCGCGACCCCGAGCCTGCGGGCCGTGGCCGCCGCCGTCGACGCCTTCGGGGCCGGCAACGTCATGTTCGGCACCGACTCCCCGCCGATGAGCGCGCCGCTGGACGCCTCGCTGGCCCGGCTGGGCGGCCTCGGCCTGGACGCCGCCACCGTCGCGCGGGTCCGGCACGACAACGCCGCCGAGCTGTTCGGCCTGCCGGGCTCGACCGCCGCGGCCTGAGCACGTCTGACGCTCCGTCAGAGCATCCGCATTCACCGACACGCGACAGGGAGGTGCTGCCATGACGGCAGCCGCACCGACCCAACCGCCCGGCCCGCCCCAGGGCTTCGGCGGACCACCCCCGGGCGTCGGCGGCCCGCCCCCGGGGATCGGCGGCCCGCCCGGCGCCGCCGCACCGCCCCGGCCCGCGCCCGAACGCGTCCCCGCCGAACGGGAGTTCCTCGGCTGCCGGGTCCTGCTGGTCGGCGGCTACGGCAGCATCGGCGCGGCCGTGGCGGCGGACCTCGCCGCCCGGGGCGCCAAGGTCGCCGTCGCCGGCCGCTCGCTGAAGAAGGCCGAGGAGGCCGCCGAACGGCTGAACCCGCTGGCCGCCCGCGGCGGCACGGTCGCCCCGCACGCCGTGGACGTCGCCGACCGCGCCGACGTCGACCGGCTGGTGGACGCGGTGACGGCCGACTGGGGCGGCGTCGACGTCCTGGTGAACTGCGCCAGCGCGCTGGTCACCGTCGGCGCCGAGACCATCTCCGAGGAGGACTGGCGCACCATCGTCGACACCAACCTGCTGGGCGCCTTCTGGCTCTCCCAGTCGGTCGGCCGGGCGATGATCGCGGCCGGCGGCGGCCGGATCGTCCACCTCTCCTCGGTGCGCGGCAAGTTCGGCGCCCGGCGCGGCTTCAGCGCCTACGGCGCCAGCAAGGCCGGCCTGGACCTGCTGGTCAAGCAACTGGCCGCCGAATGGGGTCGGCACGGGATCGCGGTGAACGCCGTCGCCCCCGGCTTCGTGCGCACCGACTTCGTCCAGGAGAACGCCGGCAACCCGGAGTTCATGCGGATGGTGCTCGGCCGGATCCCGCTCGGCCGCACCGCCGAACTGCACGAGGTGGCGGACGCCGTCACCTTCCTCGCCTCGCCGCGGGCCGGCTTCGTCACCGGCCAGGTGCTGTACGTGGACGGCGGCGTCACCGCCAGCCAGTGACCCCCGCGCCTTCCCACCCACCGACGGGCCGAGCCCGGCCCCGAACCGTCAGGAGACGATCCATGAGCACGTGGCACGCGCTGTACTACCCGCTGCTGCCGGGCAGCGAGGACATCGTCAAGGACCTCTTCCGCAAGAGCGGCCGCCCGGACTTCGACGTCAAGGCGCCCGACGGCACCGTCGTCGGCAAGCTCCTCGGCACCCAGGCCTTCGTGGGCCGGGAACTGGCCGTCCGGGTGATCGAGATCGAGGGCCCGCTGCCGCTGGTGGCCGCGCACATGAGCCAGCAGCCCGCCGTCCGCGAGTTCGAGCGGGAGCTGGAGAAGCACCTCGCCGTTCCCCGCGACATGACCAGCCGGGAGGGCGCGCAGGCCTTCTTCCGGCTGGCCTCGATGGAGAACGTGCTCTCCCGCCGCCACGACCAGCCGATCGAGGGTGAGTGAGATGAAGGTCGGAATCGGACTGCCGACCTCGCTGGCCGGCGCGGCCGGCGCCGACGTGGTCGCCTGGGCCCGGCTCGCCGAGGAAGCCGGGTTCTCCACCCTCGGCACCATCGACCGCCTGGTGCACACCAGTTGGGAGCCGCTCACCACGCTGGCCGCGGCCGCCGCGGTGACCGAACGGATCGGTCTGGCGACCAGCATCCTCATCTCGCCGCTGCGCGCCAACACCGCGCTGCTGGCCAAGCAGGCGGCCACCGTGGACCGGCTCTCCGGCGGGCGGCTGACCCTCGGCCTGGCGGTCGGCTCGCGCCAGGACGACTTCGAGGTCGGGCAGGTCGAGAAGACCGGCCGCGGCGCCCGGACCGGCACCCAGGTGGCCCAGCTGCGCCGGCACTGGGCCGACGCGCAGTCCGGCCGCGAGCCGGCGGTCGGTCCGGCCCCGGTCCGGCCGGACGGACCGGAGCTGATCCTGGGCGGGCACTCGCCGGCCGCGCTGCGGCGGGCGGCCCGGCTGGCCGACGGCTGGATCGGCGGCGGCACCGGACCGGTGATGTTCGCCCAGGGCGCCCAGGCGCTGCGCGAGCAGTGGGCCGCCGAGGGGCGGACCGGGGCGCCGCGGCTGGTGGCGCTGGCGTACTTCGCGCTCGGCGAGGACGCCGGCAAGCACACCGAGGGCTATCTGCGGTCCTACTACCGGGACGCCGGGCCGTTCGTCGACCACATCCTGCGCGGTGCGGCCGACAACCCCGGCAAGCTGCGCGGGATCGTCGGCAAGTACGCCGAGGCGGGCTGCGACGAGCTGCTGCTGATGCCGTGCGCCGGTGACCTCGGCCAGGTCACGGCGGCGGCCCAGGTCCTGGGGCTCCAGGGCTGAACCGCGGTACGACGGGCAGGGGCGGACGGCATCCAGCCGTCCGCCCCTCCGCCGTTCCCGCCGCCGCCGTCCCCGGAAGGCGAAGAGCCCGCCGCCCGGTACTGCTCACGGGCGGCGGGCGGTCTTCGCTTCACCGCCTCAGCGGGACTTGCCACGGCCCTTCGCGGGCGCCGCGGGGCGGTCGGCCGGGGCGAGCGTACGCCAGAGCTGGCGGACGAAGGCCTCGGCCTCGCGCAGCGCCTCCGAACCGCCGGCCGGGCTGGCGAACACGCCCCCGTAGGCGGCCAGGTAGCAGGCGCCGAGCAGGAGCTGGGCCGCCGCCACCGGGTCGGCGTCCCGGCTGACCAGATCGGCCCGCTGGGCCCGCCGCAGGTAGTCGGCCAGCAGCTCGGAGGCCCGGTGCGGCCCCGCGTTGTTGGCCTGCATCCACTCCCGGTGGCGGTCGAGCAGCTTGGGTTCGGCGAAGACAGACAGCAGCATCGGCATCGACTCCCGGTAGAAGGCGAGCGCCTCCTCGGCCACCTGCTGCAGGGCCGCCCGGACCTCGCCCTCGCTGGTGACCTCCTCCGGCAGCGCCCGCAGCACCGGCAGCAGGCCGGGCAGCCGCTCGGCGAGGACGGCCAGGAAGACGTCCTCCTTGCTGCGGAAGTGCCGGTAGATGGTGCCCTCGGAACAGCCCGCCACCTCGGCGATCTCCTTGGTGGTGCAGCGGGCCAGGCCGAGGTCCCGGATCACCCGCTCGGCGGCGTCGACGATCTGCTCGCGCATACTCATGAAGGCTCCGAGGGAACGGGGCGGCCGGTTGCGAACCGGTCCGCGGCTGCGGAGGGGTACCCGAAGGATAGCGTGCAGGTGAGTGCCCGCTCACAGGTTTCGACCAGTACGCCGGCCCCACCGCCCACGAAGGGCGACGGGGCCGGCGAAGGAAGCGGCGGCACCGGTCAGCGCGGCGGCCCGGCGGGCCCGCCCGGCCCGGGCGGCGGCCCGACCAGCTGCACGCCGAGCGGCTCCAGCGCGCCGAGCAGCCGGGCGAAGTCCGGCGGGCCCTGCAGCGGCGGCGGCAGCTCCAGGCTGGTGGCCGGCTCGCCGGTCTGGAAGAACCACTCCTCGAACCCGGCCGGGGTGCCCAGCACCAGGAACCTGGTCCCCTCGGTCTCCACCCGGTACTGGTGGGCGATGCCGCGCGGCGCGAAGACCGTCGCGCCCGGACCGACCTTGTGCTCGTCGTCGCCGATCCGCAGCACCATCTCACCCTCCTGGACGATGAAGAACTCGTCCTCGCGGGTGTGCAGGTGGACCGGCGAGGCGTAGCCCGCCGGGGACAGCTGCTCGGCGAGCCAGAACTGCCCGTTGGTCTCGGCGCCGGTCGCCTTGAACTTGAGCAGCGCGCCCACGTGCCAGATGGCGCGGCCCTCGTCGGGCTGCTTCACGAACGGTTGGGACGTCACTCGGTTCCTCCTCGGTCGGCGGGCCCGGACCCGGGCCCGGCAGCACAGCGGTACGGAAACTGATGGATCGTCGTTGCGGCGGTACGGCGGTACGGCGGTACGGCGTTGCGGCAGTGCGGCAGTGCGGGGGCGGTACGGCGCTCAGGCCGCGCTCCGCACCGACCCGGTGGCCCGCACGGCGGCCGCCACCTGGTCCGGCCCGGGGGCGAAGGCGTCCTCCAGCTCGGGGCTGAACGGCACCGGCGCGTGCGGCCCGGTGACCATCCTGATCGGCCCGCGCAGCGCGGAGAAGCGGTCCTGCGCGACCTGCGCGGCGATGTCGGTGGCCAGGCTGCAGCGGGGGTGGGCCTCGTCGACCACGACCAGCCGCCCGGTGCGCTCCACGCTGCCGTAGATGGTCGAGGTGTCCAGCGGGGACAGCGTCCGCGGGTCGATCACCTCGATCTGCACGCCCTCGGCGGCGAGCTGCTCGGCGGCGGCGAGCGCGACCGAGACCATCCGGCCGATCGCGACCACCGTGCAGTCCGTCCCCGGCCGGACCACCTTGGCCGAGCCGAACGGGATCGCGTAGGGCTCCTCGGGGACGCCGCCGGGCACGAAGTAGAGCATCTTGTGCTCCAGGAACAGCACCGGGTCGTCGTCCACCAGCGCCTGCGCCATCAGCCCCTTGGCGTCGTACGGGTTGGACGGCGCGACCACCTTGAGGCCGGGCAGGTGCACGAAGAGCGGGTGCAGCGCCTGCGAGTGCTGGGCGCCGCGACGCAGGCCGGTGCCCCACATCGCGCGCAGCACCAGCGGGACCGAGATCCGGCCGCCGGCCATGTAGCGCAACTTGGCCGCCTGGTTGGCGATCTGGTCGAAGCAGACGGTGGCGAAGTCGACGAAGAGCAGGTCGACCACCGGGCGCAGGCCGGTCGCGGCGGCGCCGACCGCGGCGCCGACGAAGGCGGCCTCGGTGATCGGCATGTCGAGCACGCGGTCCGGGAATTCGAGGTGCAGGCCCTTGGTCGGGCCCCAGGCGTTGGTGCTGTCCTCGCCCATGAGGACCACCGAGCGGTCGAAGCGCATCTGCTGGGTCAGCGCCTCGCCGATCGCCTGCTGGTACGTGATGGTGCGCACGTGGATCCCTCCTCCGGTGCGGTCAGCGGGTGTAGACGTGGTCGAGCAGGCTGCGCGGGTCGGCCGTGAAGGGCTCGGCGGCGGCCACGACGGCGGCCTCGACGAGCGCGGTGGCGTCCCGGTCGAGCCGATCGAGCTCGAAGGCGGCGGGTCCGGCCACGGTGCCGTCGGCGATCCGCGAGCGGAGCAGCAGCAGCGGGTCGGACTCGGTGCGCAGCCGCTCCGGGTCGGCGCCCGGGCGGTAGGACTGGTCGTCCCACAGCTCCATGTGGCCGTGGAAGCGCTCGGCCCGGAACTCCAGCACGGTCGGGCCCTCGCCGGCCCGGGCGCGGCGCACGGCCTCGGTGGTGGCGGCGTGCACGGCGAGCACGTCGTAGCCGTCGACCACCTCGCCGGGGATCCCGAAGCCGGCCGCGCGCTGGGCCATGTCGGTGCCGGAGAAGTGCCGGTCGGCGGGGGTCGCCTGGGCGTAGCCGTTGTTCTCGACGGCGAAGATCACCGGCAGGTCGAGCATCCGGGCGAGCACCAGGCTCTCCAGCACGGCCCCCTGGTTGGCGCCGCCGTCGCCGGTGAAGGCCACCGCGACCTGCCCGGTGCCCTGCTGGCGTGCCGTCAGCGCCGCGCCGCAGGCGAGCGGGACGCCGCCGCCGGCCAGGCCGTTGGCGCCGAGCATGCCGCGGTCGAAGTCCGCGATGTGCATCGAGCCGCCCTTGCCGCCGCAGATCCCGTCGGGCCGGCCGTGCAGCTCCTTCATCATCGCCTCGACGTCGCAGCCCTTGGCGATGGCGTGGCCGTGGCCGCGGTGGGTGCTGGCGAGGTAGTCGTCGGGGGCGAGGGCCGCGCACACGCCGGCGGCGACGGCCTCCTGCCCGCTGTAGAGGTGGACCGCGCCGGGGAGGCTCTTCGCCAGGCCGTGCAGGCGGTCCTCGAAGGCCCGGATCACACTCATCGTCCGGTAGATCTCGGCGATCTGATCGAGCGTCAGATCGGTGGTGCGGGATGTGCCCATGGGGTCGCCTCCTCGGCTCTCCGGGGGACGCCGGCGGGGCGCCGCGCGCCTCGTTCGCCGGTCGTGCTGTGGCCCGACTCCATGAGGGTAAGTGCTCACTCACATGGGTGCAACCAAGTGTCCGAATCCGTCACCGCCCCCTCCCCCGCCCGACTCGCCCACCCTTGCGCCCCGCGCAATGGCGCGCCTAAGGTCTTGTCCCGGGTGGATTGGGATCACGGCATTGAAACGTACGACGGACCGATAGCGAAGGGTCCGCCGTGCCGATTTTCGGACATGCCCGAGAAATTCCATTTCCCCGCGCCAGGAAACGCCCGTGCACAGTGGGTCAAACGCGAGCGACGGGGGGATCTCAGGAACCATGCTGGACCAGATACTCAAACCCTCCGGCAGGGACGACCGAAGACCGACCAACCTGGCCATGGGTGACGCGGCAGCACTCATCACACGCGGCGAACGGAACACCTCCGACCGGATCGGCCGGCTGGTGAGCACCCTGCTCGGACTCGTCACCGGCCTCGGCGCGGCCGGCCTGCCGCCTGCCCAGCCACGCCGCCCGGCTTCCGCCACGGCCGCGCTCGCGGCCGCCGATGCGGAGTCCGGCTGTCCGGACGCCGCCGCCCGGCTCGACGAACGCCGCCGACTCCGGCGGGAGTTGCACGACTCACTGGCTCCCCGGCTGGCCGCCCTGCACATGCGGATGGAACTGGCCGGCCTCAACCTGAACGGCGACGCCGAGCTGGCACCGGCCCTGCTGGCCCAGGCCCGGGAGGACGTCAGCACCGCCATCGCCGACGTCCGCCAGGTGATCCGGGACCTCGACCGCTCCGAGCCCCGGACCGTCGAGTCCGCCGGAACACTGCGCCAGTTCCTGGACCGGCAGGTCCGCGCCTTCGAGGAGGCCGGGGCCGGCAGTCTGCGGTTCGTCACGGAGCTGCCGACCGTCCTGGACGATTTCCCGGCCGACGTCCAGACCGAATTGAAGAAAATCTCCGGCGAGGCCGTCGCCAATGTCGCCCGGCACGCGCGGGCGTCCCTCTGCCGGATCTCCGCCTCGGTCGGCAGAAGCGGCCTCGACCTGTCGATCGAGGACGACGGGATCGGCATTTCCGTGGACGCCGACCGCGGAATCGGCCTTCCGTCGATGTGCGTCCGCACCAAGGAACTCGGCGGTGTTTTCTCGGTTTCGGCCCGGACCCCGCACGGCACCGCGGTCCGGATCCGACTGCCGCAATCGGCACTGGTCGACGGCGCCACCCTGCTCGACTGACCCGCTCCCGGCCTCCCTCCCCGCCCCCGGGGCCGTCGCGGAGTCCGTGCCCGACCGACCCGCGCCCGCCCCCGGCCTCCCGCGCGTCCCACGCGTTCCCTCACCCTCCCCAAGGAGCTCCCATGGACCCGGTCGTGCCCCGAAACCTCCGTATCCTCGTCGTCGACGATCACGAGCTGTTTCGGGCGGGTTTACGCCAACTCCTGGACCGGATCGACTCCCTGACGGTGGTCGGCGAAGCGTCCAGCGGGGCGGACGTGCTCTCCGCCGTCGAGCGGCTCGCACCCGACGTCGTGCTGATGGACATCGGCATGCCCGGCACCGACGGCATCGAGGCGACCCGGACCCTGCTCGCCCGCCACCCCCGGGTCGCGGTGGTGATGCTGACCGCGGACGACAACGACGACTCCATCGTCGCGGCCGTCCGGGCCGGCGCCCGCGGCTACCTGGTCAAGGGCGCCGGACTGGACGACGTCCGCCGGGCGATCACCGCGGTCAGCCAGGGCGGGGCGCTGTTCGGGCCGGAGGCCGCCGCCCACCTGCTGGCGCAGGTCCGCCGGCCGGCCCCCGAGCGCGAGCCGTTCCCCGACCTCACCCCCCGGGAGATGGCGGTGCTCACCATGCTCGCGGACGGCCGCAACAACGCCTACATCGCCAATGAGTTCGGCCTCTCGATGAAGACGGTGCGCAACTACCTCTCCCGGATCTTCAGCAAGCTCCAGGTCGCGGACCGTGCCGAGGCGGCCGTCCGGGCCCGGCGCGCCGGCCTCGGCAACTGAGCCGGCGGGTCCGCGGCGCCGGTCAGCGCTCCAGCAGGAGCGCCCACAGCTCCTCCTCGCGCCTGGTCAGCGGCGCGGGAGACGACCCGGTCCGTTCCGGATGCCACTCGGGCACCCCCGGCGGCGGCAGCACGTCCTCCGGCTTCCGCGCCCCCGGCAGGGCGGAGGGCGAGGTGAGCGCCCCCATCGCCAGTCCGAGCCAGATCAGCCCGTCCGCCAGGTAGCGGCCGGTCCGCCGCGCCCACCGGCGCAGCAGGAGACGGTGGTGGGCACGGTGCAGGGCGGTTCGCATCGGAGGGCCTCCGGCGGGACGGCAGCGGGGGGAAGCGGTGCTACGGCCATCCTGCGGACCGGCCGTCCCACCGTCATGGGTCGGGAATCCCCAACACGCTGGGAACCTTTCCTGCCCCGTCCCCGGTCACGGGGCCCTGCCCCGGGGACGGAAGCGCGGCGGCCGGCGCGCGCCCCCTGGCCGGTGGCGCGCGCCGGGTCGCGACCGGCTAGGCGGTGGCCGGGACCAGCACGATCTTCCCGGTGACGGCCGCGCTCTCCATCGCGCGGTGCGCGTCCGCCGCCTCGTCCAGCGGCATGGTGCGGCCCACCCGCGGGCTGACCAGGCCCTTCTGCAGCAGCTCCAGCACGGTCGCGAGGTCCTGCTGGTACGCGGCCGGGTGGGACTTCTCCAGGCTCCAGGCGTTGTAGAACAGGGTCCGCTTCCCGTCCGGGATCAGCTTCGGCAGCACGATGCCGCCCAGGAACCCCTGGGCGCCGGTCAGCAGGTCCCGCCGGTCGGTCCCGCGCAGCGCGGCGTTCTGGCCGAAGCCGACCATCACGCCGCCGCGCCGCACCGCCTGGTACGAGCGCATGAAGTGCCGGCCGCCGACCGGGTCGAAGACCGCGTCCACCGCGCCGCCCGGCAGTCCGCGCACCACCCGCAGGAAGTCCTCGGCGCGGTCGATCGGACGCCCGCCGAGCGCGCGCACCTGCTCGGCCCGGGCGGCGGAGCAGGTGCCGTACACGGTGACCCCGGCGAGCCCGGCCAGCTCCAGGAAGGCGGTGCCGACGCCACCGGACACGCTGTGCACCAGCACCGTCCCGCCGGGCCGGACCTCGGCCACCCGGTGCAGCATCTGCTGGGCGATGAAGTAGTTGAGGGCGAGCGCCGAGGCCTCGACCGGGTCGACCCCGTCGGGCAGCGGGACCAGGCGGTTGGCGGCGACGAGCGCGTACTCCGCGTAGCCGCCGCTGCGCACCAGCGCGACCACCCGCCGGCCCGGTTCGAGGGCCCGGGTGCCCGGTCCGACCTGGTCCACCACCCCCACCAGGTCGTATCCGGGAGTGAAGGGGCGCTTGGGCCCGCCGGGGATGACGCCGGCACGGAGCAGAATGTCACCGTAGGAGACGCCGGCGGCGAGCACCCGGACCCTGACCTGACCGACGGTCGGTGCCGGGAGCTCGTCACTGGACAGCCTCAGGACCTCGGCTCCGCCGATCCTCGGCACACTCACATGGCGATACCTCATCGTGGCCTCCGCGTGGAGAGATGTCGTTGGTGGGAGTGGCGCCGGTCCTCCGCGGGGGCGGGTCCGGGAGACGGTCCGTGCCGGACCGTTCCCTGCCCCCGTATTTTTATATAGACTGAGTGTACAATGAATGTCATAGCACCCGCCTCAGGAGACGTCAACAGCCCATGAGCCCACGCCAGTACCGAGCCGGCCAACGCCAGGTAGCCGCCGAACAGACCCGCACCCGCATTCTGGAGGCGGCCTGCGAGCTGCTCACCGGGGAGAAGGGCCCGGCCTCGTTCAGCATGGACGCCGTCGCCAAGACCGCCGGAGTGGCGCGGATGACCGTCTACTACCAGTTCGACTCGAAGACCGGCCTCCTGGAGGCGCTCTTCGACGACCTGGCCCAACGCGGCGGAATGGCCAGGATGCCCGCAGCGTTCATGGCGCCCAGTGGCCGGGAGGCGCTCACCGCCATCCTCGACGTGCTCACCGGCTTCTACGCCTCCGGCCGGGTCGCGCTGCGGCGACTGCGCGGCCTGGGCATCCTCGACCCGGAGCTCGACACCGCGCTGCAGAGCCGCGGCGAGCGGCGGCGCGGAGGCCTCCAGGTGGTGCTCGGCCGGCTGCTCGCCGACCGCGACGCCGAGCTCGGCGAGGCCGAGCTCGACGAGCTGGTGGAACTGCTCTTCATGCTGACCAGCTTCGAGAGCTTCGATCTGCTGGTCGGCCCGGAGGGCGACAGCGCCGCGGTGGCCCGCCGGATCGAGGAGCTGATTCTCGCCGTTCTCGACCGCCGCCTCGCGGCGGCCTGACGACAGGGCGCCTCACCACGCGCCCCGGGGCCCCTCGCCCCTCCCGCGCGCCCGCACTCACACCCGCACTCACACCCGCGCTCGGACGCACCACCCGCCGCACGACGGCCGGCGGCGCGGCGGCCTTCCTCCCCAGGACACCGCCGCGCCGCCTTCCCTTTTCCTCACGAGCCCAGCGGCCCGCTCGGTCGCGACCGGTCCGCCGCGCCTCCCGGCGCCGCGACCCGTCGCCCTCCCCCGGCCCGGGCGGCCCCACCCCCGGAGCACCACCAACGGGGGGTCCGGGCCGTCACCGCACCGGAGCAGTCATCCCGGCCGGCCCGGACCGGTTCGCACCGGCCCGGGCCGACCCGGACCGTTTCAGGCCGTCTCCGCCTCCGCCTCGTAGGCGGCGGTGCGGCGCGGCAGACGCTGCTTCGGCAGGATCACGCTGGCCGCGATCAGCCAGATCAGACCGCCGAAGCGGGCGATCGGCAGGAAGAAGCCCAGGCTGGTCGAGAGCAGCGCCAGGGTGCCGAGCACGCCGATCCCGGCGAGCACCAGACCGGCCCAGGCGAAGCCCTTCGGCCCGAAGCCGAGCAGCAGCATCGGCACCGCCACACCGGCCAGCATCACGGCGAACGGGACGACGTGCCCGGGGCCGCCGGAGGCGAAGGTCAGGTCCGCCAGCGAACGGGCCAGCGGCGCGTCGCCGAGGTCACCGGCCCGGGAGGCGGCCCAGACGGTGAGCCCGCACAGCGCCATCGACGCCGCGGCGAGCACCCCGGAGACCAGCGCGATGCCGGGGCCGGGCGCGACCACGCCGAGCCGGCGCAGCCGCTGGTAGACGATGGCGGCCCAGACCGCCAGCGGGAGCGAGGCGCCGAACTGCAGCGTCCCGGAGACCTTCGCGGCGGTCGCGTGGTCCTTGTAGTAGGCGAGCGTGTCGGCCGCCGAGTCGGTGGGCAGCGGGGTCTGCCGGGCCAGCACGATGGACACCACCATCAGTGCCGCGAACGCCACGGCCGGCAGCAGCAAGGGCGGTCCTGACTGCGAACGCCGGGCGGAGGCGGCCGGCACCGCTGATGTCGTGGTCATGGGGGGCGCTCCAGTCGAGAACGGGTCGTTGGGGCCCGACGCGGCATCGAACGGATCGGCACCGGCGCCGGTAGTTCCAAAACCAGAATAGTTCACCCCGGGACATCATTGTCCACTGCTATCGTGTTTTCATGACCGAATCTCCCGACCCCGCCCCGATCCCGCACACGGGCCCGCAGGGAGCCCAGGTCGCCTTTCTCCTCTCCCAGTTGGGCGAACACGCCGCCCAGGCCTTCGCCCGGCGGGTCGCCGAGCTGGACCTCACCCCGGCCCAGGCCGGTCTGCTCCGGTCGGTCGCGCTGTCCCCCGGCCAGCACCAGCAGGAGCTCGCCCGGCGGCTCGGCATGTCCCCCAGCCGGTTCGTGGCCTTCGTCGACGCCATCGAGGCGCGCGGTCTGGTCGAGCGCCGGCGCAACCCCAAGGACCGCCGGTTCCAGGACCTCTACCTCGCGCCCAAGGGCGAGGAGGCGATGCGCGGGCTGGCCGAGGCGGCGCTCGCCCACGAGGAGGCCATCTGCTCGGGCCTGGATCCGCAGGAACGTATCGCCCTGGCGGAGCTGCTGCGCCGCATCGCCGAGGCCCAGCACCTCACCGCCGGGGTGCACCCCGGCTACCGGCGGCTCAACCCGAAGCGCGACGGAGTCTGAGCGCGCCCGGCGGCGGACCGGGAACACCTCGACGGCACACGGACGGCGCGCCGGCGGCACGCCGAAGCCCCCGGCCGGACGGCCGGGGGCTTCACCGCGGGGAACCGGGCCTCAGCCCTTGACGCACACCACCTGCTTCAGGTGCGCCACGACCTCGACCAGATCCCGCTGCTGCTCGATCACCTTCTCGATCGGCTTGTACGCGCCGGGGATCTCGTCCACCACCCCCGCGTCCTTGCGGCACTCCACGCCCTTGGTCTGCTCGGCCAGGTCCTGCGTGGTGAACCGCTTCTTCGCGGCGTTGCGGCTCATCTTCCGCCCGGCCCCGTGCGAGGCCGAGTTGAACGACGCCTCGTTGCCCAGCCCGCGGACGATGTACGAGCCGGTGCCCATCGAGCCCGGGATGATCCCGTAGTCGCCGTCCCCGGCCCGGATCGCACCCTTGCGGGTCACCAGCAGGTCGACGCCGTCGTAGCGCTCCTCCGACACGTAGTTGTGGTGGCAGCTGATCACCTCGTCGAAGGCGACCTTCGCCCTCGGGAACTCCCGCCGGACCACGTCCTGGAACAGCGCCATCATCAGCGCCCGGTTGCGCTTGGCGTACTCCTGCGCCCAGAAGAGGTCCTGCCGGTACGCGGCCATCTGCGGGGTGTCCGCCACGAACACCGCGAGGTCACGGTCGATCAGCCCCTGGTTGTGCGGCAGCGACTGGGCCACGCCCATGTGGTGCTCCGCCAGCTCCTTGCCGATGTTGCGCGAGCCGGAGTGCAGCATCAGCCAGACCGCGCCGGTGTCGTCGACGCACACCTCGATGAAGTGGTTGCCGCCGCCGAGCGTCGCCATCTGCTGGGCCGCCCGCTCCCGGCGCCACTTCACCTCGGGCGCGACCGCGTCGAAGCGCTGCCAGAAGTCGTCCCAGCCCCCGGTCGGGACGCCGTGCAGCCGGCCCGGGTCGACCGGCTCGCCGTGCAGGCCGCGGCCGACCGGGATGGCCTGCTCGATCCGCGAGCGCAGCCGCGACAGGTCGTCCGGCAGGTCCTGCGCGGTGAGCGAGGTCTTCACCGCGCTCATCCCGCAGCCGATGTCCACGCCGACCGCCGCCGGGCAGACGGCGCCGCGCATCGCGATCACCGAACCCACCGTCGCGCCCTTGCCCAGGTGGACGTCGGGCATCACGGCGAGCCCGTGCAGCCAGGGCAGCGAGCTGATGTTGCGCAGCTGCTGCATCGCCTGGCCCTCGACGGTGGCCGGGTCGGTCCACATCCGGATCGGAACCCGGACGCCGGGTACCTCGGTGTACGACATGGTTCAACGACCTCCAAGGTCGGATGGTTCAAGCCTAGGCGGGGAGCCGCCACGGGAGGATGCCGCGCGAAGAGAGACCCGGCGCGACGCGGGGATGTCAGGGGTTGGCGGCGCTCAGGCGGCCAAGGGGCATCGGGAGGACAGTCTCGGGGAGCGCCGCTGGAATGGCTCGACCCGCATGGTGACCGCCTCCTCTCCGTGTGTGCACCGGTTGCCGGGGGATATCTACCCACGCACCGCGCGTCCCGTGCAAGGGGATTAACGCCACGACGGCGCACGACGGCGAAGGGCCCGGCGGAGCGTCGGAACGCTCCACCGGGCCCCTGGCCGCCCGTACCGGGTCAGGCGCCGATCACGGTGACCTCACCGATGCCCAGCTCCCGCACCTGGTCCGCGAACGCCGAGGCGTCGCCGACCAGGACGGTGACCAGCCGGTCCGGCGGGAAGGCCTTGACCACGGCCTCGGTGGCGGCGGCGGTCGGCAGCTCGGTCAGCTGCCGGTAGACCTCCGCCTGGAAGTCGTCGGCCAGGTGCTGCTCGACCTGGTCGGCCAGGGTGCCGGCCACCGAGCCCGCCGTCTCGTACTTCAGCGGTGCCACGCCGACCAGGAACTGCACCGCCTCGGCGCGCTCCGCGTCGGTGAGCCCCTCGGCGGCCAGCGTGCGCAGGATGGTCCAGGTGTCGGCCAGCGCCGGGGCGGTGGAGGCGGTGTCCACCGAGCCGCTGATCGCCAGCAGGGAGCGCCCGCTGCCGTCGGCGGCCGAGCGCAGCGGCTGGGCGAAGGCCCGCACGCCGTAGGTGTAGCCCTTCTCCTCGCGCAGCACCCGGTCCAGCCGGGAGGTGAGGGTGCCGCCCAGGCAGTAGGTGCCGAGGATCTGCGCGGCCCAGGCCGGGTCGTGCCGGTCCGGACCGATCCGGCCGATCAGCAGCTGGGTCTGCACCGAGCCGGGCCGGTCCACGATGATCACCCGGCCGGTGTCGTCGGCGGTCACCGGCGCGTGCGCGCTCGGCTCGGCCGCGGAGCCCTTCCAGGCGCCCAGGGTGGACTCCAGCAGGGCCGGCAGGTCGGTGCCGGTGAGGTCGCCGACGACGACCACGGTGGTGGTGGCGGGCCGCACGTGCGCCTCGTAGAACGCCCGGACGGCGGCCCGGTCGATCGTCTTGACCGTCTCGGCGGTGCCGGCCCGCGGCCGGGACAGCCGGTCGGCGCCGTCGAACAGCTCGGCGTACAGCGCCTTGGCGGCCCGCCGGGCCGGATTGGCCTGCTCGTGCACGATCTCGTCCAGCCGGTTGGCGACCAGCCGCTCGATCTCGTCCTCCGGCAGCGCCGGGCTGCCCAGCGCGGCGGCCAGCAGGTCCAGGCCGCGGGCCAGCCGGGAGGCCGGGACCTCCAGCGAGACCCTGATGCACGGGTGGTCCGCGTGCGCGTCCAGGGTCGCGCCGGCCCGCTCCAGCTCGGCCGCGAACTCCTCGGCGGTCAGCGTGTCGGTGCCCTCGCTGAACGCCCGCGCCAGGATCGAGGCGACGCCGTCCACGCCCTCCGGCTCGGCCGCGAGCGGCGCGTCGAGCAGCACGTCGACGGCCACCAGCTGCTGGCCGGGGCGGTGGCAGTGCAGCACGGTGATGCCGTTGCCCAGCGCGGCGCGCTCCGGCGCCGGGAACGCCCACGGGCTGGGGGTGCCGGGCTGGGGCTGCGGGTGGAAGGTCATGGCGGGGACGTACTCGGTGCTCATACGGCGGCGCCCTCCTCGTCGGTCTCGGCGGTGGCAGCGGTGTCGTCGGCGGTGTCGTCGGCCGGGGTCGGCTCGTACACCAGCACCGCCCGGTTCTGCGGGTGCAGCCGTGCGGCGGCGATCTCCCGCACCTCCTCGGCGGTGACGTCGAGGACCTTGGGCAGGGCGTCGTTCAGCAGCTTCGGGTCGCCGAACAGCACGGCGAAGCGGCAGAGTTCGTCGGCGCGGCCGGCCACCGTGGTGAGCCGGTCCAGCCACTCGCGCTCGATCTGCGCCTGGGCGCGCTCCAGCTCGGCCGCGGTCGGCCCCTCGGCCGCGAAGCGGGCCAGCTCCTCGTCGACGGCCGTCTCGATCTGCTCGACGGTGGCGTCGCCCGAGGTCTTGACGTCCAGCCAGCCCAGGCTCGGCGCACCGGACAGCCGCAGCAGGCCGAAGCCGGCCGCGACGGCGGTGCGGTCCCGGCGGACCAGCCGGTTGTACAGCCGGCTCGACTCGCCGCTGCCGAGGATGGTCAGCGCCAGGTCGGCGGCGTCCGCCTCGCGGGTGCCGTCGTGCGGCAGCCGGTAGGCCGCCATCAGCGCGCGGGACGGCACGTCCTCGCGGATCAGCTCGCGCAGCTCGCGGCCGACGGTCTCCGGCAGGCCGCCGTCGCGCGGCGGCTGCTTGCCGTCGTGCGCCGGGATGCTGCCGAAGTACTTCTCCACCCAGGCGATGGCCTGCTCGGGGTCGATGTCGCCGACCACCGAGAGCACCGCGTTGTTCGGCGCGTAGTAGGTGCGGAAGAACGCCCGGGCGTCCTCCAGGGTGGCCGCGTCCAGGTCGGCCATCGAGCCGATCGGGGTGTGGTGGTAGGGGTGGCCGTCCGGGAAGGACAGCGCGGTCAGCTTCTCGAACGCGGTGCCGTAGGGCACGTTGTCGTACCGCTGGCGGCGCTCGTTCTTCACCACGTCGCGCTGGTTCTCCATCGACGCCTCGTCGAGGGCCGCCAGCAGCGAGCCCATCCGGTCCGCCTCCAGCCAGAGCGCGAGCTCCAACTGGTGGGCCGGCATGGTCTCGAAGTAGTTGGTGCGCTCGAAGCTGGTGGTGCCGTTGAGCGAACCGCCGGCGCCCTGGACCAGCTCGAAGTGCCCGTTGTTGGAGACATTGGCGGAGCCCTGGAACATCAGGTGCTCGAACAGGTGGGCCAGCCCGGTGCGGCCCTTCACCTCGTGCCGGGAGCCGACGTCGTACCAGAGGCAGACCGCGGCCACCGGGGTCAGGTGGTCCTCGGAGAGGACGACGCGCAGGCCATTGGCCAGGCGGTGCTCGGTGATGGCGATGCCTCGCTGGGAGGCGGGGGCCGGGTTGGCCATGCGCTCGGGTCCTTCCCGTCGTCGAAGTCGGGGTTCGTGTGGCGTCCCCCATTGTGGTGCAACGCGCGGACCGCGCGGATGTGTCCGCGCGGACGGGGCGTTCGCCAGGGGCGGAAGAGGGGCGCTGGGCGGGACTGTCGGCGGGAGGGTCCACAATGGGGGCGCCGAGCCCTGTTGACAGAACCGCCGACAGCCCCGGCGAAACCGCGCCGACGAGACGTGGACGAGACGCAAGCGAGACGTAAGGGAGCCCCGCCGCGATGGCCCGCCGCAGTTCGCAGACCCCGCCCCCCGGAGACTTCGAGGAGCGCATCCTCGACGTCGACGTCGTGGACGAGATGCAGGGCTCGTTCCTCGAGTACGCCTACTCCGTCATCTACTCCCGGGCCCTCCCGGACGCCCGGGACGGCCTCAAGCCTGTGCACCGCCGCATCCTGTACCAGGCCAACGAGATGGGCCTGCGCCCGGAGCGCGGCCACGTCAAGTGCGCCCGCCTGGTCGGCGAGGTGATGGGCCGGCTGCACCCGCACGGCGACGCCTCCATCTACGACTCGGTCGTCCGGATGGCCCAGCCGTTCTCGATGCGGCTGCCGCTGATCGACGGCCACGGCAACTTCGGCTCGCTCGGAAACGACGACCCGCCGGCCGCGATGCGCTACACCGAGTCCCGGCTCACCGCCGCCTCGATGGCCATGGTCGAGTCGATCCACGAGGAGACCGTCGACTTCGGCCCCAACTACGACGGCAGCGAGCAGGAGCCGCTCGCGCTGCCGGCCGCCTTCCCCAACCTGCTGGTCAACGGCGCCACCGGGATCGCCGTCGGCATGGCCACCAACATGCCGCCGCACAACCTCTCCGAGGTCGTCGCCGCCGCCCGCCACCTGATCAAGCACCCGAACGCCGACCTCGACACCCTCATGCGGTTCGTCCCCGGCCCGGACCTGCCCACCGGCGGACGGATCGTCGGCCTCTCCGGCATCCGGGACGCCTACGAGTCCGGCCGCGGCACCTTCAAGATCCGCGCCACCACGACCGTCGAGGCGGTCACCGCCCGCCGCAAGGGCATCGTGGTCACCGAGCTGCCGTACAACGTCGGCCCGGAGAAGGTCATCTCCAAGATCAAGGACCTCGTCAACGCGAAGAAGCTCCAGGGCATCGCGGACGTCAAGGACCTCACCGACCGCGAGCACGGCCTGCGCCTGGTCATCGAGGTCAAGAACGGCTTCGTGCCCGAGGCCCTGCTGGAGCAGCTCTACAAGCTGACGCCGATGGAGGAGACCTTCGGCATCAACAACGTGGCGCTGGTCGACGGCCAGCCGCTCACCCTCGGCCTCAAGGAGCTGCTGGAGGTCTACGTCGACCACCGCTTCGAGGTGGTCCGCCGGCGCAGCGACTTCCGCCGCCGCAAGCGTCAGGAGCGGCTGCACCTGGTCGAGGGCCTGCTGGTCGCGCTGGTCGACATCGACGAGGTCATCGCGATCATCCGGTCCAGCGACAACGCCGCCCAGGCCAAGGAGCGCCTGATGGAGCGCTTCTCGCTGTCCGAGACGCAGACCGCGTACATCCTCGACACCCCGCTGCGCCGGCTCACCCGCTTCGACCGGGTCGAGCTGGAGCAGGAGCAGGCCAAGCTGATCTCCGAGATCGCCGACCTGACCGAGATCCTGGAGTCCGACAGCAAGCTGCGCAGCGTCGTCTCCGGCGAACTCGGCGCGGTCGCCAAGCAGTTCGGCACCGAGCGGCGCACCGTCCTGCTGGAGGCCGGCGCCGCGCCGGCCGCCTCGCTGACCGTCCCGCTGGAGGTCGCCGACGATCCGTGCCGGGTGCTGCTCTCCTCCACCGGCCTGCTCGCCCGCACCGCCGACGGCGAGCCGTTCGAGCTCTCCGAGAAGCGCGCCAAGCACGACGTGATCGTCTCCGCGGTGCCGACCACCGCCCGCGCCGACGTCGGCGTGGTCACCTCGGCGGGCCGGGTCCTGCGGCTGCCGGTCATCGACCTGCCCGCGCTGCCGCCCACCCCCTCGCCGACGCTGGCCGGCGGCGCCGCCGTCACCGAGTTCCTCCGGCTGGAGGCCGACGAGCGGGTCCTCGCGCTGACCACCCTGGACGAGTCCTCCCCCGGCCTGGCACTGGGCACCGTCCAGGGCGTCGTCAAGCGGGTGGTCCCCGAATGGCCCGCCAACAAGGACGAGTTCGAGGTGATCGCGCTCAAGGACGGCGACGAGGTGGTCGGCGCGGTCGAGCTGCGCACCGGCGAGGAGGACCTCGTCTTCATCAGCTCCGACGCCCAGCTGCTGCGCTACCCCGCCGGACAGGTCCGCCCGCAGGGCCGCCCGGCCGGCGGCATGGCCGGCATCAAGCTCGCCGACGGCGCCCGGGTGCTCTCCTTCACCGCCGTCGACCCGGCCGCCGACGCGGTGGTGGTCTCGGTCGCCGGCGCCTCCGGCACGCTCGCCGGCGAGGCCCAGTCCTCCTGGAAGGTCACCCCCTTCGAGCAGTACCCGCGCAAGGGCCGCGCCACCGGCGGCGTCCGCTGCCAGCGCTTCCTGCGCGGCGAGGACGCCCTCGCCTTCGCCTGGGCCGGCCCGGCCCCGGCCCGTGCCACCACCGCCAAGGGCGCCCCGGTCGACCTCCCCGACCGCGACCCCCGCCGCGACGGCTCCGGCACCCCCGTCACCACCCCGATCAGCACCGTCGCCGGCCCCGCCTGACCCGCCCCCACTCCCCCCGCAGGGGCGCCGGACCTCCCCGTTCCGGCGCCCCTGCGGCATTCCCGGCGCCGCCCCACCGGCCCGCCGCCCGCCCCTCCCCGGCGACCGCGCCCCGGTGGGCGGGCAAGGGTAGCCTTACCGGGGTGAGCACCTGTGCGACGCTGTCGCGTGAACTGTCGGAGCCGCTGGCCGCCACCGCCGCGACCGCGACGACCTGGCTGTTGGTCGAGCAGAACGGCCCGTGGGGCGCGAAGGCGCTCGGCGAGAGCCATCTCGATCCTGAGGTGGGGCGCGCACTCGATGCCGCGGCCGCCGGCACCGGGGTACGGGTGGCGCTGATCCGCCGACCCGGGCGGCACGCGGACTGCCTGCCGACGGCCCGGCACGAGGTGCTCGTGGCGCACACCGTCCCGGCGCCCGGCCGCAGCTGGGTGCGCCGCCACGCGGTGACGGACCCGGCGGAGCTGCTGGCCCTCGACTTCGCGGCGCTGGGCGCCGGCGACCACGGCGGCCTCGGCGCACCGCACGTCGGCGGCCCGATCGCCCTGGTGTGCACCAACGGCCGCCGGGACCGCTGCTGCGCCCTGCTCGGCCGCCCGCTCGCCGCCGACCTGACCGCCGCCGGGCACAGCGAGGTGTGGGAGGTGACCCACCTGGGCGGCCACCGCTTCTCCCCCACCATGCTGGTGCTGCCGTACGGCTACGCGTACGGCCGGCTCACCGCCGAGTCCGCCAAGGAGGTGCTGGCGGCGACGGCGTCCGGCCACATGGTGCCGGAGTGGTCGCGCGGCTGCTCCGGCTGGGAGCGCCCCGGCCAGGCGGCCGACCACGCGGTGCGGGTGGCCAGCGGCGAGACCGGGGCCGAGGCCCTCACCGTGGTGCAGCGGCCGGACGGTGCGGGCCGCTGGCGGGTCGTGGTCCGGCACGAGGACGGCCGGTCCTGGGAGGCCGAGGTGGTCGAGGGCGTCAGCGAGCCGGCCCGCCCGGAGAGTTGCGGCAAGGCCCCGGCCACCCCGTCCCGGATGGAGGTCGTCTCCCTCCGGGAGCTCTGACGGACCCTCGGTGACGAACGACGACCCCCGGCGGGTGCCCGCCGGGGGTCGTTGTTCGTTCCTCGGCCGCTCAGACCGCCCCGGCCCCGGTCAGCGAGCGGACCTCCAGCTCGGCGTACCGGTCCGGGTCGGCCGGCTCGGGCGAGGTGAGGGTGCCGATCCAGCCGGCCAGGAAGCCGAGCGGGATGGAGACGATGCCCGGGTTCTCCAGCGGGAACCAGTGGAAGTCCATCCCGGGGAAGAGCGCCACCTTGGTGCCGGAGACCACCGGTGAGAAGGCCACCAGCACCACCGCCGGAACCAGCCCGCCGTACACCGACCAGACCGCGCCGCGGGCGGTGAACCGCCGCCAGAACAGGCTGTAGAGCAGCACCGGCAGGTTGGCCGAGGCGGCGACGGCGAAGGCCAGGCCGACCAGGAACGCGACGTTCAGCTGCTGGGCGAAGAGGCTCAGCACGATCGCCACCGCACCGATCCCGACCGCCGCGATCCGCGCGACCAGGACCTCCTTGTGCTCGGCGACCCCCGACGCGCCGTCCGTCTCCGCCTCCGCCCCGCCGGTCCGCGGACCGGTGTCCGGTCCGTCCCGGTCGTCCGCCCTGCGGCGTGACCGCCGGGAGGCCGGGACCTCGGCGCGCCGCCCGCGCCCGCTCCGCCCGCCGCGCGAGCCCCGTGCACCGCGCCCGTCGTGTGCGTCGCGCGGCCGCCCCCGCCAGGCGCCCGCCCAGATGTCGTGGGCGAACGCCGCCGACGAGGCCAGGGTGAGCCCGGCGACCACCGCCAGGATGGTCGCGAAGGCGATCGCCGAGATCAGCGCGAACAGCACCACCCCGCCCGTGGAGCCGTTGCCGCCGCCGAGCACCAGGGCGAGCAGCGGGACGGCGGTGTTGCCCGCCGAGTTGGCCTGCCGGACCTCGGCCGAGCCGATCAGCGCGGTGGCGCCGAGGCCCAGCGCGATGGCCATCAGGTAGAAGCCGCCGACCAGTCCGATCGCCCACATCGTGGAGCGGCGGGCGGCCCGCGCGGTGGGCACGGTGTAGAAGCGGGACAGGATGTGCGGCAGACCGGCCGTGCCCAGCACGAGGGCCAGACCCAGGCTGAAGAAGTCCAGCCGGCTGGTGAAGCTCTTGCCGTACTTGAGCCCGGGCTCCAGGTAGCGCTGCCCGGCGCCGCTGTGCTGCGCCGCCTGCCGCATCAGCTCGGCGACGTCCCCGTGGAAGCGGACCACCAGCAGCACGGTCAGCACCACCGAGCCGGCGACCAGCAGGAACGCCTTGACGATCTGGATCCAGGTGGTGGCCCGCATGCCGCCGATCGTGACGTACACGATCATCAGACCGCCCACCGCCACGATGGTCCAGGTGCGGGCCTGGGCGCTGTTGGTACCGAGCAGCAGGGCGACCAGGCTGCCCGCGCCGACCATCTGGGCGACCAGGTAGAACAGCGTGACGACCACGCTGGCGCCGCCGGCCGCCGCCCGGACCTTGCGCCGGCGCAACCGCAGCGCCAGCACGTCGGCCAGGGTGTACCGGCCCGCGTTGCGGACCAGTTCGGCGACCAGCATCAGCACCACCAGCCAGGCGACCAGGAAGCCGATGCTGTAGAGCACGCCGTCGTACCCGTACAGCGCGATCAGCCCGGCGACGCCGAGGAAGGAGGCGGCGGAGAGGTAGTCGCCGGAGAGCGCGAAGCCGTTCTGCAGCGGCGTGAAGTCGCGGCCGCCGGCGTAGAAGTCCTCGGCGGCGCTGCCGCGGCGGCCGGCCCAGAAGGTGATGCCCAGGGTGACCAGGACGACGACGGCGAAGAGCACCACGGCCAGGGCGTGGTGGTCCCCGGTGGGGGCGACGGGGGGCGGGGTGGAGGTCCTCATCGCAGCTGGTCCTGGGTGTCCCAGCGCAGCGACAGGGCGGCCCGGTCGCGCTTGGTGCGGGCGTTGCGGGCGTAGAGCCAGGCCAGCACGAAGGTGGTGGCGAACTGCAGGAGACCGAGCAGCCAGGCGACGTTCACCGGGCCGGCGACCGGCCTGCGCATCAGCGCGGGCGCCGCCGCCTGGGCGGCCACGTAGAGCAGGTACCAGGCGAGGAAGACGCCGCTGACCGGGAACACGAAGGTCCGGTAGCTGTGGCGGATCCGCTGGAAGGCCGCGCTGCGCTGGACGGCCCGGTACACCTCGATGCTGCTGGGCCCCGGCACGGGCTCCGACGCGGGCACCGGCTCGGGTGCGGGCAGCGGCTCCGGCACGGCTGCCGGCTCCGGCGGGAGCACCGGAGTCGGCGCCCACCAGTCCAGTTGCCCTCCCGGCTCGGGGTTTCTCGTCTGCTGTTGTGGCACGGCTGCTCCTGGACCGGGGGGTTGTGACCCGAACCATGATGGGGGCGTCACAACTCCCCAAACTCCCAACGCAGATACGTTCACTCGATGAGGTGATCGATGATCCGACAGACGCTCATCCGACTACTACGGAGACCCGGTGATTCCGTGTCGGAAGGCGTACGCGACCGCTTGCGCCCGGTCCCGCACGCCGGTCTTGGCGAACAGGTTGTTGATGTGGGTCTTCACGGTGGCCGGGCTGACGTACAGCCGCCGGGCGATCTCGGTGTTGGAGAGCCCCTGGGAGATCAGCCCGAGCACCTCCGCCTCCCGCGCGGTCAGCCCGGCCGGCAGCCGCTCCGCCGCCGGTGCCGGAGCCGGCGTCGAACCCGGTGCCGAACCCGCTCCGGCTCCCGGAGCCGGCTCCGGCGCGGCCGGGGCGTCCCCCGCCAGCCGCTCCAGCAACCTCAGCTGCACCTGCGGCGAGAGCCCGGCCGCCCCCGAACGGACGTCCGCGATCGCCCGGGCGATCTCCTCGGCGCCCGCGTCCTTGGTGAGGTAGCCGCGCGCCCCGGCCCGCAGCGCCGGGAACAGCGAGTCGTCGTCCGCGTAGGTGGTGAGCACCACGACCTCGGTGCCCGGGTACCCGGCCCGGATCCGCCGGGTCGCCTCGACCCCGTCGCAGCGGGGCATCCGCAGGTCCATCAGCACCACGTCCGGCCGGTGCCGGGCCACCAGCGCGACGGCCTCCTCGCCGTCCGCCGCCGAGCCGACCACCTCGATCCCGGGCAGCAGCCCGAGCAGCATCATCCCCTCGCGGACCACCGTCTGGTCGTCCGCGGCCAGCACCCTGACGTCCCTCGGCCCCGTCATGCCGGCACCCGCAGCAGCACGCGCCATCCTCCCTCGTGCGGGCCCGCCAGCAGGGTGCCGCCGAGCAGTTCCGCGCGTTCGCGCATCCCCAGCAGACCGTACCCGCCGCCGCTGGCCGCCAGTTCGCCCGGCGCCCCGGCCCGTCCGGCCCGCTGGTCGCGCTGGTCGCGCACCTCCAGCTCCACCTCGTCCGTCAGATAGCGGAGCTCGACCGTGCAGCGCGCGCCGGGGGCGTGTTTGCGCACATTGGTCAGCGCCTCCTGCGCCGTGCGCCGGACGGCGAGCCCCGCCTCGGCGGCCAGTGGGCGCGGTGTCCCGCTCACCCCGAACACCGCGCGTTCCGTCCCGGTCAGCTCCACCAGGAACTCGCCGACCGGAGTGAACTCGCCGCGCAGCGCGGACAGCGCCTGCCGGGTCTCGGCCAGCCCGTCCTGCGCCATCCGCCGCGCCGCCACCACCCGCTCCCGGACCCGTTCCCGGTCGGTGCCGGAGTCCAGCATCAGCCGGGCCGCCTCCAGGTGGACCAGCTGGGCGGAGAGGCTGTGCGCCAGCACGTCGTGGATCTCCCGGGCGATCCTGGCCCGTTCGGCGAGCGCGGCGCTCTCCGCCTCGGCGGCCCGGGCGGCCCGTTCCCGGTCGAGCAGCCGGCGCGCGGTGCCGCGCGCCTCGATGTCCAGCCGCAACAGGTGGCCGAGCAGCACCAGTCCGCCGGTGGTGGCCGTGATGCTCAGCCAGCTCGCCCAGCTCACCGAGGCGTACGAGCCGAGCGAGGCCCCGGCCACGATCAGCGCCGGCCCGGCCGGCAGCCGGATCAGCGCGGTCACCGCCAGTCCGTACCAGAGCACGTCGGAGAGCAGGTAGGCCTTCCCCCAGTTGGCCAGCCAGGCGGCCGCGAACACTCCGGCGGCCAGCAGGTACGAGCGCGTCGCCCACTGCTCCCGGCTGGCGTGCAGATAGCCGGCGGCGAGGCCGACCGCCGCGACCAGCCCGACCACCCCGGCCACCATCGCCCAGCCGCTGTACCGGCCGCCGGCGAACGTCCCCCAGCAGACGCTGACCAGGACGACGAGCCGGCCGAGCGCGGTGAGGAGCCGCCGCGGCCGGCTCTCGGCGTCGTACCGCAGCCCCTCATGGGCCGGCCAGCGGGTCCAGTACCCCTCGGCCAAACGTTCCTCCCGGTGAGTTCACGACGACGGTCAGCAGGACTCGGTGACCGGCCCCGGGGGCTCCAGCGCCCGCGCCCTCCAGTTCACCACGAGCGTGCGGACCAGCAGCAGGACCGCCAGCCCGAGCAGCAGCGCGCTGCTCGACTGGTGCAGGTGCAGGACCTCCCCGATCCCGAACAGACCGAACCTGATCGCGATCAGCCCGCCCCAGGCGGCCAGCGTCGCCGCGGTGCCCCGGACCCAGAGCGCCCCGTCCGGCTCCCGCCAGATCCGGACCGTCCAGCCCCAGACCGAGCCCGCCGCGAGCACCGCGAGCAGCCCGCAGCCGACCAGCACGGCGGACCACGCGGTGTCCCGGTGGTCGAGCAGCTGGGGGTCACGCAGCGCGACCGCGCCGAGGACCACCGGCAGCACCCAGAAGCGGCGTTCGGTGTCCAGCCGCCGGGCGCTCATCTGGCGCCGCAGCACCAGCAGCATCACCACGACCACCAGAGCGGCGTTGACCTGGGCAGACATCGGGTTTCTCCGTCCGGGAGGCTGATCCGGCTGACCTCCTCGACGCTACGGATCCGGCGCCCGCGGGACATCGGTGCCCGGGTGGACGGCAGGTGGAACGGACGCACGAGGGCCCTCCACCCGCGGGTGGAGGGCCCTTACGGCGCGGGGACGGCTCAGGCGTCGATGCGCGAGCGGTCCAGGGTGGCCGCCGAGTCCACGATGAACTCCTTGCGCGGCGCCACGTCGTTGCCCATCAGCAGGTCGAAGACCTTCTCGGCCTGCTCCAGGTCGCCCAGGTTGATCCGGCGCAGCGTGCGGTGGCGCGGGTCCATGGTGGTCTCGGCCAGCTGGTCGGCGTCCATCTCACCGAGACCCTTGTACCGCTGGACCGGGTCCTTCCAGCGCAGGCCCTTGCGCTGGAACTCCAGCAGGGTGGAGCGCAGCTCGGCGTCCGAGTAGGTGTAGTGGTACTTCTCCTGACCGCGCTTGGGGTTGGTGAGCTCGATCCGGTGCAGCGGCGGCACGGCGGCGAACACCCGGCCCTGCTCGACCATCGGCCGCATGTAGCGCTGAAACAGCGTCAGCAGCAGGCAGCGGATGTGCGAGCCGTCGACGTCGGCGTCGGCCATGAAGATGACCCGGCCGTAGCGGGCCTGGTCGATGTCGAAGGTGCGGCCCGAGCCGGCCCCTATCACCTGGATGATCGCCGCGCACTCGGCGTTCTTGAGCATGTCGCTCACGGACGCCTTCTGCACGTTGAGGATCTTGCCGCGGATCGGCAGCAGGGCCTGGAACTCGGAGTTGCGGGCCAGCTTGGCGGTGCCGAGCGCGGAGTCGCCCTCGACGATGAAGAGTTCGCTGCGGTCGACGTCGTCGCTGCGGCAGTCGGCCAGCTTGGCCGGCAGCGAGCTGGTCTCCAGCGCGGTCTTCCGGCGCTGGGCCTCCTTGTGCTGGCGGGCGGCGACCCGGGTGCGGGCGGCGGCCACGACCTTCTCCAGCACCGCCCGGGCCTGGACCTTCTCGTCCTTCTTGCCGGAGGTGAGGAAGGCCTTGAGCTCCTTGGCGACGACGGCCGCGACGATCCGGTTGGCCGCCGAGGTGCCGAGCACCTCCTTGGTCTGGCCCTCGAACTGCGGCTCGGCGAGCCGGACGGTGATCACGGCGGTGAGGCCCTCGGTGGCGTCGTCCTTGGTGATGTCGTCCTCGGCGACGCGCAGCAGCTTGCCGGCGCGCAGCGCCTCGTTGACCGTCTTGGCCAGCGAGCGCTCGAAACCGGTGACGTGGGTGCCGCCCTTGGGGGTGGCGATGATGTTGACGAAGGAGCGCAGCGTGGTGTCGTAGCCGGCGCCCCAGCGCAGCGCGATGTCGACCCCGAGGTGCCGGGTGACCTCGGTCGGCGTCATGTGGCCGAGTTCGTCCAGGACGGGCACGGTCTCCTTGAAGGTGCCCTCGCCGTGCAGCCGCAGCACGTCGCAGATCGGCTTGTCCGGCGCCAGGAACTCGCAGAACTCGGCGATGCCCCCGTCGAAGCGGAAGGTGCTCTCCTCGACCTTCTCGCTCTCGGTGAGCCGCTCGTCACGCACGACGATGGTCAGGCCGGGCACCAGGAAGGCGGTCTGCCGGGCCCGGGCGTGCAGGTGCTCCAGGGAGAGCCGGGCGTCCTTGAGGAAGATCTGCCGGTCGGCCCAGTAGCGGATCCGGGTGCCGGTGCGGGTCCTGGGCACCTTGCGGGCCTTGGTCAGGCCGTTGGCCGGCTCGAACGGGGCGTCCGGCCCGGACTCGGTGAAGATGCCGGGGGTGCCGCGGCGGAAGCTGATCGCGTGGGTGTGGCCGCCGCGGTCGACCTCGACGTCCAGGCGGGCGGAGAGCGCGTTGACGACGGAGGCGCCGACGCCGTGCAGACCGCCGGAGGCCGCGTAGGAGCCGCCGCCGAACTTGCCGCCGGCGTGCAGCTTGGTCATCACGACCTCGACGCCGGACAGCCCGGTCTTCGGCTCGACGTCCACCGGGATGCCGCGCCCGTTGTCACGGACCTCGACCGAGGCGTCCTCGTGCAGCACGACCTCGATCCGGTCGCAGTAGCCGCCCAGCGCCTCGTCGACGGAGTTGTCGATGATCTCCCAGAGGCAGTGCATGAGGCCGCGGCTGTCGGTCGAGCCGATGTACATGCCGGGGCGCTTGCGGACCGCCTCCAGGCCCTCCAGGACGAGCAGGTGCCGAGCGGTGTAGTTGGAACCGTCGTCGCCGGCCAGCAGAGCGGACGGCACGGTCGTTTCGGCACTCACGCGGCACTCTCCTCGGTCAAGTTCTGTCTCATCGGTCACATCCGGACGTGTCCGGAACCGTCCGCCAGTGCAGCACGCCGCACCGACAGCCGCTTCCCCTGCGTGTGCGCACCCCTCCGCTGGGTGCACAGCACGGCGGGCCCGTCCCGCGCAGCTTGTACGCGCTGCGCGAACAAGGGCCGTGCCGGATTCGGGTCGCCGGGGCTCCATCTCCTCCCGGTACCACCGCTCCTGGCGGATCGTGGGACCGGGCACAGGCTCCGGAACTGCCGTTATGCAGGCTACCGGGGCCCGGGACGGGGCTTATGCTCCAACCCAGCAGAGGATTATGCTACGCGGACTCCGGCACCCGGTTCCGATCGGGCGTTCGAGCGATGGACGGATCCTGGGATTCGGTACGCATGAACCACCGGCCCCCGGGGCACGTCCTCATCAACACAGCAGAATCCTCAGAGAAGAAAAGCCACGAGCGGGAACGTTTTCGGCCTGGTTGGATGTTGACCCTGGTACGACAGCTCGTCGAGCTAGAGAAGAGGCGACGTGACTACTGTTCTGACACCTGCGAGCCCGCTGACCGCGGCTGACCGCTGCGACCGCTGCGGCGCCCAGGCCTACCTGCGCGTCGTACTCGCCAGCGGTGGAGAGCTGCTCTTCTGCGCCCACCACGGCCGGAAGTTCGAGCCCGAGCTCAAGAAGATCGCCGTGGAGATACAGGACGAGAGCGGCCGCCTGGGCAGCACGTCCGCCACGGCCGACGACGACGAGCGCTGATCCGAGGCGCCAAACAGCAACCAGTGTCGAGCTGTGTGTCCGGTCCCGCACCGCGCGTGACCGGGTGAGCCGGGCGACCGCCCCTCCGGGGCCGGTCGTCCGGCTTCGTCGTTCCCGAACCGGCTCCACCCGCCGCCCCGCCCGCGGCCCGGACGCGGCCCGGAGGGGGGCGCCCGGTGCCCGACCGGTTACAGAGCGGTTACAGAACGGAACGCACCGCGTCGGCCACCGAGGCGATCCGGGTGTAGACGCCCGGATGCTCCGCCTCGGCACAGCCGGTCCCCCAGGAGACCAGCCCGGCGAGCCGGCCGGCGACCACCAGCGGTCCGCCGCTGTCCCCCTGGCAGGCGTCCTTGCCGCCCCGCTGCTCACCCGCGCACACCATGCCCCGGGCGTCGAAGCGTCCCTCCGGGCCGCCCGGGTAGGCCTGGGCGCACGCCTGGTCGGGGATGACCGGCACGTCCACGCTGCGCAGCGCGGGCGAGTAGTCGCCGCGGCCGGTGGTGTCCCCCCAGCCGTACACCTGCGCCCTGGTCCCCGGCCGGTAGGGCTCCGTCTCGCCCTGGCCGACCAGGTCCATCACCGGACGGCTCTGCGCCTCGGCCAGGGTGACCACCGCCACATCGTTCATGTTGGTGGTGAAGGAGTAGTCGGGGTGGACCCAGACGGTGCGCGCCGCCACCTCGCGGCCGGCCGAACCGCGCAGGTCGTCCCGGCCGACCACCACCCGCAGCCCGGGCCGCTCCACCCGGCGTCCGCTGGACTCGTCGTAGAAGCAGTGCGCCGCGGTGACCACCTTGGTCGGGGTGACCAGCGCTCCCCCGCAGAACTGGCCCGAGCGGCCGGAGCCGAACTGCTGGCGGCTGGACAGCGCGACCATCCACGGGTGGTCGCCGGTGGTCACCGCCCCGCCGCCGACGATCCGGCCCTGCGGCCGGGCCTGGGCGGCCGGCGCGGACGGGCCCAGGACGAGCAGCGGCGCGGGCAGCGCGGCCAGCATCGCCAGCGCGGCGGCCCGGCGCCGCCGGGACACCGGGCCCGCGACCCCGGGTGCGACGGGCGCCGCGGCGGGCGCGGGGGTCGGTGGATCGACGCGGTCCGGACGGTCCGGGGTGGGCGACACCGTGGCTCCAGGTGGCTCGGCAGCAGGCAACCGGCACAGCGTAGGCGACCGGCTACGGTCCGCGACCGATCACCGCCGAGGCATCACCCGGACGAGCGACAACGGCCACCCGGACGATGACGCCCACCCGCCCCGAACGGCCGGAAGGCCCGGAGCGCAGGGCTCCGGGCCTTCCGTTCGGCACCGGTGACCGGTGCCGGTGATCAGTCCAGCGGGTGATCAGTCCAGGTAGTCGCGCAGCACCTGGGAGCGCGACGGGTGGCGCAGCTTGGACATGGTCTTCGACTCGATCTGGCGGATGCGCTCACGGGTGACCCCGTACACCTTGCCGATCTCGTCCAGCGTCTTCGGCTGACCGTCCGTCAGGCCGAAGCGCATCGAGACCACGCCCGCCTCGCGCTCGGACAGGGTGTCCAGCACCGAGTGCAGCTGCTCCTGGAGCAGGGTGAAGGAGACCGCGTCGGCCGGGACGACCGCCTCGGAGTCCTCGATGAGGTCACCGAACTCGCTGTCGCCGTCCTCGCCCAGCGGGGTGTGCAGCGAGATGGGCTCGCGACCGTACTTCTGGACCTCGATGACCTTCTCCGGGGTCATGTCGAGTTCCTTGGCCAGCTCCTCCGGGGTGGGCTCGCGGCCCAGGTCCTGGAGCATCTGGCGCTGGACGCGGGCCAGCTTGTTGATGACCTCGACCATGTGCACCGGGATACGGATGGTGCGGGCCTGGTCGGCCATCGCGCGGGTGATCGCCTGGCGGATCCACCAGGTCGCGTAGGTGGAGAACTTGTAGCCCTTGGTGTAGTCGAACTTCTCGACCGCACGGATCAGACCGAGGTTGCCCTCCTGGATGAGGTCCAGGAAGAGCATGCCGCGACCGGTGTAGCGCTTGGCCAGCGAGACGACCAGGCGGAGGTTGGCCTCCAGCAGGTGGTTCTTGGCGCGGCGGCCGTCCTCGGCGATGATCTCCAGCTCGCGCTTGAGCTTGGGGGCGAGCTTGTCGGCGGCCGAGAGCTTGTCCTCGGCGAACAGGCCGGCCTCGATCCGCTTGGCGAGCTCGACCTCCTGCTCGGCGTTGAGCAGCGGGACCTTGCCGATCTGCTTCAGGTAGTCCTTGACCGGGTCGGCGGTGGCACCGGCGACGGCGACCTGCTGGGCCGGCGCGTCGTCCTCGTCGTCGTCGGAGAGGACGAAGCCCTCCGACTCCTCCTCCGGGGCGTCGCCCTCGGTACCGGGCTTGTCGCCCGGCAGGGCCACCTCTTCCAGCAGCTCCTCGTCGCCGAGCAGCTCCTCGTCGCCCTTGGCCGTCTTGCCGGCAGCGGTCTTCTTGGCGGCGGCCTTCTTGGCCGGCGCGGCGGTCTTCTTGGCGGCGGCCTTCTTGGCCGGGGCCGCCTTCTTCGCCGGAGCGGCCTTCGCCTCGGCAGCCGGGGCCGTCGCGTCGGAGGTGATCTCCGCGGACACGGTGCCGACCGGCGCCGCGGCGGCCGCGACCGCCGGGGTGGAGATGGTCGCACCGGGCGCGATGCGCACGGGCGGCTTGGTCGGGGCCGACGGAGCGGCCGGGGTCCGGGTGGTGACCGCCTTGGTCGCCGTGCGCTTGGTGGGGCTCTTGGCAGCAACGCTCTTGCGCTTGGCGCCGGCCGGTTCGGCCGCGCTGACCATGAGGTCCACCCCCTCCTCAATCAGCACCTGGTTGAGGCTGCGCATGACGTTCTTCCACTTGGTGACCGGGATCTGGTCCGCCTCGAACGCCTGGCGCACGTCGTCACCGGCGATCTGCCCCTGGGCCTTGCCCCGCTCGATGAGCGCCAGCAGAGCCGCGGACTCGGCGATCTCGGGGGGAAGCGAACGGGATGTGCTGGCCGACACGAACAACCTCTCGGACGATGAGTGGACTCGAACCCGTACCGGCCGCCCGAGCGGGCGGGGAAGGAAAACGCGTGTCGGGCACGCGGTGTCGATTCCGACCGACTCGGGCTTGAGGACTGGGTTTGCAGGACGGCAGCAGCGCCGCAGACCAACACAGCATTCTGACATGTTGGGGTATTCCGGAGCTGCTTCCGCTCAGGACACATCGCTGCTACTCGTCAAGTGTTACGCATGGCCTTCGTGTCGCGGGTCACACCCAACGGCGCCCCGCGGCCCGGGGCCGACTTCCATCATCCCCCACCCGCGCACCAACCATTCTCCATGGACACGACATTCGGCTCCGCCGGCGGCCTCCGGCGAAAGCGCGGAGGCCCCCCGGCTGCACCGTGGCGGCAGCCGGAGGGCCCGGGTCGCGGAGGGAGCGGCGCAAGGCCGCGGGGACGGTCGCGGTCGGACGGATCATGACGGGGCGGTCCGTGGACGGGTCGCGGGGCGGAGGTGCGGCGCCCGGTCGCCGAACGGTCCGCTCAGTGCTCCCGGGGTGCCGGGACGGAGGGCTCGATCTCGGGGTGGACGGTGAGCAGCGCCCGCATCGCGGTCTCGGCGGCGGTGCCGTCGCCGGTGCCGAGCGCGTCCACCAGCCGGGCGTGCAGCCCGACCGAGGGCTCCGAGGGCCGCTCGCACGAGGTGGCCGGACCGCCGGACACCTGGAGCGCGCAGGCGACGATCCCGGAGAGGTGCTCCAGCATCCGGTTGCCCGCGAGCTGCAGCACGAGCCCGTGCAGCTCGGCGTCGGCCCGGGCGTAGGTGGCGAGGTCCGCCTGGGCGCAGGCGTGCCCCATGATCTCGACCAGCTCGGCCAGCCGCTGCTGGACGTCCTCCCGGCCGTGCCCGGCGGCGAGCCGGGAGGCCAGCGGCTCGATCGCCCAGCGGAGCTCGAACAGCTCCCGGCGCTGCTCGTCGCGCTGCGGGCCGAAGGCGCGCCACTCGATGATGTCCGGGTCGAGCAGGTTCCAGTCGCTGACCGGGCGGACCCGGGTGCCGACGTTGGGGCGGGCACTGACCAGGCCCTTGGCCTCCAGCACCCGCAGCGATTCGCGGACGACGGTGCGGGAGACCTCGAACCGCTGGCCGATCTCCTCGGGGACGAGCGGCCGGTCGGCGCCGAGGTCGCCGGAGACGATCATCTGGCCGAGCTGCTGGACGAGCTGGCCGTGCAGGCCGCGGCCGCGGCTGCTGGTGGTCTTGCGGCCGACCCGGGCGAGGTCCGACTCGGCGCCCTCCCAGCGGGGCGCCGGCGGGGTGGGCCGGTCGGCGTAGGAGAAGCGGTCCAGGTCGGCGGGGCCGGGGATGGCCCCGTCGACGGAACGGGCGGGGGTCATGGTGGGGTGCGCAAGGGTGTTCACAGGTCCTTTGTCGGCGATCGGCGGGCGCAGCTTGAGAATTCTCGTGAAAAGCACACGAAAGGGTGATCGACCGTGACTGGATAATTGACTTCTTATCAGGGCGAAGCACGCATTGCGGTCACCCTTGGTCGATCTTGACGAACCGCCCCCGGCGGGCCGGGAGTCACAGCGCGCGGCGTCTGACCTGCACCGCCAGGGTGACCAGCAGCAACACGAAGGCCGGCGCCGTCACCGCGGCCAGCAGCGCCGGATCGGACAGCACCGAACCGCCCGCCGCAACCCGGCGGCCCCCGCCGTACACCCATCCGTACGCCCACTCGATCCCGGAGTGGAACGGCAGCAGCTCCGCCGCCCGGGCCGGCCAGGGCGTCCCGGTCCACCGCAGCAGCAGCGTCACCCCGGACTCCAGCAGCGGCGGCAGCGCGCAGAGCAGCAGCATCCCGGCGACCGTGCTGCGGGTCAGCGCGGCGGCCAGCACCCCGGTCCAGGCCGCCACGACCACCAGCAGGACGAACGCCAGCAGCGCGGCCGGCGTCCCGTGCCCGGCCCCGAGCGCCAGCGGCGCCAGCGCCCCCGGCAGCGCGTCCGCCCCGCCCAGGCCGGCCAGGGCCAGCGCCCGCACGACCCGCCCGGAGAGCGCGTCCGGGTCCGACCAGGCCTCGACCGCCACCCCGGCCGGCAGCGCGAAGTGCACGGTCACCGCGTCGACCAGCAGCGTCAGCGGCGCCAGCAGCGCCGCGACCGCGCCGGTCACCAGCAGCTTGCCCGCCAGCATCCGCACCCGGCGCGGACAGCCCACCTGGGAGGCCGCCAGCCCCGGGTGCCGGACCTCGTGCCCGTACGACAGCGCGCCCAGCAGCCCGGCCCCCAGCGCCGCGAACGGCAACGGCACCAGCGGGACCGCCGCCGTCAGCAGCCGCACCGCCGCCGCACCGTCCAGCTCGCCGTCGGCGGTCCGGTTCGCCAGCACGCCCGCGACCACGGCGTCGGCGATCAGCACCAGGCCGAGCAGCAGCCAGGTCGAACGCAGGCCGCGCACCCGGCGCAGCTCGTAGGCCAGAACTCGCACGGTTCACTCGCTCCGAAGGTCAGAGGTCAGGGGAACGACGGGGGCCTCGGCGGGCAGCTGCTCGGTGGCCGGACGAGCGGCGGGCGGCTTCGCGACGGGCGGCTGGACGGCGGGAAGGTGCGCCGCAGGCGGGTGCGCGACGCGGCCCAGGCGGATGGTGTCGTCCGTCCTGAGGTCCGTGGCCTCGCCGGGGCGACCGTCCGCCGGGCGGACGGCACCGGTCGGCCCGTCCCGGAAGAGCCGGTCCACGGCGACGACCGGCGAGCCCTCCTCCTCCCGACGCCCACCGCCGGCCGCCGGCAGGGCCCGCCCGCGCTCGGCGGCCGCGCGCCGGGGGACGGCCCGGATCCCGCTGCGGGCGGTCAGCGCCGACAGCGCGGTCGCGGCCGAGAGGCCCGCCGGGGCCGCGACCGGCAGCGCGAGGGTGGGCGCCGGGTCCCGCTCCCGATCGACGGCGCCCCGCCGCATCACCGTCGCGGCCTTCTCCGGAACGGTTCTTTCCGGCACCGCTCTCTCCGGCACCACTTCCTCCGCCGGCGGCCGGACCACCGGCAGCGCCGTCGTCCGCTCGGCTGCCGCCGGTGCCATCACCGCTGCCGTCGCCGGTGCCGCGGCCGGCACCGCGACCCGGTCGCCCGGACGTTCCTCGGCCCCGTCCCCCGCCGCCCGGGGCTTCGACGGCCGGACCGGTGCGGGCCCGGCCTGGGGCCGGAGGTGGCCCGACCGTCCGGAGCCGACCGGCAGGGCGGCCCTGGGAGCGGGCTGCTCGACCACCCGGTCGGCGAGCTCGTGCAGCAGGATGCCGTGCCGGTAGGCGAGTTCGCCGATCTCGGTCCGCCCGATCCCGGCCACCGCGAGCCCCGCCCCGCCGTCCCGGCGGACCTGCGCGCCGTGGCCCGCCAGCAGATCGGCGAGCCGGGCCATCTGCGGTCCCCGGACGGCGACCTCGGGGCTGAGCCTGGTGCGCCGGAACTCCGGCAGCGGTTGGTCGGCCGCCATCCGGCCCTCGTCCAGGGTGATCACCCGGTCGGCGAGAGCGGCGGCCTCCTGCGGGGTGCGGGTGGTGACCAGCACCGTGCCACCGGCGGCGGCGAACGAGCGCAGGAAGGAGTGGAACCACTCCACGTTGCGCGGGGAGAGCCCCTCGGTGGGCGCGTCCAGGAGCAGCGTGCCGGGCTCGCCGAGCAGCGCGGCGGCGAGCGCGAGCCGGCGGTGCATGCCGGGCGAGAAGGTGCGCAGGCGCTGGTCGGCGACGGCCGCGAGCCGGGTCTGTTCCAGCAGTTCGTCGGCCCGCCGGGCCGGCACCCCGACGGCCGCGGCCAGCATCCTGAGGTGTCCCCGGGCCTTCCGGTCGGGGTGTCCGACGGTCTCCGCCGCCCCCGGCGCGCCGCCCGCTCCGGCGAGGAGCACGCCGACCTCGTGCTCGGGCCGCCGCAGCCGGCGGTAGGTGCGGCCGGCGAAGAGCGTGACGCCCCGGCCTCGTTCGAGTTCCAGCATCAGCCGCAGCGCGGTCGACTTGCCCGCCCCCTCGGGACCGAGCAGCGCCGTCACCGTGCCCGGGCGGGCGTCGAAGGTCAGGTCCAGGAGTGCCGGTGGAACGCCCCGGCGGTAGACCTTGGTCAGTCCGGTGATCTGGATCATCGCTGGCTGCTCCCATGCCCTCGGCCGACCTGGTCCGCGCGGCGCCGGATCGCGCCGGTACGGTTCCGCGCCAGCACATTAGGGGGCCGCGGCGGCGATTCCGGGCATTACGGGAGCGGCGCGGGCCCAGCGCCCGCACACCTCACCCGATCAGGGGACAATCCGATCCTGCGACCTGGACGTTCGGACCACCGGCCGCGAGGGGCTCAGGGCTCCCGGCGCGGCGGCTCAGGACTCCGGGCGCAGCATCGGCGGGTTGAGCGCATTGGCCCCGCCGGAGGTGAACAGCTGGGCCGGGCGTCCGCCCTGACGGGTCGTCGTCCCACCGGAGGGCAACAGGAAGCCGGGGGTGCCGGTCACCTTGCGGTGGAAGTTCCGCGGGTCGAGGACCACGCCCCAGACCGCCTCGTAGACCCGGCGCAGCTCGCCGACGGTGAACTCGGCCGAGCAGAAGGCCGTCGCGAGCGAGGAGTACTCGATCTTGGAGCGGGCCCGCTCCACCCCGTCCGCCAGGATCAGCCCGTGGTCGAAGGCGAGCGGGACGCCGTCGACCTGGTTCGGGCCGAGGAGTTCGGTGACCGGGGCCCAGCGGGCGCCGCTGGCGTCGCCGCCGGCGCGCGGGGTCGGCAGGTCGGGCGCCAGCACCAGGTAGGCCACGCTGACCACCCGCATCCGGGGGTCGCGCTGCGGGTGGCCGTAGGTGGCGAGCTGTTCCAGGTGGGCGCCGGCGGTGCCGGGCCCGGTCGCTTCGTGGCCGGGGGCGGAGTAGGCGCGCAGACCGGTCTCCTCGGCCAGCTCCCGCGAGGCGGCCTCGGCCAGTCCCTCGTCGGGGCGCACGAATCCCCCGGGGAGCGCCCAGTAGCCCTGGTAGGGCGGCTCACCCCGGCGGACCAGCAGGGCGCAGAGCGCGTGCTCGCGCACCGTCAGCACGACCAGGTCGACCGTGACAGCGAAGGGCGGGAAGGCCGACGGGTCATAACGCGACATGGCGACGATCATAGTCGTCTCTCTGACGATAAGCACAGGCCCGCGGACGGGCCGTACTGCGGCGGTCCGTTCACGCCGTCCGCCCCGCGCGGGCCGGTGGAGTCCGGCCCGCGCCCGGGCGGTGGGGACGGAGACCGCGTCAGCGGGCCACCAGCTGGAGCTCGGCGGAGGCCTCCTCGACCATCGCCACGCCGATCCGGCTGACCCGCACCGAGAACGGCTCGCCGGCCACCCGCAGCCCCGTCAGTTCCAGTTCCCCGAGCGGCGCCGTGCTGGCCGGGCGGACCAGCACCCGCCCGCCGGGGACGTCCGGCCGGACCCCGGCGAGCGCGAACACCGCGTGCGCGGCCCCGGCGGCCGAGACCGCCGCCGGCCGACAGGCACCGGGGTGCGGCACCGGCGGACAGCCGGGCGTCCACTGCTCCCCCGCGTACATCTCGGGCAGCCGGCCCTCGAAGTGGGCGGCGGCGGCGAGCAGCCCCTCCAGCAGGGCCCCGGCCTCGTTCTCGTAACCGGCCTCCGCGAGCCCGGCGACGGCGAGGGCGGTCTCGTGGACGCGCACCGCCCCGCTGCGGTGGCCCAGCGGGTTGAACCGGGGCGACTTGGCGCTGAGCGTGCGCAGCCCCCAGCCGCTGTCGAGTTCGGGCGCGGCCAACCGCTGGGCGAGCAGCCTGGTCTGCTCGCGGTCCAGCAGGCTCTCGTGCCGGCCGCCGTCGGCGGACAGGCCCGGGTCGAGGAGGTGGACCAGGGCGGCGGCGACGGCGGGCAGCGGCTGGCCGCCCGGGGCGAGCCCGGCGGCGGGGCGGCCGCCCGAGAGGTCGTCCACCCAGAACCGGTCGCGGAACCGGCCGCGCAGGGCGGCCGCCCAGCCGCGCCACTCCTCGGCGCCGGGCCGTCCGAAGGCCTCCAGCAGTTCGGCGCCGTGCAGCGCGGCCCGGTGCGCCTGGGCCTGCACCTCGGCCCGGGCCGGCACCGGGTGCGCCGACCGCTCCTCGACGGGGCGGCTCAGGTCGGTGACGAAGCCGTCCACCAGACCTTCGCGCAGCGCGCCGAGCGCGCGCTCGGCGGCCGGGAGGAGTTCGGCCACCTCGGCCCGGGACAGGCCCCAGCGCCAGGCCTCGGCCAGCACGGTGACGAACAGCAGGGTCGCCTCGGTGGCGGTGCAGGTCGGCGGCAGCTCGGGGCCGCCGTGCCGCAGCGCGCCGGGGAGCAGCCCGTCGGGGCGGCGGGGGCCCTGGCCGGGTGCGCCGGCGGGCTGCTGACGGCGGGCCAGGGCGCGCAGGGTGCCGGCGGCGAGCCGGGTGCCGAGCGGCAGGGTCAGCCGGGCCGCCCACAGCGCGTCGGCCGGGGCCAGGCCGAACCGCCAGGGCGCGCCGGAGGCCAGGTAGAGGTCGGTGGGGCGGTCGGGGTCGGCGAAGAGCAGCCCGCCAAGGGCGTCCAGGGAACGCGACACCACCAGCCCCGCGCGCGGGTCGTCGCAGCGCACCTCGGGCTCGGCCCACGGCAGCGGGACCCCGGCACCGCGGCCGCCCGGCGGGCGCGGCGCGGGCGCCGTGGCCTCCAGCACGGCCCGCAGCTCGACCGACCAGCGCCCACCCGGCTGGACCTCCAGGTCCCAGCGCAGCACGCCAGCTCCGGCCAGCACGGCGTGCGGCGAGGGCTGGGCGCTGACCGTGGCGCTGTGCGTGGGCCCCGCCCAGCGCAGCCCCGCGGACTGCACCTGGCCGGGCAGGTCCGGGGGGCGGTGGCCGGCGGCGATCTCGCCGACCGGGCCGAGGTCGGTGGCGAGGGCGATCTCCAGCGGCAGCCGGGCCGGACGGCTGCCGGCGTTGCGCACCGTGACGCTCTCCACTCCGTCGGCGTGGCGCACCCGCTCGACGGTGAGCGCCGGGTCCGGGTCGAGGTCGCCGGGGAGGCGGACGGCGCCCAGGAAGCGGGCCTGGGCCGCCGAGGTCAGGGTGCCCTGGAGCGGCAGCGGCTCGACCCCGCCGAGGCGCAGCTCCATCCGGGCGACCACCCGGACCCCGGCGCGGTAGAAGCCGTGCAGGCCGTGTCCGCGCAGCTGGCCGTCGGGGCCCGAGGCCGCCATCGCGGGCGCGTTCACACAGAGCACCGCGTGGTGGGTGGCGGCCGGCTGCGGGCGCGGCGGCGCGGGCCGGGCCGGGCCGCCGGGGCCGGCCGGCTGGGCCTGCTCCGGCCGGCCGACCGGTCTCGGTGCGCCGACCACACTCTCGGCCGGCGTGGCCTGTGGTGGCCTGATCGCGGTCACCGGACTCTCCTCCCCTCGGCGGTCCGGTGGCCGGTCAGGGCCGGTGGGCCGCGAGCATGTTCGATCGCGTGCGTGCTGGTGTCGGGTCGGCGGACACCCCGCCGACCGCTGTGCCGTGTCTGGCCGTACCCGGTGCCGGGCCGTGCCAAGCGGCGCCCGGTACCGAGTCGGTACCGGCCCCGCGTCGTTCGCCGCCGGGCGTCCTCGCGCCCGGTCGCCGCCGTACCGCCCGGCACACCGCCGGGCCCCGCGGTCCGCCCGCGCCGGTGACGGCGCCGGAACCCGGTCCGGCACCGGCGCCCGTTCCCCGCGGGGCGGTCGGCGCGCGGGCACAAGGCCCCCGGAGTGAACGCCGGAGACCGGCGGCAGGTCACGCCCGCCGGGTCGACCGGGCACCCGTACCGGCCCGAGCGGCGTGGCCGCCGGCCGAACCGCTGCCGCTGCCGGTCCGTCGTGCCCGGCCGCACGGGCCGCCGGGTGGGCGGTCGCGGGCGGTGGCCGTCGGGGCGGCCCCGGGCCGCGGTCAGGATACGGTGCGGTGGTCGCGGCCCCGTCACCGGCAACCCCGGCCGGGGCCGGCGCGACCGCTGTGACCAGCAGAGACCGAGGAGTTGTATGTCCACCGCCAGCCGGCTGCCCGGGATTGCCTTCACCGACCACGTCTTCCGGGTGCCGCTCGACCACGCCGCCCCGCAGGGCGAGCAGATCGAGGTGTACGCCCGTGAGGTGGTCGCCGCGGACCGCACCGGGGACACCGGTCTGCCGTGGCTGCTGTTCCTCCAGGGCGGCCCGGGCGGCAAGGCCGGCCGCCCGCTCGGCCGGGACGGCTGGCTGGAGCGCGCGCTCGACGACTACCGGGTGCTCCTGCTCGACCAGCGCGGCACCGGGCGGTCCACCCCCGCGACCCGGCAGACGCTGGCCCGGCGGGGCGGCGCCAAGGAGCAGGCGGACTACCTGGCGCACTTCCGGGCCGACTCGATCGTGCGGGACGCCGAGCTGATCCGCCGTCGGCTGCTCGGCGACGACCGCCGGTGGAGCGTGCTCGGTCAGAGCTTCGGCGGCTTCTGCACCCTCACCTACCTCTCCATCGCTCCCGAGGGCCTGGACCAGGCCTTCGTCACCGGTGGCCTGGCCGGCCTGCGCAGCTCCGCCGACGACGTCTACCGGGCCGCCTACCCGCGCGTCGTCCGCAAGAACGAGGGCCACTACGCGCGCTTCCCGCAGGACGTCGAGGCGGTGCGGCGGATCGCCGCGCACCTCGCCGACGCCCCCGCCGACCTGCCCGACGGCGGCCGGCTCACCGTCGAGGCCTTCCAGGCGCTCGGGCTGCTGCTCGGCGGCGGCAGCGGCTCCGGGACCCTCCACTACCTGCTGGAGGAGGCCTGGGTGGAGGGCCCGGCCGGCCCCGAGCTCTCCGACACCTTCCTCGCCGGCGCCCAGGCGCAGCTCTCCTTCGCGCAGGGCCCGCTCTACGCCGTCCTGCACGAGTCGATCTACGGCCAGCGCTCGGTGGACCCGGCCGGCACCGGCTGGTCCGCCGCACGCGTCCGCGCGGAGTTCCCGGAGTTCGACGCCCGGGCCGCGCTGGAGTCCGGCGCGCCGGTGCTGTTCACCGGGGAGATGATCTACCCCTGGATGTTCGACACCGACCCGGCGCTGCGCCCGCTGAAGGAGACCGCGGAGCTGCTGGCCGCCCGCACCGACTGGCCCGACCTCTATGATCCGGCCCGGCTGGCCGCCAACGACGTGCCGGTGGTGGCGGCCGTGTACCACGACGACATGTACGTCGACACCGCCGACTCGCTGGAGACCGCGCGGGCCGTGCGGGGGCTGCGGACCTGGATCACCAACGAGTGGGAGCACGACGGCCTGCGGGTCAGCGGGGGCAAGGTGCTCGACCGCCTGATCGCGATGGCGCGCGGCGAGGCGTAGCCCGGTACCGGTACCGGCCGCCGGGCGGAACGGGCCCGGCCGGGGGGACGGTCGGGGACGCCGCTCCGGTGGCGACCGGACGGGCCCGGGCCACCCGCCGCGACCGCCAGGACGTCAGCGGCCACGACGCTCCGCCCCCTCTGCGCACACGCCCCGGAAGCGGCCCCGCCGGCAGCCGCCCACCACCGCGGACGACGGCCGGGGCGCCGACCGGGCGAACCGTGCCGCGCGGAGGGCGCGCTGCCGGTCCTGCGCCCGGCAGCCCGGCGCCGCCGGAGCGGCGCCCGGGCGGCCACCGACCGCCGCGCAC
>NZ_JBHVPZ010000033.1:0-90033 GCF_042887135.1 Kitasatospora sp. NPDC057965
CCCGCCAACACCCAAGCCCGACGATCCAACTCCGCAAACGACCACCGAACACCCTCACCAACAACCGCCACCGCCCCCGGCGACCGCCCCACCCAGTCCCCGAAAACCTCCACCACACTCCGCCCACCCACACCCACACCAACCCGATGCAGGTCCACGAGCGGGGTGTGGCGGGTCGCGCCGTCCGCGTGGCGGGAGAAGACGTACAGGGCCGGGGCGTCGGCTGCGGACAGCCGCAGGTTCTCGCGCAGCGCGTCCTCGGCGCCGGGCAGTGCTTCGGCGATGCGTGCAGCCAAGTCCGCGATGGTGTCGTGGCCGTGGACGTAGAGCCCGGAACCGAGGTCCAGGATCTCCCCGGCCCCGGTGGTGTGCGGATAGTCCTCGATGCGCCGGACGTACAGGTACGCAGCAGCAACCGCCAGTGCCTCGCTGGTTTCGCGTGTCATCCCCGTCGGCCCTCCCCCAGAAGACAAGTGGGGCCAGGCTATGATCGGGTTCCTAACGCGCCTCCTGACATCCGTCTAACACTGCAGGTGGAGCCCGGGCTCCGGGGTCATCTGAAGGAGCATTCGGACGTTCGCGGGTGGCTGTGCGCCGTCTCGCGGCAGGGCCAGACGCGTTCGAAGGCGGGCACCGGCTCCTGGCTTCGCGGGTCGGTGCCGAGCGCCGCGACGAACTCGGGTACGGCGAGGGCACGGCCCGCGTCGGCGCCGAAGGTCCCCGCGAGATCCTGGGCGCGGGCGGCGTACCGACGGGCCAGGAACCCCTCGTCCCGCAGGGTGTGCCACAGGGAGAGCCAGACGAGGACGTGGCAGGCCTCGTAGTCCGCGCCCATCCGTTCGAAGTCGACGAGACACTTCTGGAGCGCCTCCGCGGAGGCCTCCGCGCGCTGGTCGACCATGAGCCGCGCCTGGGCGAACTGTGCGCGGGCGAGAAGGAGTTCGTCACCGGCCGCGCGGGCGGCGCAGAGGACCGCGCCGTACATCCGCTGGAACTCCAGCGGCGTCGTCACCGACACCAGTTCGGCGAGGCGGTGAGCATCGGTGTACCAGCCGAGCTCGCAGGACCGTTCGACCATGAAGATGGCGATCTGGCGCACCGATTCGTCCCAGGCCAGTGGGTCCGCGGTGAGCCGGTCGATGCACTGCCCCGGGACGACGACGGTCCCGGACGACGCGTCGTCCGCACTCGGTTCGGCCCGGCGTCCCCAGATGATCCGCCGGTGCCGGGTGTGTGCCGCGGATCCGATCTGGAGGAGGGCGTCGAGCAGGCGGCGCAGCGCGGCGCGGCGGTCGTCCGCGGGGTCGGACGCGGCGAGGTCGGACGCGTAGACGTGCAGCAGGTCGTGCATGCGGTAGCAGGGTTCGCCGGTGCGGTCGTGCCCGACGGTCATGATGAGGCTGGCCCCCACGAGTTCCTCGATGAGGGGGTCGGCGTCCTGTTCGTGACCGACGAGGGCGGCGAGGACCCAGTCGGGGAAGGCGGATCCGTCGAGCAGGCCGAGGGCGCGGAAGGCCGAGCGGACCTGTTCCGACAGTCCGGTGTAGCTGAGTTCCATGCTGGCGCGCAGGTGCATGGAGTCGGCCCGCAGTTCGTCCAGCAGACGCTGGCGGTCGCGCAGGCGGTGGGCGAAGCGGGACAGCGAGGCCTCGGGGCGGGTGGCCGCGCGGGCCCCGGCGATGCGCAGGGCGAGGGGCAGGTGGCCGCAGAGGGCGGCGATCTCCCCCGCCGCGTCGGGCTCCTTCTCCGCCCGGTCGCCCACGAGCGCGGCGAGGAGTCGACCGGCCTCGGTTGCCGTGAGCGGAGTCAGGCGTACCTGCAGCGCGCCGGGCAGGCCGGTCAGCACCCGCCGGCTGGTGACGAGTACGGCGCTGTCGGGCCCGCCGGGCAGGAGCGGAAGGACGTCCTCCAGGCTGCCGGCGCCGTCGATGATGAGCAGCACCCTGCGATCGGCGAGCCGGGCGCGGAGGGCGGCGGCGCGGGCGGCCTGTCCTTCCGGAACGCTGTGCGACGCGGTGCCGGTGAGCCGCAGGAGATCGGCGAGGGCGTCGCTGGCCGCGTCGGGGCGCCCTGCGGTGCCGGGCAGGTGGACGTACCACTGACCGTCGGGGAAGCAGGAGCGCATCCGGTGGGCGACGCGGACGGCGAGCGCGCTCTTCCCCACGCCGGGCGGCCCCGAGAGGACGGCCACCGGTACGGCGGTCGTCTCGGTGGCCGACAGCAGGATCTGCTCGATGTCCCGCAGCTCGCGGCCGCGCCCGACGAAGTCCGGCGTGTCGGGCGGCAGTTGGCACTGCGCCACCCAGGCGGGGCCCCGGTTCGCCGCTTCGTGGCCGGGTGCCCCGGTTCCGTGCTCCGTCGGCAGCCCACCCGCCGGCGCCGGGACCGGGTCAGGGGACGACGCGGGGGACGTCCCGAGCGGCGGTACGGTCCGCTGGAGGATCTGGTGGTGCAGCCGGCCGAGTTCGTCGCCCGGCTCCAGACCGAAGCCCTCCCGCAGGATGGTGCGGGCGTGCCGGTAGCAGTCCAGCGCCTCGGCCTGCCGGCTGTCCCGGTACAGGGCGAGCATCAGCTGTCCCCACAGGCGCTCGCGGGAGGGATGGCGTGCGGTCAGGGCACGCAGCTCGGCGACCAGCCCGGTGTGGTGCCCCATCGCGAGTTCCAGGTCCGTGCGCCGCTCGACCGCCTGCGCCCGTTCCTCGTCCAGCCGGGCCCCCTCGCCGCGCTGGAGGAGGTCGGACGGTACGTCGGCGAGGGCCGGGCCGCTCCACAGCGTCTCGGCCTGGCGCAGCAGCGCGACAGCGTCGGAGGGGTCTCCCCGGCGCTCGGCGGCCTGCGCCTCCCGTACGGTGCGACGGAAGACGAAGACGTCGATGTCCGCCGGATCGATGTCGAGCCGGTAGCCCCCGGGCCCGGTCAGGAGGCCGTCGGCCGCCCCCAGGGTCCTGGCCATCTCCTTGCGCAGGCGCATGAGATGGACGTAGAAGGCCTCCTTGGCGGTGGGCGGCGGCACCTCGTCCCACAGGCAGGTCATCAGGTCCGAGGCCGGAACGCTGTTCCCCGCCCGCAGCATGAGCTTGGCCAGGATCACCCTGTGCTTGCCGGCCGTCGGCCGCAGGACCCTCCCCTCGCGGCCCGACAATTCGAGTTGCCCCAGTAACCGCCCCCGCAGCACGGCATCCCCCGCGGTGCTCGCACTCAACTCACGCACCTCCGCATCGAGGTTCATCGTTCATCGCCTGCAGCAGCAACTGTCCGGCATGCCATTTCATGCCGGACACGAACCGTGACCGGCCAATCCCGGCCATGGGCACCTCAGGCACGGCAAGCCCTCTCCCGCTATCCGAGAGAACGCGAAAACCCCAGGTCAGAGGAATGACCTGGGGTTCGCCGGAGAGCCGCCTGCGGGATTCGAACCCGCGACCTACGCATTACGAGTGCGTTGCTCTGGCCAACTGAGCTAAGGCGGCGCCGTTGCAGGAAGTCCTGGCAACGCGGGCCAGTCTACACAGGTTGGCGGGTGATCCGTAACGCGATACCCCGGTGGGGTCAGGCGGAGGAGACGGCGAGCTTGGCGGCGAAGCCGGCGAAGAGGGCGGCGACGCCGCTGGTGAGGCCGGCGGAGAGGCGCTTGCGGCGGCGGAAGGCACTGGCGAGGGAGGTTCCCGCGAAGATCAGCAGCGAGAGGTAGAGGAAGCTGAAGGTCTGCAGGATGCCGCCGAGGAGGGTGAAGGAGAGCACCGGGCGGCCGTAGGAGGGGTCGACGAACTGGGTGAAGAAGGAGAGCAGGAAGAGGATGGCCTTGGGGTTCAGCAGGCTGATCACCAGGGCGCGGCGGAACGGGCGTTCGGCGGACTCGGCGGGGTCGGCGGCGGACTCGGCGGTGGCGGCCCCGGGGTCGGCGCGGTGCTCGTGCCAGAGCTGGCGGGCAGCGCGCAGCATGCCGATGCCTATCCAGAGCAGATAGGCCGCGCCGCCGAACTTCACCACCGCGAAGACGGCCGGGTTGGCCTCCAGGAGGGAGGCGGCGCCGAGTGCGGTCAGGCTGATGAGCGTGAAGTCGCCGACGAAGACGCCGGCGGCGGCGCGGTACCCGGTGCGGACGCCCTTGCGGGCGGCGACGGAGAGCACGTAGAGGGAGTTGGGGCCGGGGAGGAGGACGATGACGAGGGCGCCGAGGACGTACGTCGTCAGGTCGTTGACTCCGAGCACGGTGGGCTCCGGTGGGGGTGGGAGAGCGATGAGGGGGCGCTCATCCTAACGTCGTACCGGCCGCTTCCTCAGGGGCCGCAACGCTTCCCGTTCTCCGGGGCCTCGCCGGCCAGCAGGTAGCGGTTGACCGCTCCGTCGAGGCAGGCGTCGTGACGGCCGTACGCGGTGTGGCCGTCCCCGTCGTACGTCAGCAGCCGCCCGGACTCCAGCTGGCCGGCCAGCGCCCGGGCCCACGCGTACGGGGTGGCCGGGTCCCGGGTGGTGCCGACGACCACGATCGGCGTGGCGCCGGCGGCCCGGACGGTGTGCGGCGCGCCGGTGGCCCGGACCGGCCAGTAGGTGCAGGTCAGCGCCATCCAGGCCATGTCCCGGCCGAACCGCGGCGAGGCCCGCTCGAAGTCCGGCACCGCCCGCGCGGCGTCCTCCGGGCCCGCGAACGGCGCGGGCAGGTCGAGGCAGTTCACCGCCGTGTTCGCGAACATCAGATTGGGGTAGGAGCCGTCCGCCTCCCGCCCGTAGTACGCGTCGGAGAGCTTGAGCAGGCCGGTGCCGTCGCCGGCCCGGGCGTCGGCGAGCGCGGTGCGCAGCCGGGGCCAGAGGAAGTCCGCGTACATGGCCTGGATGACGCCGGTGGTCGCCTGCGCCTCGCTGAGCCGGCGGGCGCCGCCGGTGGTCGGCAGCGGGTGCGCGTCGACCGCCGCGAACAGGGCGGCGAGCTGCTCGCCGGCCTGCTGCTCGGTGCGGCCGAGCGGGCAGTCCTCGCGGGTGGCGCAGTCCCGGGCGAAGGCGGTCCAGGCGGTCTCGAAGCCGCCCGCCTGGGTGCGGTTGCCGGCCAGCGAGTCGAGCGAGGGGTCCATCGCGCCGTCGAGCACCATCCGGCCGGTGCGGCTCGGGAACAGGCCCGCGTAGGTCGCGCCGAGGAAGGTGCCGTAGGACTTGCCGACGTAGTTGAGCCGCTCGTCGCCGAGCAGGGCGCGCAGCACGTCGAGGTCGCGCGCCGCCTCGACGGTGCTCAGATGGCCGAGCTGCGGGCCGGACCGTTGCCGGCAGCCCTCGGCGAACTCCTTGGCGGCGGCCACCAGGGCGTCGACCTCGGCCGGGTCGTCGGGGGTGATGTCGACGGCGGTGTACGCGTCCATCCGGTCGCCGCTCAGGCAGGTGACCGGGGAGCTGCGGCCGACCCCGCGCGGGTCCAGGCCGACCAGGTCGTACCGGGCGCGTACGGCGGGGTCGTAGGTGCGGGCCGCCCCCTCGACGTACTCGACGGCCGAGCCGCCGGGGCCGCCGGGGTTGAGCAGCAGCGAGCCGAGCCGGCCACCGGACGCGGAGGACGCGGCGGAGTCGGCGGGGACGGCCGGGGCGCGGACGGCGGCCAGGGTGAGCTCGCCGTCGGCGGGGCGGTCGTAGTCCAGCGGTACCCGGAAGGTGGTGCACTCGTAGCCGTCGTCGCAGGGCTGCCAGGCGAGCCGCTGCCCGTAGTAGGGGACGAGCGCGGACGGCACGGCGGCGGGCAGCGCCTCCAGCGGTGTGACCGGCGGCGGGGCGGACGCGACTGCGGTGGCGGACGCGGAGACGGCCGCGGACGGGGCGGCGGTGTCCGAGGGAGCGGCCCCGGGCGTTCCCGCCCCGCCGGCCGAACAGCCGCCCGCGACCAGCCCGGCCGCCGCCAGCAGCGCGGCTGCTGCCACCCCTCCCCCGCGCCCGGCGCGCACCCGCGCCGGGCCGTCCTGCCGCCTGTCGGCCCGCATCTGGGATCCCCTCAGCCGTTCACTCCCGGTGGCCCCACTGCCACCCGGGGTACCGGAAGCGTAGTGCCGCGCACCGGCGGGCTCAGGACGCCTTGCCGAGCGCCTCGCCGAGGTACTGCGCCGCCTGCCGGACCAGCCGCAGCCGGATCCGCTCCGCCGAGTAGTCCGTCGCGTTGTCGGAGATCCGCACCTCGGCGCGGGCGGCCGCGCCGGTGCCGCCGCGCAGCGCCGACTGGAGCTTGCGGGCGGCGTCCAGCCCGGCGGTGTCGGCCTTCCCGGCCGCGAGCAGCAGCTTCGGGCTCCCGGTGGCGGGCGCCTCGGCGCCGGCCCGGGCGAGCGCCGCCGCGTCGTACCGGCCGGAGACGGCCGCCGCCGCGCCGTAGAGGTCGGGGCGGGCGAGGCCGGCCGCCGCCGCGCAGGGCGCGCCGTCCTCCACCCCGAGCGCGCCCCAGGCCGCCGGGCCGGGCGGCAGGGTGCGGAAGGTGGCCGCGATGGTGGTGCGCAGCGCGGCGTCGTCGGCGACGGCCATCGGGGCGGCGGCGACCAGCTCACAGGGGTGCCCGGTGCCGTTCGGCGCCTCGGGGGCGACCAGGATGAACGGCTTGGTCCTGGCGCTCTGCACGGCGGAGGCGAGCCCCTCGAAGACGTCCGGGACCTCGGCGTCGGCGGTCTTCCGGGGGGTGGCGGCGTGCATCACGACGACCGGGAAGCGGGCGTTCGGGTCCTTGGCGTACTGGGCGGGCAGCCAGACCCGGACGTTGCGCGGGTGGCCGTCGGGGCCGGGGACGGCGGACTGCAGCAGCTCGCCGCCGCCCGGGTGGCCGACGCTGTCGAAGCGGCTGACGACCGACACCGGGGACGGCGTCGGCAGGGCCGGAGCGGGGGCGGGCGCCGAGGCGGGGTCGGCGGCGCCCGCGGCCTCGATCGGCGGAGCGGCCTGCCGGCCCCCGCCCGGACCGGCGACCCCGGCCTCCGGGCCGTCGAAGCGGTCGGCGAACGGATCGGCCGCGCCGTTCCCGCCCCCGCCCCCGCCCCCGCCCAGCGCACCGAACGTGCCCAGCGCCGTCAGCAGCGTCAACGCGGTGACGCAGACTCCGCAGACCATCGCCCCGGCCGCCCGCAGCAGCATCGGCCGCTGCTCCCCGGCCAGTCCGTACGTCTCGGCGGCCCGTAGGTCGCGCCAGCGCAGCAGGGCGCCGCGCGCCAGCCAGACCCCGCCCCCGGCGGCGGCCAGCAGCGGAATGATCAGAAGCGAACGGACCATGGGACGCACCACCTCGGAGGAGGGCCGGCCGACCGGTCGGGCCCGGCACCGTTACGGGACGCGACGGCCCCGGCGGCGGGGCTCAGTCGGCCCCCAGGGTGCAAGACGATCCGGGGCTCGCACACGCGTATGCCCGGCGCGTAACGCACGTTCACTCGAAGGTGGGACGAAGCACGGGGGCGGCAAGCCGAACCGGGGCGCCCCCGCCCGCCCCGGGCGGTTCAGCCCGCGCGCAGCGCCACGGTCATCGCCTCGACGGCGAGCAGCGGGTCGACGTTGCGGTCCAGCGCCCGCCGGCAGGCGAGCACCGCCTCGATCCGGCGCAGCGTGGACTCCGGCGGGCCGGCCTGGGCGACCCGGTCCAGTGCCTGTCGCTGGTCCTCGTTGGCCAGCGCTCCGGTCGAGCCGAGCTGGAGCGCCAGGACGTCCCGGTAGAAGCCGAGGAGGTCCAGCAGGGCGACGCCGAGGGTCTCCCGGCGGGTCCGGGTGGCCCGGCTCTTCTGCCGCTTCTCCAGTTCCTTGACCGCTCCCGCCATGCCGCGCGGCGCCTTGCTGCCCTCGGCCGCGCCGTAGGCGGCCCTGAGGTCGTCGGTCTCCTTGGCGTCCTGGGTCTCGGCGAGCGCCTCCGCGTCGGCCTTGGCGGTGTCGACCAGGCGCTGGGCGGCGGCCAGGCAGCCACCGATGTCGCCGACCTCCAGCGGGATCCGCAGCACGTCGGTGCGGCGGGTCCGGGCCTGCTCGTCGACGGCCAGCCGGCGCGCGCGATCGACGTCGCCCTGCCCGGCCAGCGCGGCCAGCCGGGCGGTGTGCGGCTCGACGCCGTCGCGTCGCACCAGCATGTCGGCGACCGCCTCGGCGGCCGGGGTGCGCAGCACCAGCAGGCGGCAGCGGGAGCGGATGGTCGGCAGCACGTCCTGCACCGAGGGGGCGCAGAGCAGCCAGACGGTGCGCGGGGAGGGCTCTTCCACGCCCTTGAGCAGCGCGTTGGCGGCGGCCTCGGTGAGCCGGTGGGCGGCGTCGACCAGGATGACCGACCAGCGGCCGCCGGTGGGGTAGCTGGAGGCGCGCAGCACGAGGTCGCGCATGTCGCCAACGCCGATGGACAGGCCGTCGGTGCGGACGTACTTCACATCGGCGTGGCTGCCCGCGAGGACGGTGTGGCAGCCGTCGCAGAAGCCGCAGCCGGGCGTGCCGCCGAGTGCGAGGTCGGGGCTGGTGCACTGGAGCGCGGCGGCGAAGGCCCGGGCCGCCGTGGTCTGACCGGCTCCGGGCGGGCCGGTGAACAGCCAGGCGTGCGTCATCAGCGAGGCGTTGCCACCCGGCTCCGGCTCGGCGCCGCGGCCGGCGCCGACGATCGCCCCGGCCGCCCGGGCGGCGGCGGTCAGCTGCTCGACCACCCGCTCCTGGCCCACCAGGTCGTCCCAGACGGCCACTACTGCTCCCAAGCTCGCTACGGACTACCGCTCCCGCCGTCGAGCATACGTGGCGGCTACGACGGGTCAGGGCGCCGCGGGAACCCGCCCGGCCGGGGCCCGGTCAGCCCCGGCGGCCCCAGCGGCGGCCCTTGCCCTTGCCGTCGCCCTGACCGCCCTGGCCGCCCTGACCGCCCTGGCCGCTCTGACCGCCCTGGGCACCCTGACCGTCCTGGCCCTCGCGACCCGGCCGGCCGCCCTGACGTCCCTGACCGCCGGCGCCGCCCGGACGGGGGCGGTCGTCCTGGTCCCAGCGGGCCCACTCCTCGCGCGAGCCGAGCAGCGTGTCGGTCAGGCTGGGCAGGTCGTCCATCGGAGTCTCCTCCGCCCAGTCCGGACGCGGCCGGGGGTCGGCGGCGGGCCGGTCCTGCTGCGGGTCGATCACCGGAAGCTCGCGGGTGCGCTCCACCGGGCGCTCCTCGGCGCCCGGGCGCCGCTCCCGCGACGGGGCCGGGGTGCCCGGCCCGATCTTCGGCAGCACCGCCGTCCGGTCGGCGTCCTCGGCCGGGATCCTGGGCAGCACGGCCGTCTCGTCGGCCGCCGGGCCGGACGGCACCACCGGCAGCTTCGCCGTGGCGGTGAGGTCCGCCACGCCGGCGCCCCGGCCGCGCACCGGGATCTCCTGCGTCGCGTCCTCGCCGCGCCCGGGCCGCGGATCCGTCGCGCCGGTGTCCTTGACCGCCCGCAGCTCGGTGGTCGCCGGATCGTCCGGCGCACCCTCGGCACCGGCACCCCCGGCACCCGCGCCCGCACCCGCGGCGCCCGCGCGCTCCGCCGCCTCGGCGGCTGCCGCCGCGGCCGCCGCCAGCGCGGCGGCCTGCGCCAGCCGGGCCTCCTCGGCCCGCTGCAGCGCCTCCTCCGCCCGGCGCCGCTGCTCCTCGCGCGCCAGCTCGCGCTGCCGCTGGAGCTCCGCCTTGGCGGCCGTCTCCTCGGCGAGCCGCTTGCGCTCGGCCTCCTCGGCCGCCCGCCGCGCCTCTTCCTCGGCGCGCCGCTTCGCTTCCTCCTCCGCCCGGCGGCGGGCCTCCTCCTCGGCCTTCTTCCGGGCCTCCTCGGCCGCCTTGCGCGCGGCCTCGGCGGCGGCCCGCTCGGCCTCCTCCTTGGCCAGCCGCTCCTTCTCCGCCTGCTCGGCCCGCAGCTGCGCCAGCACCTCCTGGCGCTTGCGCTCGGCCGCTTCCTCCTCGGCGCGCTTGCGGGCCTCCTCCTCGGCCCGGCGCCGCGCCTCCTCGGCGGCCTTCCGCTCCTGCTCGGCGCGGGCGGCCTTCTCCTGCTCGGAGAGCGGCAGCTCGCGGTCCAGCCGGTGGCGGACCGCGGTGGTGACGACGCCGGGGGCCTGGCTGCCGTCGACGACGAGGTAGCGCGCCGGGTCGGCGGCGGCCAGCGCCAGGAAGCCGGAACGGACCCGCTGGTGGAACTCGGTCGGCTCGGACTCCAGCCGGTCCAGCGCCTCGGTGAAGCGCTCCCGGGCCCGGGTCGGGTCGACGTCGAGGACGACGGTCAGGTCGGGCAGCAGCCCGCCGGTCGCCCAGCGCGAGATCCGGGCGACCTCGGTGGCGGCCAGGTCGCGGCCGGCGCCCTGGTAGGCGATGGACGAGTCCATGTACCGGTCGGTGATGACCACCGCGCCGCGGGCCAGCGCCGGGCGGATCACGTTCTCGACGTGCTCGGCGCGGTCGGCCGCGTAGATGAGGGCCTCGGCGCGGTGCGAGAGGCCGGTGTTGCCGACGTCCAGGACCAGGCCGCGCAGCCGCTGGCCGACCGGGCTGCCGCCGGGCTCGCGGGTCAGCACGACCTCGTGGCCCTTGCCGCGGATCCACTCGGCGAGCGCCTGGGCCTGGGTGGACTTGCCGGCGCCGTCGCCGCCCTCCAGGGCGATGAAGAAGCCGGTGCCCGCCCGGTGCGGGGCCGGTCCGGTGGCGCCGCGCACCGCGTCGACCAGGTCCCGGCCGAACGGCACGGTGCCGCGCCGGTCGTCGGTGCGCAGCAGCACCACCGCGGCCAGCACCAGGGTGAGCAGTCCGGCGGTGGCGACCGCGAGGGCCGCGCCGCCGTGGATGAAGGTGAACGAGCCGGGCTCGACGGTGCCGTACTCGACGTCCCCGTAGGCGGCCGCGATCAGCGGGAGGCCGACCAGCGCACCGCCGACCACGACCCGCAGCACCGCGTACAGGTGCTCGGTGACCTGCGGCAGCCGGACCTCCTCGACCTCCTGGGCGAGCAGGGCGCGGCCGGTGGAGACCGCCACTCCGGCGGCCAGCGCGGCCAGCACGGTGAGCAGCAGGACCAGCACGAAGTCCACCACCAGGCCGGCCAGGATCAGCGCGACGCCCTCGGTGAGCAGGGCGAGCGCGAGCAGCCGGCGGCGGGAGAGCGAGGGCAGGACGGCCCGGGTGATCCGGACGCCGATCGCGGGGACGCCGGCGGCGGCCAGCACCAGCAGGCCGTAGCCGATCGGCCCGGCGCGGTGCTCGACGGCGGTCAGCAGGGCCAGCGCGGCGACGCCGGCCATCGTGGCGTACCCGGCGCAGACCGCGAAGGTGAAGTAGGGGGCGGAACCGGTGCGGCCCTTCGCCAGGGCCGGGCCGGGGGTCGCGTCGACGGGCGCCCGCAGGCCCCGCAGCGGCGAGGCCGGCGGCACCCGGACGGGGCCGCCGGGCAGCTCCTGGAGGTGGACCCGGACGGCCGAGACGGCGAACAGGGCGGCCGCGCCGAGGGCGGCGAAGGTGGTCTGGTGGGCGCGCAGCCAGTCCGAGCCGAGCGCCGCGCCGATGTTGTTGAGCAGGGTGAGCGCGATCAGCGCGGCGGCGCCGAGCGGCACGGTGGCCCAGCCGGTGCGGTGGTCCAGGGTCCGGACGGTGGCCAGGTTGGCGGCGGACGGGCGCCGCTCGGCCGCCGGGGCGTAGGCGTCGGCGGGCGGCAGCAGCGCGGGGACGGCGGCGGCCTTGGCGATCGCCCAGACCCGCTCGGCGGCGCCGGTCAGGAAGACGGTGGCGAGCAGCACCCAGGTCGCGGCGCCGGAGGGCTTCGGGCCGGAGCCCAGCCAGACGATCCACCAGGGCGCGACGCCGATCAGCACGGCGCGCAGCACGTCGGCGCCGAACAGCGTCCAGCCCCGGTCGAGCTTCCCGCTGAGCAGCCCGTGCACGGGGCCGAGCAGCGCGGCGCCGAGCAGTCCGGTGGCGGCCAGCCGGGTGGCGAGGACGGCGGCGACGGCGAAGGCGAGGCCGCGCGGCGGGTCGCCGAACGACCCGCCGAGCCCGGCGGCGACCACGGTGAGCACGAGCAGCACCAGCAGGCCGAGCCGGTCGGCGGTGCCGCCGATCAGCTGGGTGGTCCACAGCCGCCGGTAGGGGCGCAGCCGCAGCAGCGCCCGGATCCGCTCGCCGGCGGTCCCGGCGGGCGCGGTCTCCGGCCGGTCGGGCGTGCCGGTACCGGCGGCCGCCGCGGCGCTGGGGGTGGGCTGCTCCTCGCTCGTCATACGGTCAGCGTAGCGGTCGGGGCATGCCGCAAAAGAGGGGAGCGTGGCTCCGGACGGCCGCCGCCACCGGGTTGTGACGATCCGCGCACGACCCTGTCACGCCCGGTCCCGGGCCCGCCGGAGCGGATCGGCGAACGGTTCGGGCCCGCGCCGCCGGGGCGGACGCGGGCCCGGGTGCGACCGAGCGGGGGTCAGCCCTCGTCGGTGGCGGTGGCCTTGCTCGCGGCGGTCTTCTTGGCCGCCGCCGCCTTGGTGGCGGTCTTCTTCGCGGTGGTGGTCTTCTTCGCCGCGGTCTTGGCCGCCGCCGTGGTCTTCTTGGCGGCGGTCTTGGTCGCGGTCTTCTTGGCCGCCGCCTTCTTCGCCGGGGCCTTCTTCGCCGTCTTCTTCACCGGCCCGCGCGCCCGCTTCTCGGCGAGCAGCTCGTAGCCGCGCTCGGGGGTGATGGTCTCGACCGCGTCGTCCTTGCGGAGCGTGGCGTTGGTCTCGCCATCGGTCACGTACGGACCGAACCGGCCGTCCTTGACCACCACCGGGCGCTCGCTGACCGGGTCGGTGCCCAGCTCCTTGAGCGGCGGCGCGGCGGCGGCCCGGCCGCGCTGCTTGGGCTGGGCGTAGATCGCCAGCGCCTCCTCCAGCGTGACCGTGAACAGCTGGTCCTCGTCGGCGAGCGAGCGGGAGTCGGTGCCGCGCTTCAGGTACGGGCCGTAGCGGCCGTTCTGTGCGGTGATCTCCACGCCCTCCTGGTCGAGGCCGACCACGCGCGGCAGCGAGAGCAGCTTGAGCGCGTCCTCCAGCGTGACGGTGTCCAGCGACATCGTCTTGAACAGCGAGGCGGTGCGCGGCTTGACCGCGTTCTTGCCGGTCTTGGGCGTGCCCTCGGGCAGGATCTCGGTGACGTACGGGCCGAACCGGCCCTTCTTGGCGACCAGCTGGTTGCCGCTCACCGGGTCCGGGCCGAGCTCGTAGTCGCCGCTGGGGCTGGCCAGCAGTTCCTCGGCCAGCTCGACGGTCAGCTCGTCCGGCGGCAGCTCGTCCGGGATGTCGGCGCGCTGGCCGGGCTCGCCCTCGACCTCGGAGGCGCGCTCCACGTACGGGCCGTAGCGGCCGACCCGCAGGGTGATGTCGTCGCTGACCCGGAACGAGCTGATCTCCCGGGCGTCGATCGCACCGAGGTCGGTGACCAGTTCCTTCAGGCCGCCCAGGTGGTCGCCGTCGCCGTTTCCGGCCTCGGCGGCGCCGCCGGCGGCAGCGCCCTCGTCGCCCTCGCCGAAGTAGAAGCGCTTGAGCCACGGCACCGACTGCGCCTCACCGGCCGCGATCCGGTCGAGGTCGTCCTCCATCTTCGCGGTGAAGTCGTAGTCGACCAGCCGGCCGAAGTGCTTCTCCAGCAGGTTGACCACGGCGAAGGAGAGGAACGACGGCACCAGCGCCGTCCCCTTCTTGAAGACGTACCGGCGGCCGATGATGGTGTCGATGATCGAGGCGTAGGTGGAGGGGCGGCCGATCTCCCGGTCCTCCAGCTCCTTGACCAGCGAGGCCTCGGTGTAGCGGGCCGGCGGCTTGGTGGCGTGGCCCTCCGGGGTGAGCTGCTCGGCGGCCAGCGGGTCGCCCTGGGCGACCTGCGGCAGCCGGCGCTCGCGGTCGTCCAGCTCGGCGTTCGGGTCGTCGGCGCCCTCGACGTAGGCCTTGAGGAAGCCGTGGAAGGTGATGATCTTGCCGGAGGCGGAGAACTCGACGTCCCGGCCGTCGGCGGACCGGCCGCCCACCTTGACGGTGACCGACTGGCCGACCGCGTCCTTCATCTGGGAGGCGACGGTACGCATCCAGATCAGCTCGTAGAGCCGGAAGTCGTCGCCGCTCAGGCCGGTCTCGGCGGGGGTGCGGAAGCGGTCGCCGGACGGGCGGACCGCCTCGTGCGCCTCCTGCGCGTTCTTCACCTTGGAGGCGTAGGTGCGCGGCGCGTCCGGCAGGTAGTCGGCGCCGTACAGCTGGGTGACCTGGGCGCGGGCCGCCGAGACGGCGGTGTCCGACAGCGTGGTGGAGTCGGTGCGCATATAGGTGATGAAGCCGTTCTCGTACAGCTTCTGGGCCACCTGCATGGTCCGCTTGGCGCCGAAGCCCAGCTTGCGGCTGGCCTCCTGCTGCAGCGTGGTGGTGCGGAACGGCGCGTACGGCGAGCGGCGGTAGGGCTTGGACTCGACGCCGCGCACCGAGAACGCGGTCTGCTCCAGGGCGGCGGCCAGCGCGCGGGCGGCCTGCTCGTCCAGGTGCAGGGTGCTGGCGCTGCCCGCCTTGAGCCGGCCGTCCTGGCCGAAGTCGCGGCCGCTGGCGATCCGCTTGCCGTCGACGGCGATCAGCCGGGCGCCGAAGCTCTCCGGGTTGGCCGCGTCGGCCGGGGTGCGGCCGGTGCCGAAGGTGCCGACCAGGTCCCAGTACGAGGCCGAGCGGAACGCCATCCGCTCGCGCTCGCGCTCGACCACCAGCCGGGTCGCGACCGACTGCACGCGGCCGGCCGACAGCTTCGGCATGACCTTCTTCCAGAGCACCGGCGAGACCTCGAAGCCGTACAGGCGGTCGAGGATGCGGCGGGTCTCCTGGGCGTCGACCAGACGCTGGTTCAGCTGGCGCGGGTTGGCCACCGCCTCCTGGATGGCCGACTTGGTGATCTCGTGGAACACCATGCGGTGCACCGGCACCTTGGGCTTGAGCACCTGCTGGAGGTGCCACGCGATGGCCTCGCCCTCGCGGTCCTCATCGGTGGCGAGGAAGAGCTCGTCGGACTCCGCGAGCAGCGACTTCAACTTGCTGACCTGGGACTTCTTGTCCGCGTTGACCACGTAGATCGGTGCGAAGTCGTGGTCCACGTCCACACCGAGACGGCGCACCTCGCCGGTGTACTTGTCCGGGACCTCGGCGGCCGTGCTCGGGAGGTCGCGAATGTGCCCGACGCTCGCCTCGACGATGTAGCCGGGGCCCAGGTAGCCCTTGATCGTCTTCGCCTTGGCCGGCGACTCGACAATGACGAGTCGCTGTCCGTGCGCGGTCTCGCTGCTCGGGGACACCTTCGCTCTTCTCTCCCGGTCGTTACGTGAGCTGGTCGGCGCCGGCTGCACGGGCTGCGCTCCGCCCGACCCCTCCACCGTCCCGGGGCTGCCGCTGTACGACGACCCCACCAGCGGAGTGTGACCGTACCCCGGCCACCCTTGTCAAACGGACGGATCCCGCAATTTCACCGGCAAGGCCGACCGACGCCACTCGAACGGTAACCCGAGGGCGACGCGTCGCGCCCTGCGGAGGGGGGCTTCGGCGGGTTTCGAAGGATGGAATGACGGATTTCGAAATCTGTCAACGGAATATCGGGGCGACCGCCGGGGTCCACGGGACCCCCGGCGCGGGCGGGCTACCCGGCGCTGAGCAGCAGAAGCGCCCCGGCCGCCAGGCAGCCGAGGCCGAGCACCGTCCACAGCAGGTCGGCGAGGACGGTCCGCGGGCCGATCTCCTCCGGCGCGAGCACCGCGCGGGCGGGGCGGCGGGGATCGTAGGCGATCCGGACGGAGGTGCCCGGGACCAGCCGGGCCGGGCGGCGCAGCGGAGTGTGGCCGCGCGGACGGGTCAGCACCAGCTCGCACGCCTCGACGGCCAGGACACCCGGCATTCCTCCGCCGCGCGCTCCGACGGCCGCCGGCTCGGTGGCGAAGGAGAGCAGGGGTGCGCTGTCGAGCGCGCCGTGCGCGTCGGTCTCGGCGACCACGGTCGCGACGGCCGGCCGGCCCCGGCGGCGTACTCGGTGGCGCAGGCGCGCTTCGGCGGCGCACCAGAGCAGCAGCGCGCCACCGAAGAGGACGAACACCGTGCCCCCCACGGCCGCCGTCGTCGTTTCCACCCCAGCCGCCCCCAGCTCTGTCCACAGCCTGTGGACAGAGCCTCACAGTCCAGGGCCAACGAGGGGAAGACGTTCGGCGAACGGCCGACGAACCGGGGGAAGCCGGGAAGTGAACCGGCGACGCCCGGACCGCCTGCGCTCGAACCTCCGGCGGCCCGGGCGTCGCCGGCGCTCGGACCGCCTGGTTCGGGCCGCCGGCGCTCAGACCACCGGCCGGATGAACCCCTGCTCGGTGAGCAGCCGCAGCGACTCCGGCACCCGGTCCCGCAGCACCACCCGGTCCTCGCCCAGCAGCTGGGCGATGGCGTCGACGATCTCGCCCGCCGACAGCGTCCCGTCGCAGACCCCGACGAAGCCGGCGCCCACCGTGTCCACCTTGGTGGCCCGGCGCATGCCGCGGTTGTGACGCAGGATCACGTGCTCCGGGTCCTCCGCCCCCGGCGCGCCCACCTGCTCCTGGACCACCTCGTCGGCCAGCACGTACCGCGCCGCCAGCAGGCCCGCGTCGTCGTGCGTGCGCAGGAAGTCCTGCCGGTCGAACCACTCCTCGATGTGCGGGCCGAGCGGCTGCTCCACCGGGTGCGGCCACTCCTCGACCCGGACGGTCGGCCGCTCGGCGCCGCTCGCCCGCAGGGTGATCCAGCCGAAGCCGATGCCCTCGACCCGGCCGGCCTCGAAGGCGTCCAGCCACTCCCCGTACCGGGCCCGGTAGTCGCCGCCCGGCCCGCGGTGGTCGCCGCCGTCGCGCAGCCAGAGTTCGGCGTACTGGGCCACGTCCTGCACCTCGCGCTGGACGATCCAGGCGTCCAGGCCGGTGCCGGCCACCCAGCCGGCCAGTCGGTCGTGCCAGTCCTCGCCCTTGACGTGCTGCCAGTTGGCCAGCAACTGACAGTAGCCGCCCGGTTCCAGGTGCTCGGCGGCCGAGCGGACCAGGCTGCGGCAGAGGTCGTCGCCGGCCATCCCGCCGTCGCGGTAGGTGAACCGGCCGGCCGGGGAGATCACGAACGGCGGGTTGGAGACGATCAGGTCGAACCGCCGCTCCCCCACCGGCTCGAAGAGGCTGCCGGCGGCGGTCTCCGTGTTGTCGAAACCGGACAGCGCCAGGGTCAGCTCGGTGAAGCGCAGCGCCCGCGCGTTGAGGTCGGTGGCGGTCACCCGCTGGGCGTGCCGGGCGGCGTGCAGCGCCTGCACGCCGGAGCCGGAACCGAGGTCCAGCGCCGAGCGGACCGGCCGGCGCACGGTGATGTTGCCCAGCGTGGTGGACGCGCCGCCCACCCCGAGCACCAGGTCCTTGCGGGCCACGCCGTGCGCGGTCTCGCCGGAGCCGATCCCGCCCGCGCCGCCGACCGCGCAGCCGAGGTCGGAGACCACCCAGGCGTCCGAACCCGGCAGCCCGGCGACCTCGTTGGCGTACGGGCGGACGTCCACGGTGGCGCGCACCAGCTCGCCGTCCGGGCGCAGCCAGCCGTCGGCCAGGCAGTCCTCCACCGGCAGCGCGGCGGCGGCCGCCTTGTACGGCACGGGCTGCTGCAGCAGAAAGAGCCGCACCAGCGTCTCCAGCGGGCTGCCGCCACGGGTCGCGCGCAGCGCGGGCACGGCCTCGCTGCGGGCCAGCGCCGCGTACCCGGTGGGCCCGAGCAGGTCCAGGCAGCCGTCGGCGGTGTACGAGGCGGCGAGCAGCGCCTCGCGCAGCTTGGCGAGGCGGGTCGGGTCGAGAGCGGGGCTACTGATCACCCCGCCATTGTCCCCCGCGCGGCCCCCGCACCCGTCCTTCCCGCCTTCGCCGAGGCGCTCGCGGAGGCGCCGGCCGAGGCATTCGCGGGCGCGCTCGCCGAGGCTCCCGCCGGTGGGTCGTCCTCGCCAACGCCGACCACCCCCTCGGCGGCCGGGGCCGAGGGGGTGGGGGTGCGTTCGGTCAGCGTTCGGTCAGCGTTCTGTCAGCTCGCCGAGGGGGCGGCGGCCGGGGTGGAGGGCGCGGCGGCGGGGTCGCCCGCCGGGCTCGCCCCGTCCGTGGCGCCCGCCGCGGGCGCGCCGGTGGCCGCGTCCGTCGGCGCGGCGGACGGGCTGCCCGTCGAGCCACCCGTCGGCGCGGCGGCCGCCGTACCCGGCTTGCACCCCTCCTGCTTGGCCATCGCCGCGCCGAGGTCGCCGCGCTGCAGCTTGCCCTGCGCCTGCGTGGAGAGCGCGGACAGCTGCTGGATCTGGTCGGCCACGCTGCGCAGCCCGTCGGCGAACTTCGACTGGTCGTCGACGGAGAGCGCGTCCAGCTTCTTCTGGATCTCGACGTAGCCGTCGGCCGCCTTGTTGAGCTCGGCGACGGTGTCCTTCTGCAGGGTCGCGCCGTCGTCCACCTTGGGGGCACCGGCCTTGTCGATGGCCGCGGCGATGTCCTGGTTGGTCTTGGCCAGCTGGCCGAGGTCCGCCGAGAGGCGCTTCTGGAGGTCGGCCGGGACCTCGCCGGTCTTCACCTGCGCGGTGTCCGCCAGCGCGGTCTGCGCCTGGGCGATCGGGTCCTTGGCGGCGCCGCACACGTTCGCCGACCAGGACTCCAGCTGCTTGCTGTTGTCGTCGCCGCAGCCGACGGCGCCGAACGCCAGCAGCGCCCCGAGCGCGGGTACGGCCAGCAGTCGCTTGTTCACCGGGAGAAGCCCTTTCGGTTTCGGTCGTCGAACTGCGAACCTACACGGCCGCCGTTCGACTCCCGGTCCCCGCCCGGGCCGCCCCCGCTGTGCTGTGCGCGCGGCCTCCCGCTCGCCGCGCGCCACTCGCCGGTCCCCGCGCGCCGCTCAGAGCGCGAGGGTGTCCGCCGAGGCCGGCCAGCTCATCCGGATCAGTCCGCCGTCGGCACCGGCGGTGACCTCCAGGTCCTCGACCAGGCCGGTGAGCACCGCGAGACCCAGGGCGTCCTCGTCCGGCTCGGCGCCATCCGCCGCACCGGCGGTCGGGACGGTGTCGAGACCGGCCTCGTCCTCGACCTCGATGAGGAAACGCTTCTTCTGGTCGATCAGTGCGACGCGCACCGCGCCCTTGACGTCCCCGCGCCGGTGCAGGCCGACCGCGCGGGAGCACGCCTCGCCCACGGCGAGCCGCACCTCGTCGAGCACCGACTCGTCGACCCCGGCTCGCCTGGCGACCGCCGCGGCGACCAGCCGGGCCGTCCGCACGTGTTCGGGAAGCGCGCTGAATCGAAGTTCGACGGTTGCCATCTCTTCCCCCTCGGGGTGCTCCGACCGGGGCCGGTCCACGGCCCCTGCGGGCCGGTGTCGACCGGCCCTGGGGCGACCGGACGGGCCGGGGCGCGCGGCCCCGGCTCCCGGACGCATGGGAATCGGGCGGACCGGCCGCTGAGGGCCGGCCCGGCCGGGTCAGTCGGTCCTGCGGATCAGTCGGTCGCCTGGACCGCGTCGTCCACCGAGCTGTGGATCGGGAAGACCTTGGTCAGACCGGTGATCCGGAAGATCTTCAGAATGCGCTCCTGGTTGCACACCAGGCGCAGCGAGCCCTCGTGGGCACGCACCCGCTTCAGACCGCCCACCAGCACGCCGAGGCCCGTGGAGTCCAGGAAGTCCACGCCCTCCATGTCGACGACGAGGTGGTAGCTACCGTCGTTGACGAGCTCGACCAGCTGCTCGCGCAGCTTGGGGGCGGTGTACACATCGATCTCGCCGCCAACCTCGACGACCGTGCGGTCGCCGACTGTACGGGTCGACAGGGACAGGTCCACGGAACCTCCAGCACCTTGCCTTGCTACGTCATTGCGATCCTCGGCCGGACGGCCGTCACCGCATGGTCGCGAGCTCCGGGCACGCCCAGCCAGTGCGTGGCGAGCCTCAGCGCTGCGACCCCCGGCCGTACGGCCGTCACGGCCACATTCAACCACCTGCGACCATGCCCGCACGATGGCTTAGGACGATTCTCCGTCACGCCGGTGACACACTGGGTCCTCATGCCGCCGCGTCACAGCCTGCCCGAGGCACTGCTCACGACCCTGTCCACCACCCGAGGGCGGTCGGACCGGCTCACCCATACGGAGCACCTTCCCGCCCGGCGCGCCCGGTATGCGCCGTGGCCCGACTGGATCCGGCCCGAGATCACCGCATCCGCCCAGGCCATGGGTGTCCGGCAGCCCTGGGCCCACCAGGCCGAGGCGATGAACCTGGCCAAATCCGGTCAATCTGTGGTGATCGCCACAGGGACCGCCTCGGGCAAGTCCCTCGGCTACCTCGGACCGGTGCTCTCCGACCTGCTGGACGGCACCGAGGCGCGCAACGGCCGGGGAGCCACCGCGCTCTACCTCGCCCCGACCAAGGCGCTCGCCGCCGACCAGCGCCGGCGGGCCGCGGAACTCGCCCCGCCCCGCGTCCGGGCCGCCCTCTACGACGGCGACACCCCGCCCGAGGAGCGCGAGTGGGTCCGCCAGTACGCCTCCTACGTCCTCACCAATCCGGACATGCTGCACCGCGGCATCCTGCCCGCGCACGCCCGCTGGTCCTCCTTCCTCAAGACCCTGCGCTACGTCGTCGTCGACGAGTGCCACGGCTACCGCGGCGTCTTCGGCTCGCACGTGGCCCAGGTACTGCGCCGGCTGCGGCGGATCTGCGCCCGCTACGGCTCCTCGCCCGTCTTCCTGCTCGCCTCGGCCACCACCGCCGACCCGGCCGTCACCGCCCGCCGCCTCACCGGTCTGCCCGCCGAGGCGGTCACCGAGGACGCCTCACCGCGCGGCCCGATGGTCTTCGGGCTCTGGGAGCCCCCGCTCACCGAGAACGTCGGCGAGAACGGGGCGCCGGTCCGCCGCACCGCCACCGCCGAGGCCGCCCACCTGCTGACCGACCTGGTCGAGCGGGAGACCCGCACCGTCGTCTTCGTCCGCTCCCGGCGGGCCGCCGAGCTCGTCGCCCTGCAGACCCAGGACCAGCTCGGCCGCCCGCTCGCCGACCGGGTCGCCGCCTACCGCGGCGGCTACCTCGCCGACGAGCGCCGGGCCCTGGAACGCGAGCTGCACTCCGGCCGGCTGCTCGGCCTCGCCTCCACCTCCGCCCTCGAACTCGGGGTCGACGTCTCCGGTCTGGACGCCGTCCTGATGGCCGGCTACCCGGGCACCCGGGCCTCGCTGTGGCAGCAGGCCGGCCGGGCCGGACGCGAGGCCCAGGGCGCGCTCGCCGTCCTGATCGCCCGGGACGATCCGCTGGACACCTATCTGGTGCACCACCCGGAGGCGCTGTTCGCCACCCCGGTCGAGGCCACCGTGCTCGACCCGGACAACCCGCACGTGCTCGCCCCGCACCTGTGCGCGGCCGCCGCCGAGCTGCCGCTCACCGATCCGGACCTGGAGCTGTTCGGTCCCTCGGCCGCGCCGCTGCTGCCGGTGCTGGAGCGGCGCGGACTGCTCCGCCGGCGCGGCGACGCCTGGTACTGGACCCGCCGCGAGCGGGCCGCCGACGCCGTCGACCTGCGGGGCAGCGGGGGCAGTCCGGTGCAGATCGTCGAGGCCCCGACCGGCCGGCTGCTCGGCACCGTGGACGCCTCCGCCGCCCACACCACCGTGCACACCGGGGCGGTCCACCTCCACCAGGGCCGCAGCTACCTGGTCCGGGACTTCGACCTGGAGAACTCGGTCGCCCTGGTCGAGCCCGCCGACCCGCCCTACACGACCTCCGCGCGGGACATCACCTCCATCTCCGTGCTCTCCACCGACACCACCGTCGACTGGGGCGAGGGCCGGCTCAGTTTCGGCTCGGTGGAGGTGGTCAACCAGGTGGTCGGCTACCTCCGCAAGCGGATCTCCACCGGCGAGATCATGGGCGAGAGCAAGCTCGACCTGCCGCCCCGGACCCTGCGCACCCGGGCCGTGTGGTGGTCCGTCACCGAGGACCAGCTGCTCGACGCGGACATCCCGCCCGACCAGCTGCCCGGCGCCGCCCACGCCGCCGAGCACGCCTCGATCGGCCTGCTGCCGCTCTTCGCCACCTGCGACCGCTGGGACATCGGCGGCGTCTCGGTACCGCTGCACCCCGACACCGGGCTGCCCACCGTGTTCGTCTACGACGGCCACCCCGGCGGGGCTGGCTTCGCCGAACGCGGCTTCCGGCGGGCCGTGCAGTGGCTGACCGCCACCCGGGAGGCGATCGCCGCCTGCGAGTGCGAGCGCGGCTGCCCGTCCTGCGTGCAGTCGCCCAAGTGCGGCAACGGCAACGATCCGCTGGACAAGGCGGCCGCCGTCCGGCTGCTGGACGTGCTGCTCGCCGGCGCCCCCGGGACCGCCGCAGATCCCGGCCGGGACGGAGGAGCCGTACGGGACCGAGGAGCCGTACAGGACCGAGGAGCCGACGGGGACAGGCCGTCCGGGCACCCCGGACGCCCCTCGCCGGCGCGGGCGGCCGACGGCCCCGAGGAGGCCGCCCGGGCCGCGGAGCGAGCTGGGACGTCGGAGGGGAAGCCCGGGGAGGGGCCGGGGGAGAAGCCAGGGTCGAAGGGGCCCACCGGCGAGGGAGACGGCCCGCCGGGAGCCTCATGAGCCACCCCCGATCGGTCCGGATTCGCCCAGCGCGGCCCGCGCCTCCTCGTCCGTCGGCGCCACCGGCGCCCTGATCGGTCCGGCCCGGGACCGTCCCCGGGCCGGACCGACCGGCAGGCGCGACGGCAGCCCGGCGACGGGCACCTGCGCCACCACCTCGACGGCGTCCGCCGCCCGGTCCACCGCGCAGGAGACCACGACGGCCGCCTGCGCGGCCGCCACGGCACCGGCCCGGCCGCAACCTCCGTCCGCGTCCAGCAGCAGCCCGTCGGCCGCCGCGAGCGCCGCGAGGTCGGCGGCGGACTCCGCCCGGTGGCGGGCGCCGAGCACCGCGCCGACCGAGAGCCCGGCGCTGCACGCCAGACAGCCGAGCAGCGCGCAGGCCAGCAGCCAGACCGTCGCCGATCCCGCGTCGGACCGGCGCGCCCCGAGACGCGCCGGGACCCTCAGCCCGCCCACGGACCCGCACCTCCCTCCGCTCCCCGCAGGGTGTCCTCCCGGGCCGCGACGGCGGTGGCGCTCAGCCGCACCGCGAGCACCTCCGCGAACCGCCCCGGCGCGCCGTACGGCGCGTCCACGGTGACCCGCACGGTGTCCGGCGCCAGATCGACCTGGACGGCCGCTCCCGCCGGCGCGGCCGCCCGCGCGGCCCCGGCGGCATCGGCCTCCCCGCGCGCGGCCGCCCTGGCGCCCACCCGTGCCGCGTCGACACAGCGGAGCTGGGCGGCCGCGGCGAGCACGGCCCAGACCAGCAGCACGCCCAGCAGCACCAGCGCCGGCAGCGCGACGGCGGTTTCGGCGGTGACGAACCCACCGTCGCCGCGCCGTCGCCGTCGCGGCCGCCGCGGCCGGAGCGGGCGCCGCAGCCGGAGCGGGCGCCGCGGCGGCCGGTCAGGCCGCATGGAGCGCCCGGTCCAGGACGCCGGCCAGCGCCTCCAGCACGGCCGTGCTGGTCGCCACCTTGTACAGCCCGGCCGCCAGGGCGCACGCCCCGAGCGTGCCGACCGCGTACTCCGCGGTCGTCATCCCCGCGTCCGAGCCGCTCCGGGCCCGGATCCGGTGCCGGACCTGGTGCCGGACCCGGTGCCGGATCGCGCCCGCGATCCGGTGGGCCGGCCCGCCGGAAGCGGTGACGGGAGCGACGACGGCCACGGCCACGGTCTTGATCGCCACGTTCATGGTGTTCCTCCTTGCGTCGAATGGATCCGGTGTTGCGTCACATCGCGTGCGAGAAGCGGCCGGTGAGCCCCACGACCACCGGGGCCACCCCGATCAGGACGAAGGCCGGGAGAAAGCACAGCCCGAGCGGTGCCGTCGCCAGCACCCCGGCCCGACGGACGCGGGCGTGCGCCGCCCGGACGGCCTCGGCCCGCCGGCCGCTCGCGAGCCCGCAGAGCGCCGCCGCCGCAGGGGCACCGCTCAGACTCGTCCGAACCAGGCACCGGGACAGCGGTGCCAGCGGCGGGTGTTCCTCCCCGAGCCGGCGCCAGCAGATCTCCGGCGGCGACCCCAGCGCGAGTTCCGCCGCCGTCGACAGCAGCCGCCGGCCCATGGGCGCGTCCACGCTCGCCCCGACCGCCGCCACCGCCGCCGCGGGCGAGGCCGCCGACCCGAGACAGGCCGCCAACAACTCGGCGGTGAGCGGCAGCTGTCGCACCAACCGCGCCTCCTCCAGCGCGGCCTGCCGCTGCGCCGGGGACCTCGCCCGGGGCATCCAGCGGTGCAGCACGACCGCCAGCAGTCCGCCGGTCACCAGGCCTCCCGGTCCGCCGAGGAACACCGCCGCCCCGAGCCCGGCCGCCAGCGCCGTCGCAGCCCGCCGCGCCCGACCCGGAACGACCGGGCTCCCCCGCGCCGCCGCCCAGCGCCCGGCCCGCCTCGGCCGGGGCGGATCGGCGGTGCCGAGAAGGGCGTCGGCCCGTCGGCGTGCCCGTCTGCCGGGCCGGGCCGCACCGACCGCACCGACCGCACCGACCGCACCGACCGCACCGACCAGCAACACTCCCGCGCCGGCCGGATCCGTCAGCCAGGTCATCCGCACCCCACCTCCCGGCGGAACGCCCCGCTCGGCCGACCCGGCCTGGCCCGGGTCCGGGTGATCCCGCACCGCCACTCCCCCGCCGGCGGCTCGGCCTCCTGCACCGGGGCGGAGCCCAGGGCGCCCTCGGCGGCACCCCGGACAATGCGGGCGGTCCACGCCAGGCCCAGTACCTCCAGGGCCGTGCCCGCCGCCAGGGAGGCCAGCCCGGCGGGCGTGTGGAACAGCACCTCCAGCGGTCCGGCCCCGAGAGCCGCGCCCAGCAGCAAACCGGCGAGCGGCAGGGCCGCCAGCACCGCGATCGTGGTGCGCGGTGCCGCCAGCTCGGCGGTGATCTCCTCCGTGAGCGCCCGCTCGACCCGCAGGGCTTCGGCCACCCCGTCCAACCCGGCCGCCAGGCCCGATCCGCCGGCCGAGGCGACCTCCCAGCAGGCGGCGACCGCCGCCGCCCCGCTCCCGCCCGGCAGTTCCGCGAGCAGCCGGAACGCGGCGGGCACGTCCGCGCCGTACCGGCCGGCCGCGAGCCTGGCGACCGGTTCGGCACCGAGCCTGCTCAGCGCCACGGGATCGGCGGCGATCCGCGCGGTCGCCAGGTGCAGGGCCTGTTCGGGCCTCGCCCCGCCGCGCAACTCGCCCGCCAGCCCGGCGCAGAGCTCCACCACGGCGGACGCCCGGTGCCGCGCCTCGGCGGCCGTCGCCCGCCGCAGCCGCCACCGCCGCACCGGCAGGACGGCCGCAACGGCCACCAGGACCGGGACCGGTGATCCCGCCGCCCCGCCGGCCGCCAACCCTCCGGGCAGGAGCAGCAGTTCGGGAGCGCTCCGAAGGGACCGCCCGAGCCCGCCCGACCACCGCACCAGCTCAGCCACCGCACCGCGGTCGCCGCCTCCGACGCCGTCGCCGCCTCCGCTGTCGACACCGGCGCCGGCATCACCCGCCAGCACCGCCCCGGCTCGACGAACGCCCGCCGTCCGCCGCCTCAGCCCGCACCACGCCGCCACCGCGGCCCCGCACAACACCAGCGCCCACCACAGCGCCGTCCCGTCCACCACCACGACCACCACCTCCCTCGCCGTCGCCACCAACGCCACTCCGCCGCACCACGGACCCGAAGGCCGTCAACCCCGCACTCCGGCGCCCGACATCGACCGCTCGGGCGCCCGGGCCGGCCCGGCCGCCACCACCGCGATCCCCGCGCCTCCTCGGCCCGCCGCCCGGTCCGAGGAGCAGCAGGGCTCCCGCCGCAAAGCCGCCCATCAGCAGCGCGAACGCCGCCTCCGCCAACCCGGCCGTCACGACGGGCCCTCCTCGACGGCGGCTCCCCGGGCGGCGAGCAGACCGGTCAGACGCTCCCAGCCGGGGCCCGGGACGGTGGCGCCGTCCGCCGTGAACGCCACCGCCGGGGTGGTGACGGCGAGCCCGCGCCGGTCGCCGTCCAGGGTGTGGATCTCGGCGACCCGCCGGCGCCCGGTCGCCTGGTCCCGCACCAGGTGCACCACCAGGTCGAGGGCGGCGCGGAGTTGGCTGTGCAGGGCCGGACGGTCGAGCCCGGCCAGCGAGCCGAGCGCCTCCAGCCGGACCGGCACGTCCGCCGCCGTGTTGGCGTGGACCGTTCCGGTGCCGCCTTCGTGGCCGGTGTTGAGGGCGGCGAGCAGGTCGGCCACCTCGGCACCGCGCACCTCCCCGACCACCAGCCGGTCGGGCCGCATCCGCAGTGCCTGGCGGACCAGGTCCCGCAGGGTGAGCTCGCCCAGCCCCTCCTGGTTGGGCGGGCGCCCTTGGAGCCGCACCACGTGCGGGTGGTCGGGCCGCAGTTCGGCGGAGTCCTCGGCGACGACGATCCGCTCCTCCGGACCGACCAGACCGAGCAACGCCGCGAGCAGCGTGGTCTTCCCCGTGCCGGTGCCCCCGCTGATCAGCAGCGAGAGCCGGGCCCGCACCACGGCGGCCAGCAGCTCGCCGCCGCGCGGCGGGAGCGCCCCGCCGGTCACCAGCTCGTCGAGACCGAACGGCCGGGGGCGGCACACCCGCAGCGAGATGTGGGTGCAGCCGGCCGCGATCGGCGGCAGGACGGCGTGCAACCGGGTGCCGTCCGGCAGCCGGGCGTCCACCCAGGGCCGCGCGTCGTCGAGCCGCCGCCCGGCCGCCGTGGCGAGGCGGTGGGCGAGTCGGCGCACCGCCTCCGGGTCGGTGAAGCGCACGCCGGTGGCCCGGCGCAGCCCGCCGCCCCGGTCGAACCAGATCTCGTCCGGTCCGTTGACCAGGACGTCCGTGACGTCGGGCGCCGCCAGCAGCCGTTCCAGCGGGCCCGCACCCACCAGTTCGGCGCAGAGCGAGCGCACGGTGTCCAGGACGTCGTCGCCGCCGAGCGGCGGCCTGGCGGCGCGCAGGGCGGTCGCCACCGAGCCGGCGGTCGGCGGCGACCCGGACTCGGCCAGCCGCAGCCGGACGGCGTCGACCAGCGCGGCGGCACGCTCCTCCCGCGCCGTCCGGCCGTAGGCGTTCGGTTCGGCCCGGGGCGCCGGGACGCTCCCGGGACCCGGGACGCTCCGCAGCCCGCGCCGCTCACCCGGCCCGGGCCCGCCACCACCGCGGTCGGCACCCGGACCGTCGTCGGACCTGCGCAGACGCACCATCAGGCGACACCCCCCTCGACCGCCGGCACCGGCGGCAGCACCTCGTCCAGGAACGCCCCGCAGAAGCGGGCGAGCGGCCCGCTCTCCCGGATGCCGGGCGGTACGCCCTGTTCGAGGTCGACGGCCAGTCCGGGCTCCGGCTCCAGCACCCCGGCGAGCTGCATCCGCAGTCCCCGGGCCACCCGGTTCGGGGGGATCCCGAGGGGACCCGGCGGCCGCACCACCGCCCGCACATCGTCCAGCCGCATCCGGACGGACGCGGCCACCCGGTCGGCGGCCGCCACCGCGCGCAGTTCGGCCGGCACCACCAGCAGCGCCGTGTCGGACTGCTCCAGAGCCTGCCCGGCCGCCGGATCCAGCCGTCGGGGCACGTCGACCACCACGAGTCCGCCCCGGCGGCGGGCGGCGGCCAGCACGCTGCGCATGGCCTCGGGCGGCACCGCGAGGGTGTCGCTGCGGTCCCAGGACAGGCAGGACAGGGTCCGGAGCCGCTTGAGCGCGGGCAGCGCCCGGGCCAGCTCGGCGCCGTTCACCCGGCCCCGGGAACCGGCGAGGTCCGGCCAGCGCAGGCCGGCGGCCGTCTCGCCGCCGAGCAGGATGTCGAGGCCGCCGCCGAGCGGGTCGCCGTCGACCAGCACGGTGTGCAGGCCCCGGCGCGCGGCGGTGACCGCGAGCGCGCAGGCCAGGGTGGAGGCGCCCGCGCCGCCCCGCCCGCCGAGCACGGCGACGGTGCGCGCGGGAGCGCCCACCCCTTCGGCGGCGTCGGCGACGCGGTCGAGCAGCCAGGCCTCGGCATCGGGCAGGAACAGCACGTGCTCCGCGCCGAGTTGGACGGCCCTGACCCAGACACCCGCGTCGTCGAGGTCCAGCCCGAGCAGCAGCACCCCGGGTCTGCGGGGCAGCCCGGCGCACTGTCCGGACCGGTCGTCGCCGACCAGGACCAGCGAGGCGCCCTCCCACAGTTCGCGCGGCGGCGGCTCGCCCCGGATCAGCCGGGGCTCGGTGCCGGCCGCCGCGCAGATCCGCAGCAGCTGCTCGGCCAGGCCGTCGTCCCCGGTGAGGACGAGCGGCCCGACGGGCTCCGGCCCGCCGGTGGTGGCGTGGTCGGTGATGGGCTTCGTCATGCGGGCTCCCCTGTCGTCCTGGTGTCCGGTCGGTCCGGCAGCCGGTCGCCGGGCCCGCGGCACGGACCCGGCGACCACCGCCGGACATCACGGTGGACGGTGATCCGGATTCCGTCCGCCTGGTTCCGAATCCCTGTGGACAACTCATGGGCTGTGGACGAAAACGTTCACCCGCACGGGGGGCTATTGGACAAAGAATTGACGAAACGGGCTCACGGAGATGAACCGCCATACCGACGCGACCGGATAGCACCGCGCGGACCGCGCGCTCCCCGGGGCAGGTCCGACCGCATTCCCGAAGCGGCCGGGGCCGGCGCCGACCATGAGCGACGCCCTATGAACCATCCACTGAGAGTGACGAAAACGTGCGACCGCCCCCGTTCCCCGACACCCCCTGTAGGCGCCACGGGGGCCGGCCCGCGGATCCGCACGACGGGCCGTTCAAGCCCTGAAAATGGCCCCGGACGTGCGACGACCCCCGCCGGGGGGGAGAGCGGGGGTCGTCTATCCACGGCCCGACTCGGGGGGGAGGAGCCGGACCGGGTTAGCACGGTCGCGAACGATCCGTGACTTCCATGGTGTACCCGAGCGGCCAGAAACACAAACCCGCACGCCCACGAGTACGCCGAATGGCGGGCTGTTTTGCGGCGCCCTCTATCCTCGGTTCCCGTGGACACCACCGAGAACGCCGACGAGCACGCCGACGAGTCCCCGGACTCCACCGCCGCAGCCGCCGGAACCGACGGGACACCCGGGCCCGACGGGACGGCCGTGACCGACGCACGCCCCGGAGCGCCCGGCTCCGGCCCGTCCGGGCCCCGTCCGCCGACCGTGCGACCCGGTCCGACCGGCCCGCGCACCGCCGCCTTCTTCGACCTCGACAAGACGATCATCGCCAAGTCGAGCGCCCTCGCGTTCAGCCGTCCGTTCTACCAGGGCGGCCTGATCAACCGTCGGGCCGTCCTGCGAAGTGCGTACGCCCAGTTCGTCTTCCTGGTGGGCGGCGCGGACCACGACCAGATGGAGAAGATGCGGGAGTACCTCTCCGCGCTGACCCGGGGCTGGAACGTGCAGCAGGTGCGCGAGATCGTCGCCGAGACCCTGCACAACCTGATCGACCCGATCATCTACGACGAGGCCGCCTCGCTCATCGAGCAGCACCACGCGGCCGGCCGCGACGTGGTCATCGTCAGCAGCTCCGGCTCCGAGGTGGTCGAGCCGATCGGTGCGCTGCTCGGCGCGGACCACGTGATCGCGACCAGGCTGAAGATCGAGGACGGCTGCTACACCGGCGAGATCGAGTACTACGCCTACGCCGAGAACAAGGCCGCCGCGATCCGGGAGTTGGCCGGGGTCGAGGGCTACGACCTGACCGAGTGCTACGCCTACAGCGACTCGTCGACCGACCTGCCGCTACTGGAGGCGGTCGGCCATCCCTCGGCGGTCAACCCGGACCGGGCGCTGCGCAAGGAGGCGGTGGCCCGCGAGTGGCCGGTGCTGGTCTTCGACAAGCCGGTGGAACTCCGGCGGAGGCTCCCGGAATTCTCCGCGCCGAGCCGCTCGGTGCTGACGGCGGTGGCGGTGGGCACGGCCGCACTGACGGCCGGGGTCATCTGGTACGCGGCCAGGCGCCGCCGCCCGGCGGCCTGAGCACGAGGCGTTGGACAAAACGGTCAAAAGCCCAAGACGCCACTTTTCGGGTTCCCCTTTCGCCCGAAACGCGATACAAATGAAGCACGGCCCGCGAGACCCGGTCAGGACCGAAGAGGTCAAACCGACAACGCAGTTCAGGCCCCACGGACCGCCGTACAGATGACCGAGCACCCACATGCAGCCGACCCGCTGTCGGGCCGCCGGACCAGACGAACGGGCAGGATCCCCGTCTGATCGGCACTTTCCGGTGCATGCATGGTCACCCGGCATCTGTGCCAGCGGCGGCACCTGGCAGGATCAGGTGCCGCCGCATCCTGCTGTCCGGGCTGTTCGGGTGGGTGGATCCACCCACCGGGCCAGGCCCTAGACCATGCCGCGCTGCATCGCCTCGCAGACCGCCGTGCTCTCCCGCACGCCGAGCCGCAACGCCCGGCCGCAGTGGCCGATCCAGGCCGCCAGGCCCTCGGGCGTCCCCGCCAGGTAGCCGGCCAGCGCCCGCCGGTAGGCGTCCGTCCCCAGCTCCACCAGACCGACCTCGGCCGGGCAGATCGACTTCGGGTCGAGCCCCTCGGCGATCAGCACGATCCGCTGGGCGGCCCGGGCGATCAGGCCGTTGTACGCGCCGAACGGCCGCAGCGCCAGCAGTTCGCCGTGCACCACCGAGGCGACCACCAGGGCCGGCGTCCCGACGCCCTGGCCCTCCGCGCGGGCGACCAGCAGCCGGGAGAGCTGGTCGAGCCGGGCGGCGACCTCCTCCGGGCCGGGCGCCGCGGGCAGCGCCGGCACCGGCCCGTCCGTCACCGCGGCGGCCGGCGCGGTCGCCGGGCCGTGGTCCGCCGCGACGCCCTCCGCCGGCATCAGCTCCAGCGGGAACGGGTCGTCGGCGCCCTCGCCGCCCTGCCGCGGGCGGCCCGCCGCGGGGTCGGCGTCCCCGACCGCCAGCAGGTGCAGCCGGGCCAGCACCTGGAGCGGCGAGTGCCGCCAGATGCTCAGCAGCTGGCCCGCCTCGGCCGCCACCCGCAGCGCGGCGCCCACCGCGCGGGCCTCGGCGTCCGCGCCGAAGTCACTGCGCCGTCGGACCTCCTCCAACGGCCAGTCGGCCCCGGCCAGCGCGGCCGAGGCGCGGGCGCCGCGCAGGGCGGACTCGGAGGTGACCTCGGCCGCGCGGCGACGCATCACCCGGTGGCCGTAGAGGCGGTCGACGGCCTTGCGCACCTCGGCCACCGCGTCCGGCACTCCGGGGAGCTGGGCCAGCGGGGCGAGGGGATCTGTTCCAGTGCTCACCTACCCGAGAGTAATGACCCGGGCGCCCCACCCGGAACAGCAACCTCGGATCACCCGTTAGAGGCAATCCTCACTTCCCTCCGGCCAGCGACCCCAAACCCCCGATAGCATGACCGCCGTCGAAGACGACAACGATTTCCAGCTCGGAAGATCGTCGACCTCGCCGCGGCGCGTTGCCGCGACCGCGGCGGGCCCAGCAGCGAGAGCCCCAGCAGCGAGAGCCGGAGTTCCAAGATGAAGATCGCCTTCGTCGGCAAGGGCGGCAGCGGCAAGACCACGCTGTCCGCACTGTTCATCCGCCACCTGGCCGCCGCGGGCCGGCCGGTCCTCGCCGTCGACGCCGACATCAACCAGCACCTCGGCCCGGCCCTCGGGCTGACGGACGACCAGGCCGCCGCACTGCCCGCACTGGGGGCCCGACTGCCCGAGATCAAGGAGTACCTGCGCGGCAGCAACCCGCTGATCCGCTCCGCCGAGGAGATGATCAAGACCACCCCGCCCGGCCGGGGCTCGCGGCTGCTGCGGATCGTCGAGGAGAACCCGGTCTACACGGCCTGCGCCCGGCCGGTCGCGCTCGACGAGGGCTCGGCCCGGCTGCTGGCGACCGGCGCGTTCACCGAGGAGGACCTCGGCGTCGCCTGCTACCACTCCAAGGTCGGCGCGGTCGAGCTGCTGCTCAACCACCTGGTCGACGGCCGGGGGGAGTACGTGGTGACCGACATGACCGCGGGCTCCGACTCCTTCGCCTCGGGGCTGTTCACCCGTTTCGACCTCACCTTCCTGATCGCCGAGCCCACCCGCAAGGGTGTCTCGGTGTACCGCCAGTACCGGGACTACGCACGCGACTTCGACGTAAGGCTGCGGGTCGTCGGCAACAAGGTGCAGGGTCCGGACGACCTGGACTTCCTGCGCCGGGAGGTCGGCGAGGACCTGCTGACCGCCTTCGGCCAGTCCGACTGGGTGCGCCGCCTGGAGCAGGGCGCACAGCCGCCGCTGCGCGCCCTCGAACCCGCCAACCGCGCCGTGCTGGACGAGCTGCGCGTGGCCGCCGACGCCGCGTACGAGCTGCGGAACCCGCGCCGGTACACCGAGCAGGCCGTCCACTTCCATCTGCGCAACGCCGAGAGCTGGGCCAACGCGAAGGTCGGCACGGACCTCGCCGCCCAGGTCGACCCGGACTTCGTGCTCGACGGCGGGTCCGCCCCGGTCGGTGAGCCCAGCGCCGCCGGCGCGGCGGTCTGAGCCGGAGCACCGCCGCAGCACCCGCGGGCCGCGGTCCCCCGCACGGGGGCCGCGGCCCGCGCGCGTCCCCGACAGGGCCTCCACCAGCAGATTCCGGTCCGTTCGACCACCACCCAATGGAGTGAATGGGGCGGTTATTCACTGTCGCTCCGGATGACGCTGTGCAAAGCTCTCATTACCCTCGGTTTACCGAGTCTTGATGTTCCGCTTCCGTCCCGGTACCCCCTCGCCGTGGCCTGGCTCCTCCCAGCGCCCCGCCGAGCGGCCGCCGGGCGGCCCGATGGACCAAGGCCCGGCCGGTGACACCCGCACTCCCGGCCCGACCGCGCCATCCCGCCACACCGTCGCGACCCACGACAGCCGATCCGCTTCACCGAGCCCACGACCGGACTCACCGCCGGACCTGACTGCGTTCGTTCCCCCGGACAGACGGGAAGACCCATGACCCTCGACATCTCCATCGCCCCCATCGCCTCCGACACCACCGACCACGCCCCACCGGGCCGACGTCCCCGCGCCACCTGGGCACAGGACCTCTCGGCCTCGCTGGTGGTGTTCCTGATCGCCGTGCCGTTCTCCCTCGGCATCGCCCTCGCCACCGGCGCCCCGCTCAGCGCCGGCCTCGCCGCGGCGGCCGTCGGCGGCATCGTGGTCGGCCTGTTCGGCGGCACCCCGCTGCAGGTCAGCGGCCCCTCGGCCGCGCTCACCGTGATCACCGCCGGGCTCATCGCCCAGTACGGCTGGCAGGCCACCTGCACCATCACCCTCGCCGCCGGCCTGCTCCAACTCCTTCTCGGGGCAAGGCGGGTGGCCCGCACCGCACTGGCGGTCTCACCCGCCATCGTGCACGGCATGCTGGCCGGCGTCGGCCTGGCCATCGCCATCGCCCAGCTGCACGTCGTCCTCGGCGGCTCCCCGCAGAGCTCGGCACTGGCCAACCTGCTCGCCCTGCCCGCCCAACTGTCGACCCCTCACCCCGCCGCCCTGGCCGTCGGCGCGGTCACCGTCACCGTGCTGCTCGGCTGGCCCCGGCTGGGCCGGCTCCCCGGCCGGTGCGGGGAGTTCGGCACCCGGCTGGCCAAGGTCCCCGGCCCGCTCGCGGCCGTCGCCGCCGCCACCGCGCTCGCCGTCGCGCTGGACCTGCGGCTCGCCCGGGTCGAACTGCCCGCCTGGCAGCCGCACGGGCTCGCCCCCGACCTGCCGCACGGACCGCCCCTCGCCGTCCTGGCCGCCGTACTGACCGTCACCGCCGTGGCGAGCGTCGAGTCGCTGCTCTCCGCCGTCGCGGTCGACCGGATGTCGCGCCGCACCGGGGACCTGGACCGCGAACTGCGCGGCCAGGGACTCGCCAACATGGTCAGCGGACTGGTCGGCGGGCTGCCCGTCGCCGGTGGCGCGGTGCGCAGCACGGCCAACGTCCGGGCCGGCGCGCGCAGCCGGCGCTCCTCCGTCCTGCACGGGGTGTGGGTGCTGGCGGCGGCACTGGCCCTCACCGGCGGGCTGCGCCGGATCCCGCTCGCCGCGCTCGCCGCCCTGGTGCTGGTCGTCGGTCTGCAGATGGTGAGCTTCGCGCACATCCGCAAGGTGCACCGCCACCGCGAGTTCCCCGTCTATCTGACCACCGTGGTCGCCGTGGTGCTGCTCGGCGTCCTGCCGGGGGTGGCGCTCGGCGCGGCGACGGCCGTCCTGCTCGCGCTCTACCGGCTGACCCGCGCCCATGTGGACGTCCTGGCCGGCCCCGGCGGATCGTTCACGGTGGAGACCCACGGCCCGCTCACCTTCACCGCGGTGCCCCGGCTCAGCCGGGCGCTGGCGGGCATCCCGGCCGGTGCGGAGGTCGCCGTGGTCCACGACGGCTCCTTCCTGGACCACGCCGCCTACGAGACGGTGCACAGCTGGCGCACCGCCCACCAGGCGGGCGGGGGGCGGGTGTCGATGGTGACGCGCCGCCAGGACGACGAGGTGCTCGATCCGGACGGCACGGTCCGCACCGGCAGTTCTCCGGGCCCGCACCGCTGCCGCGCCTGGACACCCTGGGCCGGGCACCACTGCATCGAGCAGCAGGAGGACCCGCACGGCCGGCTGCTGGACGGGGTGCGGGTGTTCCAGCTGCACACCGCCCCGCTGGTGCGGCCCGAGCTGGCCAGGCTCGCCCGGGAGGGGCAGACGCCCTCACAGCTCTTCCTGACCTGCGCGGACTCCCGCATGGTCACCAGCATGATCACCAACAGCGGTCCGGGGGACCTCTTCACCGTGCGCAACGTCGGCAACCTGGTGCCGGCGCCGCACGAGCCGGGCGCGGCCGACGACTCGGTGGCGGCGGCGGTGCAGTACGCGGTGGAGGTGCTGGAGGTCCGGTCGATCACGGTCTGCGGGCACTCGGGCTGCGGAGCGATGAAGGCCCTGCTCGACGGCGTGCACGAGCAGCCCGGCCGGCCCACCCCGCTGGCCCGCTGGCTGCGCAACGGCCGCGGCTCACTGGACCGGCTGCGCAGGGTCCCGGCCGAGTTCACCGACCGCCCGGCGGTCGACCTGACCGAGCAGCTCTGCATCACCAATGTGGTCCAGCAGCTGGACCAGCTGATGGCCAACCCGGCGGTGGAACGGCGGGTGACCGAGGGCACCCTGCGGCTGGTCGGCATGTACTTCGACTTCGCCACCGCCCAGGCCTATGTGCTCGACCGGGAGAGCGGCCGCTTCGGGCCGGTCGAGGCCGCGACCCCGGCCGCGGCGGCCTCCGTACGGCAGGAGCGCGACACGCCCGGACGTCTGGACGGATTCGAACAGGTTCCGGCCACCGGCACCGCCGCAGCGGATCCGGCCCGGAGAGAGGGAGGGCCCGGCCTGGCCGCGTGAGACGGGCCCGCGTCCTGACGGGCGGGCCAAGGACGCGGGCCCACCTCCCAGCCCTGCCCCGGGGCGCCGCCGACCTCGGGCGACCGTTCGACCTCCGGTCAAAGGTCTACACCAATTATCCGGAGCCTCTTGTCAACTGACCTCTTCGCCTGGTGAGCTGTGCGCTGGGACACACGGGACAATCCCCACGCACGGGAAACGACCCCGATCATGACTCATGAGGAGTGCGCGTTGAGCAACGAGAGCCTGGCCAACCTGCTCAAGGAGGAGCGGCGCTTCGCCCCGCCGGCAGAGCTCGCCGCAGCCGCCAACGTCACCGCGGCCGCGTACGCACAGGCCTCCGAGGACCGCCTCGGTTTCTGGGCCGAGCAGGCCCGCCGCCTCGACTGGGCCGTCGAGCCCACCCAGACCCTCGACTGGTCCAACCCGCCGTTCGCCAAGTGGTTCGCCGACGGCAAGCTCAACGTGGCCTACAACTGCGTCGACCGGCACGTCGAGGCCGGCAACGGCGACCGCGTCGCCATCCACTTCGAGGGCGAGCCCGGCGACGGCCGCTCGATCACCTACGCGCAGCTCAAGGACGAGGTCTCGCAGGCCGCCAACGCGCTGCTGGAGCTCGGTGTCGCCAAGGGCGACCGGGTCGCGATCTACCTGCCGATGATCGCCGAGGCCGTCGTCGCGATCCTCGCCTGCGCCCGGATCGGCGCCACCCACTCGGTGGTCTTCGGCGGCTTCTCCGCCGACGCCGTGGCCTCCCGCATCCAGGACGCCCAGGCCAAGCTGGTCATCACCGCCGACGGCGGCTACCGGCGTGGCAAGCCGTCCGCCCTCAAGCCGGCCATCGACGAGGCGCTGACCAAGGTCGACGGCGTCGAGCACGTCCTGGTCGTGCGCCGCACCGGCCAGGACATCGCCTGGACCGAGGGCCGCGACGTCTGGTGGCACGAGGCCACCGCGCGCCAGTCCACCGAGCACACCCCCGAGGCGCACGACGCCGAGCACCCGCTCTTCATCCTCTACACCTCGGGCACCACCGGGAAGCCCAAGGGCATCCTGCACACCTCGGGCGGCTACCTCACCCAGGCCAGCTACACCCACCACGCGGTCTTCGACCTCAAGCCGGAGTCCGACGTCTACTGGTGCACCGCCGACATCGGCTGGGTCACCGGCCACTCGTACATCGTCTACGGCCCGCTCTCCAACGGCGCCACCCAGGTCATCTACGAGGGCACCCCGGACACCCCGCACCAGGGCCGGTTCTGGGAGATCGTCCAGAAGTACGGCGTGACGATCCTCTACACCGCGCCGACCGCGATCCGCACCTTCATGAAGTGGGGCGACGACATCCCCGCGAAGTTCGACCTGTCCTCGCTGCGGGTGCTGGGCAGCGTCGGCGAGCCGATCAACCCCGAGGCCTGGATCTGGTACCGCGAGCACATCGGCGCCGGCAAGGCCCCGATCGTGGACACCTGGTGGCAGACCGAGACGGGCGCGATCATGATCAGCCCGCTGCCGGGCGTCACCGAGACCAAGCCGGGCTCGGCCCAGCGCGCGCTGCCGGGCATCGCGGCCACCGTGGTCGACGACAACGCCGTCGAGGTCCCGAACGGCTCCGGCGGCTACCTGGTGCTCACCGAGCCGTGGCCGTCCATGCTGCGCACCATCTGGGGCGACGACCAGCGCTACATCGACACCTACTGGTCGCGCTTCGAGGGCCGCTACTTCGCCGGTGACGGTGCCAAGAAGGACGAGGACGGCGACATCTGGCTGCTCGGCCGGGTCGACGACGTCATGCTGGTCTCCGGCCACAACATCTCGACCACCGAGGTCGAGTCGGCCCTGGTCGGGCACCCGGCGGTGGCCGAGTCCGCGGTGGTCGGCGCCACCGACGCCACCACCGGCCAGGCGATCGTCGCCTTCGTGATCCTGCGCGGCAGCGCCACCGACAGCCCCGAGCTGGTCGAGGAGCTGCGGGCGCACGTCGGCCGCACGCTCGGCCCGATCGCGAAGCCGAAGCAGATCAAGGTGGTCGGCGAGCTGCCGAAGACCCGCTCCGGCAAGATCATGCGCCGCCTGCTGCGCGACATCGCCGAGGGCCGCGAGGTCGGCGACACCACCACGCTGGCCGACTCCTCGGTGATGAACCTCATCCAGGCCCAGCTTCCGTCGGCGGACGGCGAGAGCTGAACCGCGTGGTGAGACGCGCGTGACGCATGCGTGCCGGTGCCCCGGGTGGTCGTGACCGCCCGGGGCACCGGCTTGTCCGGACGGAGAGTCCTCCCCGGACCGCGCACGAACAGGTGCACATCGAGGCAAAGAGGGATTAAGTCCTTAATTAGGACAATCCGGATGCCACTTTGTCGTCACGCTAGACTGCTAAGGACGCGACAAGACCTGCATGATCCACGTGATCCACAGGTCCGCGTCACAGGGCGAGCCGGGAAGTCTGGTCGGCGATGCACCACCGGTGCATCCACACACCGTCCCCTCGCCCCCAGGAGGCCGCGCGTGGCCAGCCAGCCGCCCGTTCACGAGCCGACGACGACCCGACGCCGCCAGTTCCTCGGCCGACTGTCCCTCCCCGAGCGCAACTACCTCGCCGACGCCCTGCGCACCGAGACCGTGGGCGGAATCCTGCTGCTCACCGCCGCGGTCGTGGCACTGATCTGGGCCAACGTCTGGCCGGACGCGTACCAGTCCGTGCTGAACCACACCGTCGGCCCCTCCGCCCCCCTGCACCTCGACCTCACCCTGGGCACCTGGGCCAAGGACGGGCTGCTGACGATCTTCTTCTTCGTCGCCGGCATCGAGCTCAAACGCGAGTTCGTGGCGGGCGAGCTGCGCACCCCCAGCGCGGCACTGCTCCCCGTCGTGGCCGCCGTCTGCGGCGTCGCGCTGCCCGCCGTCCTGTACGCGCTCATCAACGCCGGCCCCGGCGGTCACCCCAGCGGCTGGGCCGTCCCCACCGCCACCGACATCGCCTTCGCGCTCGGTGTGCTGGCCGTGGTCGGCAGCCACCTGCCCTCCGCGCTGCGCGCCTTCCTGCTCACCCTCGCGGTGGTGGACGACCTGATCGCGATCCTGATCATCGCGGTCTTCTACAGCTCCGGCATCAAGTTCTGGGCCCTCGGGCTGGCCTTCGCCGGCCTCGCGCTGTTCTGGTTCCTGCACCGGCGCGGGGTGCACGGCTGGTACCTGTTCGTCCCGCTCGCCTTCGTGGTCTGGGCGCTGATGCACGAGAGCGGCGTGCACGCCACGGTGGCGGGCGTCGCGATGGGCCTGATGCTCCGCTGCCACCGCGAGGGCGACGAGAAGCAGTCCCCCGGCGAGCACATCGAGCACCTGGTCCGCCCGCTCTCGGCCGGGCTGGCGGTACCGGTCTTCGCCCTGTTCGCGGCCGGGGTGACGATCTCCGGTCCGGCGCTGCGCGAGGTGTTCACCCAGGCCACCCCGATCGGCATCATGGTCGGCCTGCTGGTCGGCAAGACCGTGGGCGTGTACGGCGGCACCCGACTGACCGCCCGCTTCACCCGGGCCGAGCTGAACCCTCAGCTCAAGTGGGCCGACCTGTTCGCCGTCTCGGTCCTGGCCGGCATCGGCTTCACCGTCTCGCTGCTGATCGACGAGCTGGCCTTCCCGGACGACCCGGCGCTCGCCGACCGGGCCAAGGCCGCCGTCCTGGTGGGCTCGCTGATATGCGCGCTGATCGCCACCGTGCTGCTGAAGCTGCGCAACCGGCACTACCGCGAGCTGTGCGAGGAGGAGGACCGCGACCTCGACGGCGACGACATCCCCGACGTCTACCAGCTGGACGACCCGGCCTGGCAGCGCCGCATGGCCGAACGGGCCCGGCCGACGGGCTCGGGGCAGCCGGACGCGGGCCCGACCCGCCCGGTCGGCGGAAGGACCGGCGAGGGCGCCGACAAGGGCGCCGACAAGGGCGCCGACGAGGACGTCGACGGAGCCCGCTGAGCGGCCCGCCCGCCGGACACGTCCCCCCGGCGGGGCCCCGGAGTGGTGTCCGCTCCTCCGGTAGGGGCATGATTCTGAACTGTCGACAGTCCACCGAAGAGGAGTACCGCTGATGCCCGCAGGAGCCGCAGACCCGTCCAGCAACGGCCGGGCGCCCTACGAGGGCGAGCGTTCGGTGGGGCAGCTGTTCGCCGCGGCCACCGCCGACCTGTCCGCCCTGGTCCACGACGAGATCGCGCTCGCCAAGGCCGAGATCCGCGCCGACGTCAAGCGCGGCGTCTCCGGCGGCGTCTCGCTGGGCGTCGCCGGTGTGGTCGCGCTGGCCGCCGTCCCGATGCTGAGCGCCGCCGCCGCGTTCGGCATCCACGCGCTGGGCCTGTCACTCGGTTGGTCGTTCCTCATCGTGGCCGGCGCGTACCTGCTGCTGGCCGTGCTGCTGGGCCTGCTGGCACTGCGTTCGTTCAAGAAGATCGAGAAGCCGGTCCGCACCATCGAGGGTGCGCAGAAGACCGCCGACGTCCTGAAGAACGCCCGGCCGCGTCCCGCCACCAAGGAGGAGATCGACCGCGCCCTCGGCCGCATCCCGTAGGCCCTCCCCGTAAGCCCTCCCCGTAGGCCAACCTCGCAGGCCCATCCCGTGCGTCGCCGGCCAGCCGCTGCCGAGCCGGCCACCGCGTCGGGGCCCGGTCGGCACGCGCCAGGGAGGCGCCACCGGAGCGCCATGGGAGCGCCAGGGAAGCGCGCCCGGTACGCGCCGGGCCGGAAGGGTCCGAGTGCGAGTGCCGGGCGCGTGCACGGCGCGCGGATGTGACACGCTCTCGGTATGTCGCTCGACCAGAAGCCCGTGCCCGCGCAGCCGTCCGACAGCTCCGGCCTCACCGCCCCCGGCGACGCCCCGGGCACGCCCCCGGCCGCCTGGGACGTCAGGCAGGCCGGGCCGTGGATCCACCGCGACCTCGCCGCCAACGGCGCGCGGTTCCACATCGCCGAGCTCGGCGAGGGCCCGCTGGTCCTGCTGGTGCACGGCTGGCCCGAGTACTGGTGGGCCTGGCGCCACCAGCTGACCGCGCTGGCCGCGGCGGGCTACCGGGCCGTCGCCGTGGACCTGCGCGGCATCGGCGGCAGCGACCGCACCCCGCGCGGCTACGACCCCGGCAACCTCGCGCTGGACATCACCGGGGTGATCCGCTCCCTCGGCGAGGACCGGGCGCACCTGGTCGGCCACGCCTCCGGCGGCACGCTGGCCTGGGTGGCGGCCGTGATGCGGCCCTCGGTGATCCAGAGCCTCACCGTCGTCTCCGCCGCGCACCCCCGCGACCTCCGCCGGGCGCTGCTCACCGACCGCAAGCAGCTGGCCGCCTTCGAGCACGTGCTGGGTTTCCAGCGGCCGTGGATACCGGAGCGCCGGCTGGTGGCGGACGACGCCGAGCTGGTCGGCCGCTACCTGGACGCCTGGACCGGCCGCACCCAGCTGGACCGCACGGCGGTCGCCGCGTACCGGCGGGCGATCCAGATCCCCAGCACCGCACACTGCTCAGTCGAGCCCTACCGCTGGCTGCTGCGCTCGATGGCCCGCCCGGACGGCATCCAGTTCGCCCGACGGATGAAGAAGCCGATCACCGCCCCCACCCTGCACGTCCAGGGCGCGGCGGACCCGGTGCTGCTGTCGCACACCGCGCTGGGCGGCGGCGAGTACGTGGCCGCGCCGTACCGCTGGCGGCTGATGCCGGGGGTCGGGCACTTCCCGCACGAGGAGGCGCCGGAACAGTTCACCGCCGAGCTGCTGGACTGGATCGGCCGGCACAAGGACTGAGGTCCGCGAGTGCCGGAGGGGGCTTGAGGATCAACGGCCCCGAGCCGGGAAAGGACACGGGGCGAGGGCCCCGGCCCCCGGATGGGCGAACAGGGCCGAAGGTCCCAACTCCCTTGATGTGACGTTCATATGACAAACGCATAGGCCACGTTGGTGCCCCGCCGGGCGGTTACCCCCGTCGGCCCAGGGGCATCCATTGCGGTATGACCTGGATGCCCGATCGCGGCAGCGCCCCGCGCGGCCGACAGCACAGCAACAGCCCGCAGCGTTCCGCCCACCGTCCCGAGTGGGCGGACGACCGCGGTTACGACGGCGGCTACGACACCGGCTTCGACGGCGCGGGCGGCCACCCGCGCACGGCGCAGCGGCAGCTCGGCATCCCGCACATCCTCGGCCGCCGCGCCCGCTGGGTGGGCGCCCGGCTCCGCCGGGACACCTGACCGGGATCAGCGCGCACCGGCACCGGCCGACCCGGACCCGCACCGGCCGACCCGGACCCGCACCGGCCGACGCGGATCAGCCCCGGCACCGGCACCGATCGACGCAGATCAGCACCGATCGCCGTGGATCAGAGCGCGCAGCCCTGGGTGTCCACCCGCCCCGTCGCCGCGGCCCCCTGCTCGGCGTCCTGGCGGACCTCGGCGGCGGTCAGCACGTACCCGGTGTCCGCGCTGTCCAGCGACTTCGCGAACACCATCCCGTACACCTGGCCGTCCGGCGTGAGCAGCGGCCCGCCGCTGTTGCCCTGGCGGACCAGCGAGCGCACCGAGTAGACGTCGCGGACGACCTGGCCGCGGTGGTAGATGTCCGGGCCGTTGGCCTGGATCCGGCCGCGGATGCGGGCCGGCTGGACATTGAAGGCGCCGTTCTCGGGGAAGCCCGCGACGATGGCGCTGTCGTTGGTCTTCGCCTCGCCCGCGAAGGTGAGCGCCGGCGCGTTCAGCTTGGGCACGTCGAGGACGGCGATGTCGCGCTGCCAGTCGTAGCTGACCACCGTCGCGTCGTACAGCTGGCCGACACCGCCGACCTGCACGGTCGGCTCGTCGACGCCGCCGACCACGTGGGCGTTGGTCATCACCCGGTGCGGGGCGTAGACGAAGCCGCTGCCCTCCAGCGTCTTGCCGCAGGCGGTGGCGGTGCCGACCACCTTGACCAGGCTCTGCCGCGCCTTGGCCACCGCCGGGCTGGCGGCCAGCGCCGGGTCGGGGGTGTCGACCTGGGTGATCGGCTCGTGCTCGAAGGGGTTGAACACCTGCGGGAAGCCGTTACGGGCGAGCACCTTGGAAAAGTCCGAGAACCAGTTGGGCGCGTCGTTAGGCAGCGCGTCCTGGACGCCGCCCAGCACGGCCGAGGTGCGGACCTGCTTGGAGACGGTCGGCAGGGACGTCCCGGCGAGCGCCGATCCGATCAGCCAGGCCACCAGCAGCATCGAGATCACGTTGACCACGGCGCCGCCCGCGGCGTCCAGGGCCCGGGCCGGGCGGCGGTCGATGTGGCCGCGCAGCTTCCAGCCGAAGTGCGTGGTGATCGCCTGGCCGGTGGCCGCCAGCACGATCACCACCACCACGGCGATCACCGAGGCGGTCGTCCCGGGGCTGAGGTGGTCCAGCAGCAGCGGCAGCAGCTGGACGGCGAGCAGGCCGCCGCCCAGGAAGCCGAGGACCGACAGCACTCCGACCACGAAGCCCTGCCGGTAGCCCGAGACGGCGAATCCGAGGGCGGCGGCGATCAACAGCACATCCAGGACGTTCACCCGGACACCCTCCCACGACGGACCGTCCGCCCGAGTGGGCTAACGCCGAATCCGGCCGGGACCGTGCGGGGGCCGGCCCCGCCCGCCGCCCTGTGGTTCACGGTGTCCCGGGGTCGCGGCCGAGCGCCGCGCGGGACCGTTCCAGATCGCCCTGCACCAGCGCCAGCGCCTCGTCCGAGAGGTCGACGATCCGGCCCGCGTCCCACGGCCGCTCCAGCCCGCCGTGGTGCAGCACCCGGTCGATCACCCCGGCGGTGAAGCCCCAGACCAGCCGTCCGCCGACCGCGAAGGCCGGCCCCAGGTGGCCGGACGGGTGCCGCAGCCGGGCCCGGTTGGCCGGGTCGGTCAGCTCGGCGATCGGCACCCGGAAGACCGCGCCGGTCTCCCCCAGGTCCACCGGGCGGACCGGCGACTCCTCGCGCCACCAGCCGAGCACCGGCGTCACCACGAACCGGCTGACCGGGATGTAGAGCGCGGGCAGCGTCGCGAAGACCTGCACGCCGTCCGGGTCCAGGCCGGTCTCCTCCCAGGCCTCGCGCAGCGCCGCCGCCACCGGCCCGGACCCCGCCGGGTCACCGTCCTCCGGGTCGAGCGCGCCGCCCGGGAAGGACGGCTGGCCGGCGTGCGAGCGCAGCGAGCGGGCCCGTTCGATGAGCAGCAGGTCCGGCCCGGCCACCCCCTCGCCGAAGAGCATCAGCACGGCGGCGGCCCGGCCGCCCTCGGACGGCGGCAGGAAGCTGCTCAGCTGCTCGGGCAGCACCCGCTCCGCGGCCTCCCGGACCGGCTCCAGCCAGGCCGGCAGCCCGTCCCGTTCGACCTGCGGCGCTCTGCGCCCGCTCACTCGGACACCGCCAGGTCGGCGACCTCACCGTGGTGCGCGGCGGCGTCCGCGCGGGCGCCGGCCTCGCCCGGGAAGTCGGCGGGCGGGCGCAGCCGCTGGCCCGGGTGGCCGCCCAGCTCGTACTTCAGCAGCTTCGTCGCCTTCTCCGGATCGGTCTCGCCCTCCCCGTAGGCGGGGCAGAGCGGTGCGATCGGGCAGGCTCCGCAGGCCGGCTTCCGGGAGTGGCAGACGCGCCGGCCGTGGAAGACCACCCGGTGCGAGAGCATCGTCCACTCGGACTTCGGGAAGATCTCCGCGACCGCCGCCTCGACCTTGACCGGGTCGTCCTCGGTGGTCCACCCGAACCGGCGGGCCAGCCGCCCGAAGTGGGTGTCCACGGTGATTCCAGGGACTCCGAAAGCGTTGCCGAGGACGACGTTGGCGGTCTTGCGGCCGACGCCGGGCAGGGTGACCAGGTCGGCCAGCCGGCCCGGGACCTCCCCGTCGAACTCGTCGCGCAGCGCGATCGACAGGCCGATCAGCGACTTCGCCTTGTTCCGGAAGAAGCCGGTGGGCCGGATGATCTCCTCCAGCTCCGCCGGGTTCGCCGCCGCCATGTCCTCCGGCGCCGGGTACTTCGCGAACAGCGCCGGCGTGGTCTGGTTCACCCGGAGGTCGGTGGTCTGCGCCGACAGCACGGTGGCCACCAGCAGCTGGAAGGGGTTCTCGAAGTCCAGCTCCGGGTGCGCGTACGGGTACAGCTCCGCCAGCTCCCGGTTGATCCTCCGGGCCCGCCGCACCATCGCCAGCCGTGATTCGGGCTTGCCCACCCTGACCGTCTTCCCGACCGGCTTCCCCGCAGACGCGGTCGTCCGGACCTTGCTCTCTGCCATGCGTGAAGGCTACGCCGGACGGCCGCGCTCCTGCGGCGGATCGGCTGGGCCCGCGCCCCCTCCGCCCGCTGCGCGCCGGGTCGGCACGGGTCGGCACCCCGTCGACGGCAGGTGACCGCCCGGAGGCAGCTGACGGCTCGGGGGCAGGCGGCGGCTCAGGGGCAGCGGACGACCTGGCCGGCCCAGGAGAGGCCGCCGCCGAAGCCGAGCAGCAGGGCGGGGGCCCCGGTGGGCACCTCGCCGCGCTCGACGAGCTTGGCGAGGGCGAGCGGGACGGAAGCGGCCGAGGTGTTGCCGGACTCGACGACGTCGCGGGCCACCACCGCACCGCCGGCGCCGAGCCGGTCGGCCAGTGCCTCGATGATCCGCAGGTTGGCCTGGTGGGTGACGACCGCGCCCAGGTCGGCGGGGGTCAGACCGGCCCGGCGGCAGGCCTCCTCGGCGATCGGGGCCAGCGTGGTGGTCGCCCAGCGGTAGACGGTCTGGCCCTCCTGGCGGAACCGCGGCTGCCAGCCGTCGTCCAGCCGGACGGCGTGACCCTTCGTCGGGTCGGAGCCCCAGACCACCGGCCCCACGCCCGGGCGGCCGGCGGTCGCGGTGTCCGGGCCGAGGATCGCGGCGCCCGCGCCGTCGCCGAGCAGGACGCAGGTGGAGCGGTCCGTCCAGTCGGTGACATCGCTCATCCGCTCCGCGCCGACGACCAGCGCGTACCGGGCGGCGCCGGCCCGGACGGCGTGGTCGGCGGTGGCCAGCGCGGTGCAGAAGCCGGCGCAGCCGTTGTTGACGTCGAAGCCGACGGCCGCCGGGATGCCCAGCCGGCCGGCGACCTGGGTGCCGATGCTCGGGCAGCGGTCCATCGCGGTGCAGGTCGCGACCACCACCAGGTCGATCTCCTCGGGGGCCAGTCCGGCGGCGGCCAGCGCCTTGCCGGCGGCGGAGGCGGCGAGGTCGGTGACGGTCTCGTTCTCGGCGATGCGGCGGGTCACGATGCCGGTGCGCTGCCGGATCCACTCGTCACTGGTGTCGACCAGCCGGGCCAGGTCGTGGTTGGTCAGGACCTTCGCGGGCTGGTGGTGGCCCAGCGCGATGATGCGGGAACCCGGCATGGCTGCTCCTCGGGAAACGGATCGGTGATGGGGCGTCATCACGCCGGACTATAGCGTCCGAACGGTCGGACTCTAAAGGGCCGGCGCTCGCTACACTGGCGCGGTGAGCCCCAGAAGATCCGCCGCCGACACCCGCCGGACCCGCGCCTCGATCCTGGCCCGCGGCCTGGACCTCGCCTCGGTCGAGGGACTGGAGGGACTGACCATCGGCAGGCTCGCCACCGACCTGTCGATGAGCAAGTCCGGCGTCCTGGGCCACTTCGGCACCAAGGAGAGCCTGCAGTTGGCCGTCGTCGACGAGGCGGTCGCGCTGTTCGCCCGCGAGGTGGTGCGGCGCTCGGAGACGGCCGGGGCCGCGCCGGGTCTGCCGCTGCTGCTCGCCCAGTGCGAGGCCTGGGTGTCCTACCTGGAGCGCGATCTGCTGCCCGGCGGCTGCTTCTTCACCACGGTGACCGCCGAGTTCGACGACCGGGAGCCCGGGCCGGTCCGCTCGGCGGTGGCGGCGCGCAACGCGATCTGGCAGCGGAGGGTGCGCCGCCAGGTCGAGCTGGCGGTCACCGCCGGACAGCTTCCCGCCGACACGGAGCCCGAGCAGACCGTCTTCGAGCTGACCGGCCAGGTGCTCGCGCTCAACCACGCCCGCCGGCTGTACGGCGACCGCGGCGCCGCCGACCGCGCCCGGCGGGCGATGCGGCGACTGCTCGGGCTGCCGGCCCCGGGCGCGGGGCAGCCGACGGCGCTCGCCGACCTGCCCGAGCCGCCGCAGATCTGAGGCGCCCGCTCGCACGCCCCACCCGCGCGCCTGTCCACGCGCCCCCGGGCCCGGACCGGCCCGGCCTGACCGAGCCCGACCCGGCCTGACCTGGCCTGACCCGGCTGGATCGGTCCTGCTCCGGAACTTGACCGATCAGGACTGAACCGCGGCGCCCCACTGACCGGCTGACCTGCCGGTTCGGGCGGTCAGCGGGAAGGTTCCGGCGGTACGAATGGCCCCGCGCAGCTCACCTCGGCGCACCCCCTCCTCATATGATCGGAGCGACATGCGCCATGCTTGGTGATGCAGAGCACTGTACGAACTTGTGCCGGAGGGCTTGACGGCCGGCCGGCCGAGAAGGAGGAAGCACGTGGACGACGTTCTGCGGCGCGCCGCACTCTTCGCGGCACTCGACGACGAACAGGCCGGCGAGCTGCGCGCTTCCATGACCGAGGTGACGCTCGCCCGCGGCGAGTCGCTGTTCCACGAGGGCGACCCGGGCGACCGGCTGTACGTCGTCGCCGAGGGCAAGGTCAAGCTGCACCGCGCCTCGCCGGACGGCCGCGAGAACATGCTCGCCGTCCTCGGCCCCAGCGAGATGATCGGCGAGCTCTCGCTGTTCGACCCGGGCCCGCGCACCGCCACCGCGAGCGCGCTGACCGAGGTCAAGCTGCTCGGCCTCGGCCACGGCGACCTCCAGCCCTGGCTGCACGCCCGCCCCGAGGTCTCGATCGCACTGCTGCGCGCCATCGCCCGCCGCCTGCGCCGGACCAACGACGTGATGTCCGACCTGGTCTTCTCCGACGTGCCCGGGCGCGTCGCCAAGGCCCTGCTGGACCTCTCCCGCCGCTTCGGCGTGCAGTCCGAGGAGGGCATCCACGTCGCCCACGACCTCACCCAGGAGGAGCTGGCCCAGCTGGTCGGCGCCTCCCGCGAGACGGTCAACAAGGCGCTCGCCGACTTCGCCGGCCGCGGCTGGCTGAAGCTGGAGGCCCGCGCGGTCGTCCTGCTGGACGTCGAGCGGCTCTCCCGCCGGTCCCGGTGACCGCGGGCCGCTAGGGCCTGCACCGCTTGCGGAAAGGGCCCGTACGCTCCGGCGTGCGGGCCCTTCGCACTGCCTGCGCGGCCTCATGCCTTCTCGGGCTACCTCATGCCTTCTCGGGCTGTCTCGGGCTACCTCATGCCTTCTCGGGCTGTCTCGGGCTGCCTCGGGCTTGCCCGCGCGGCCGTCAGTCGGGGATCAGCCCGTGCTCCCGGAGGTACTGGAGCTGGGCGCGGACCGAGAGTTCGGCGGCCGGCCACAGCGCGCGGTCCACGTCCGCGTAGACCCGGGCCACCACCTCGGCGGCCGTTCGGCAGCCGGTCTCCACCGCCGTCTCCACCTGGGCCAGCCGGCCCGCCCGGTGCGCCAGGTAGTAGTCCACCGCGCCGAGCGCGTCCGCGAGCACCGGGCCGTGGCCGGGCAGCACCGTCCGGACACCGTGCTCGGCGGCCATGGTGTGCAGGTGGCGCAGCGAGTCCAGGTAGTCGCCGAGCCGGCCGTCCGGGTGCGCGACCATCGTGGTGCCACGGCCGAGCACGGTGTCACCGGTGAGCACGGCGCCGTCGGCGGGCAGGTGGAAGGTCAGCGAGTCCGAGGTGTGGCCGGGCGTGCCGACCACCCGGAGGTCGAGCCCACCGACGTCCAGACGCTGGCCGTGCGTGAGGCCCTCGGAGCCGAGCCGGTGCGCCGGGTCCAGTGCGCGGACCTCGGTGCCGGTCAGCTCGGCGAACCGGGCCGCGCCCTCGGAGTGGTCGGCGTGCCCGTGGGTCAGCAGGGTGAGCGCCACCCGCTGGCCCCGCTGCTCGGCGGTCTCGATCACCCGGCGCAGGTGGCCCTCGTGCAGCGGGCCCGGGTCGATCACCACCGCGAGGTCCGAGCCGGGCTCGGAGAGCAGCCAGGTGTTGGTGCCGTCCAGCGTCATCGGGGACGGGTTCGGCGCCAGCACGCAGAGCGCACGGGGGGTGGCCTCGCCGCCGATCGCGGCGGCGGGGTCACCGGGCAGGAGTCCGCTCACCGGCCGCCCTCGCCGTCGCGATGCAGCAGGCGCAGCGGCAGCGTCCGGACGAGGGCGCGCTGGGCGACTTCGGTGAACGGGGCCGGGCCGCTGTCACAGGCCGGGGTGCGCGGGGTCAGGCTGCGGGCGGGCATCTCGGGTGCCGTCCGGCGAGCCACGTCGTTGTGGGTCATCGGGCGTCGGTCCTTTCCTCTTGCGGGGACTCGGGTGGATCGGATGGATCGGGTGGATCGGGTGGATCGGGTGGAAGGGGAATCGGGCGCAACGGGCGGTGCCGGAAGCGGACAGTACTGGACGGCGGCGCGCCGTCAGCCGACCCGCTTCCCGGGGAACTCGGGGAAGGTCCCGTCGATGGTCAGTTCGTCGTACCCCGGCCAACGGACGGTCAGCCGCTCCCCGCGCACCTCGGCGCGGCCGAGCACCGGCTCCAGCGAACGGCCGGCCGCCACCGCCAGCGCCTCGGCGGCGCTGTGCACCGGCCGCAGTTCACGCAGCACGGTGACGGTCGGCGGCAGCATGCCGAACCGGCCCTCCTGGTAGCCGCGGACGGCCTCGTCCGGGGTGAGCCAGGCGACCCGGTCGGCCTCGCCGACCTCGCGGGCGGCGTCCTGCCCGGGTGGCAGGGCGGCGACGAAGAACCAGGTGTCGTAGCGGCGCTCCTCGAACGCCGGGGTGATCCAGCGCGCCCAGCCGGCCAGCAGGTCGCTGCGCAGCAGCAGGCCGTGGTCGCGCAGGAAGTCGGCGAAGGAGAGCTCGTGGGCCTCCAGGGCGGCGCGCTCGGCGCTCCAGTCACGGGACTCGGCGACGCTCTCGGCGTCCGGGCCGGCCAGCAGGACGCCGGCCTCCTCGAAGGTCTCGCGGACCGCGGCGCAGACCACCGCCTGCGCGGTCGCGGCGTCCACTCCGAGCCGCTCGGCCCAGGCGCGCGGTCCGGGGCCGGCCCAGCCGAGCTCCGCCTCGGCGTCCCGCCGGTCCACCCCGCCGCCGGGGTAGGCGTACATGCCGGCGGCGAACGCCATCGAGGTGCGGCGGCGCAGCAGGTAGGCCTCGGGGCCGCCGCCCGCGGCGGTGTCCCTGAGCAGCACCACGGTGGCGGACGGCTTCGGCACGGGCGGGGTCAGCGCACCCGCGTCGGCCGCCCGGATCCGGGCGGGCCAGCCGGGCGGCATCGGGAGCGTCGTTGCTCGCTGGTCCATGCCCGGATGCTAAGCGCCCGGGGGCGGGGTTGGACAGGGGTGATCCGCTGTCCGACCCCGCCCGGGGAGGGTCCTCCGGTCCGGGTGCGTCCCGGGTGAGTCCCGAGTGGGTCCCGACTGGGTCCCGGGTGCGGCTCAGGCTCCGGTGCGGACCCGGACCTGCAGCTCGACCTCGACGGGGGCGTCCAGCGGCAGCACGGTGACGCCGACCGCGCTGCGGGCGTGCACGCCGGCCTCGCCGAGGACCTTTCCGAGCAGCTCGCTGGTGCCGTTGATCACACCGGGCTGGCCGGTGAAGTCGGGGGCGGAGGCGACGAAGCCGACCACCTTGACGACCTGCTCGACCAGGTCGAGGTCGCCGATCACCGACTTGACGGCGGCCAGCGCGTTCAGCGCGCAGATCTGCGCGAGCTCCTTGGCCTCCTCCGGGGTGACCTCGGCGCCGACCTTGCCGGTGTTCGGCAGCTTGCCGCCCACCATCGGCAGCTGGCCGGAGGTGAAGACGAACTCACCGGTGCGCACGGCGGGGACGTAGGCGGCGACCGGGGCGGCCACCGGCGGCAGGGTCAGACCCAGCTCGGCAAGCTTCTCCTCGACCTTGCTCATGCCCGCTTCTCCCGCTTGAAGTAGGCCACCAGCTGCTCCGGGTTCGGACCCGGTACGACCTGGACGAGCTCCCAGCCGTCCTCGCCGAAGTTGTCCAGGATCTGCTTCGTGGCGTGCACGAGCAGGGGTGCCGTCATGTATTCCCACTTGGTCATGGCCAGACTCTAGACGCTCCGTCCCGGCGGACCGGCACGGTTCGCGCCCGGGCGTGCTCCGGCGTGTGAAGTGGCCCACAAAGCGGGCATGATTCAGGCCCGGCCCCCGGGGTAGTCCCGGCATCCGGTGCGGTCCCTGGTTACCCTCGCGGAAGGGCACCCGTGTGGTGCCGGCCCTCGGAGACGGACGGAGACGGAGCGTGGCACGCACCCCCGGCCAGGCGGCCCGGCGCGATCCCGACTGGGAGGGCGTGCGGTTGCACGTGGTCAGCGGCAAGGGCGGTACCGGGAAGACCACGGTGGCCGCGGCGCTGGCACTGGCGCTCGCCGCGCAGGGCCGCCGGACGCTGCTGATCGAGGTGGAGGGCCGGCAGGGCATCGCCGAGCTGTTCGGCATAGCGGCGCTGCCGTACGAGGAGCGCAGGATCGCCTCGGTCACCCCGGCCCAGCTGGGCCTGCCGCCGGCGCAGGACGGCAGCGCGGCCGGCGGCGAGGTGCACGCGCTCGCCATCGACACCGAACAGGCCCTGCTCGAGTACCTCGACATGTTCTACAAGCTCGGCCGGGCCGGGAAGGCGTTGCAGAAGGTCGGCTTCGTCGACTTCGCCACCACCATCGCCCCCGGCGTCCGGGACGTCCTGCTGACCGGCAAGGCCTGCGAGGCCGCCCGCCGCAAGGGCCCGGACGGCCGGCGCCGGTACGACGCGGTGGTGATGGACGCGCCGCCGACCGGGCGGATCACCCGCTTCCTGAACGTCAACTCCGAGGTGGCCGGGCTGGCCCGGATCGGGCCGATCCACAGCCAGGCACAGGCCGTGATGCGGGTGCTGAAGTCGCCGGAGACCGCCGTTCACCTGGTCACCCTGCTGGAGGAGATGCCGGTCCAGGAGACCGTGGACGGCATCGCCGAGCTGCACGAGTCCGGGCTGCCGGTGGGCGGGGTGCTGGTCAACATGGTCCGCCCGCCGGTGCTGGACGCGGCGGCGGTGGCCGCGGTGGACGGCGACCACCGCGAGGAGGTCGCGCTGGCCCTCGGCGAGGCGGGCCTCGGCGGCCGCTCGCGCAAGCCGGAGACCGTCCGGGCGGCGGTCGAGCCGCTGCTCGACCCACTGCTGGAGCAGGCCAGGGAGCACGCCGAGCGGGTGGAGCTGGAGCGGGCGCGCCGCGCCGACCTGCAGCAGCTGAAGCTCCCGACGTACGAGCTACCGCTGCTGGGCGAGGGCGTGGACCTCGGCGGGCTCTACCGGCTGGCGGGCGAACTGAAGCGTCAGGGGGCAGCGTGAGCGGGCGGAACGGCGTGAGCGGCGACGGTACGGGCAGCAGCGGCGGTACGAGCAGCGGCAACCGGCTCGCGGTGGACGGGCTGATCGACGACCCGAAGACCCGGATCATCGTCTGCTGCGGGTCCGGCGGCGTCGGCAAGACCACCACCGCGGCGGCGATCGGCCTGCGGGCCGCCGAGCGCGGCCGCAAGGTCGTCGTGCTGACCATCGACCCGGCCCGCCGGCTGGCGCAGTCGATGGGGCTGACCGAGCTCGACAACACTCCGCGGATCGTCAAGGGCGTCGGCGGCAACGGCGGCGGCGGCAACGGCGGCGGCGAGCTGCAGGCCATGATGCTCGACATGAAGCGGACCTTCGACGAGGTCGTGCTGGCCCACGCCGAGCCCGAGCGGGCCCGCGCGATCATGGAGAACCCCTTCTACCAGTCCCTGTCGGCCGGCTTCGCGGGCACCCAGGAGTACATGGCGATGGAGAAGCTCGGCCAGCTGCGGGCGGCCGAGGAGTGGGACCTCATCGTCGTCGACACCCCGCCGTCGCGCTCCGCGCTGGACTTCCTGGACGCGCCGAACCGGCTCGGCTCGTTCCTGGACGGCAAGGTGATCCGGATCCTGACCGCACCGGCCAAGGTCGGCGGCCGGTCCGCGATGAAGTTCCTGAACGCCGGGATGGGCCTGCTCACCGGCACCCTCGGCAAGATCTTCGGTGCCCAGCTGCTGACCGACGTGCAGACCTTCGTCAGCGCGATGGACTCGATGTTCGGCGGCTTCCGCGAGCGCGCCGACCGCACGTACCAGCTGCTCCAGGCGCCGGGCACGGCGTTCCTGGTGGTGGCCGCGCCGGAGCGGGACGCGCTGCGCGAGGCGGCGTACTTCGTGGACCGGCTGGCCGCCGACCGGATGCCGCTGGCCGGGCTGGTGCTCAACCGGGTGCACGGGACGGGCGCGCCGCAGCTCACCGCCGAACGGGCGCTGGCCGCGGCGGAGGCGCTGGAGGAGAACGGTTCGGAGCACGCCTCGCCGGAGGCGGAAGTGCTCGCGGCCGGGCTGCTGCGGCTGCACGCCGAGCGGATGCAGGTGATGGTGCGCGAGCGCCGGACCCGCGACCGCTTCGTCTCGGTCTACCCGGACGTGCCGATCGTCGAGGTCGCGGCGCTGCCCGGGGACGTCCACGACCTGGACGGACTGCGGGCGATCGGCGAACGGCTCAGCGGCTCAGCCGACTGACCACCGTCCGCGCCGCGGTCCGGCCCGGGCCCCCCAGCCCGGGCTGACCGACCGTTCCTCCGGGGGCCAGGCGCCCGGGTGCTCAGCCCGCCTGGGCGTAGTCCGTCAGTATCACGCCGGTGGCCAGCGAGGCCTCGTACTCGGTGCGCGCCGTCTCCAGCAGCCGCCGCCACGAGATCACGGTCGGCCGACGGCGCAGCAGCGCCCGGCGCTCGCGCTCGGTCATCCCGCCCCAGACCCCGAACTCCACCCGGTTGTCCAGCGCGTCCGCCAGGCACTCCGTGCGCACGGGGCACCCGCTGCACACCGCCTTGGCGCGGTTCTGCGCCGCCCCCTGGACGAACAGTTCGTCCGGATCACTCGTGCGGCAGGCGGCCTGCGCACTCCAGTCGTCTACCCAGCCCATGCCGGCGCCGTCCTCTCCCGAATCGAGGCTCCCCCACGGCGGCAACGGCATATTCACCGTTGCCAGTTGAGGACGTTACGGAAGAACGACAGCTTGCAACAGCCCCTTCGGGCTCAATCTCGAATGACCCGATTGGACTATGGGTGGCGATCAGCTCACTCGTTGGAGTGACCGCAGGTCGCAAGCCTTGCCAGGACCACGGGCGCCACTCTCGCCACGCAGGTCGTCACGCAGTGCTACCGGACACAGGGGTGCAGCGGGCAACAGCTGCCCCAAAAGCACACCAGGATCGGGCAATTCGGGCAATTCTCATCACTCACAAGAGTGATCGATGCTGACGCAGCGAAGCTGTCGCAAGCTTGTGACAAGCCTAGGCGAACACCTGCCCCGGTGTGTGGCATTCGGCAACGTAGGGTTCTCCCCATGGCACCGAAGCGCCCCCAGGCATCCCCGCCCCCCGGCAACCCCGGAGCTCCGCGCGGCAAGCGCCGCGGGTCACCGCTGGACTACGCGGGACACGGAGTGAAGTTCCTGGGGGTCAGCGTGCTCTCCGGCGTCCTGCTCGCCGGCATGGCCCTGCCCGCCGTCGGCGCGCTCGGACTGACCGCCAAGAACACGGCCGAGGGCTTCTCCAACATCTCGGACGACTTCAAGACCCCGCCGCTCACCCAGGCGACGCAGATCTTCGACGCCAAGGGCGGGCTGATCGCCAAGGTCTACGAGCGCGACCGCACCGTCCTCACCGCCGACCAGATGTCGCCGTACATGCGGCAGGCCCAGGTCGACATCGAGGACGCCCGCTTCTACGAGCACGGCGCCGTCGACCTCAAGGGCGTGCTGCGCGCGATCAGCAAGAACGCGGAGAGCGGCACCGCCTCCCAGGGCGCCTCGACGCTGACCCAGCAGTACGTGAAGAACGTCAACGTCGAGAAGGCCGGCGACGACCAGGCCGCCGTCCTGGAGGCCCAGCGCAAGACCCTGGGCCGCAAGATCCAGGAGCTGAAGGTCGCGATCAAGCTGGAGGAGGACCTGACCAAGGACCAGATCCTCACCAACTACCTCAACATCACCTTCTACGGCCACCAGGCGTACGGCATCGAGGCCGCGTCCCAGCGCTACTTCAGCAAGTCCAACAAGGACCTCAGCATCGCCGAGGCCGCCACCCTGGCCGGCCTGGTGCAGAACCCGTCCCAGTACGACCCGGTGCGCTTCCCCGACAACGCCGTCAAGCGGCGCAACGTCGTGATCGACAAGATGGTCGAGAACAAGCACATCACCGCGGACCAGGCCAAGGAGGCCAAGGCCGCCCCGCTGGGCCTGAAGTACAAGGACCCGCAGAACGGCTGCATCACCGCCCAGGCGGGCATGGGCTTCTTCTGCGACTACGTGCGGCACGTGGTCAAGCAGGACCCGGTGTTCGGCAAGAACGCCGCCGAGCGCAAGAAGTTCTGGGACCAGGGCGGCCTGAACATCTACACCACCCTCGACCCGGACAAGCAGGCCGCCGCCCAGAACGCGGTCACCAGCAAGGTCAAGGTCACCGACCCGGTCTCGGCCGCCACCACCATGATGGAGCCGGGGACCGGCAAGATCCTGGCGATGGCCCAGACCCGCCCGTACGGCCTGGAGCCGGCCAAGAACCAGACCGTCGTCAACCTGAACGTCGACGCGGCGATGGGCGGCGGCAACGGCTTCCAGCCCGGCTCGACGTTCAAGCCGATCATCGCCGCGGCCGCGCTCGAGAACGGGATGTCGCCCACCAAGGCGTACCCGTCCGAGAACCGCATCGAGTGGCCGACGATGAAGACCTGCGAAGGCACCTGGAAGAACACCTACAAGGGCAACGAGCGGTACGTCCCGAACGAGAGCAAGAGCGAGGTCGGCCCCTACGAGCTGAAGCAGGCGATGGCCCTCTCGGTCAACACCTACTTCGTTCAGATGGAGCAGGAGATGGGCCTCTGCCCCGTCAAGCAGATGCTCGACAAGCTCAACATCACCACCACCGCCTCCGGCGCCAAGCTGGAGATCGTGCCCTCGATCACCCTGGGCACCAAGGAGATGTCGCCGCTGACCATGGCGAACGTCTACGCGACCTTCGCCGCCCGCGGCAAGCACTGCACGCCGATCGCGATCAACAAGATCACCACGGTCGACGGCAAGGACGTCAACGTCCCGCAGACCAGCTGCACCCAGGCCTTCTCCGAGCAGACCGCCGACGCGATGAACAGCGTCCTGCTCAACGTGACCGAGAAGGGCACCGGCGCCTCCCTCGGCCTGGAGGACGGCCGGCAGATCGCCGGCAAGACCGGTACCACCGACAAGAAGAAGGCCGCCTGGTTCAGCGGCTACACCCCGCAGCTGGCCACCGCGGTCTGGATCGGCGGCCCGACCGGCGGCGTCGAGATGAAGAACATGAAGATCGGCGACACCTACTACGGCGCCGACGGCGTCTTCGGTGCCACCGGTCCCGGCCCGATCTGGAAGATGGCCATGGACGGCGCGCTGAAGGGCTCGCCCAAGGAGTCGCTGCCGACCATCGACATCCCGGACCCGGCCCCCAAGCCGGACCCGAACGCCACCCCGGGCGCCACCGCCCCGGCCAACCCGGCCGACCCGAACGCCGGCGGCAACCCGCCGCCGGCCGCGAACCCGGGCGACCCCGGCACCAACGCGGGCGGCATGATCGGCGGCGGCTTCACCTTCCCGCCGGGCGTCATCGGCGGCGGGAACGGCAATGGCAACGGAAACGGGAACGGGAACGGCAACGGCCACCGCTGAGCGGGCACCCGTTGGACGACGAGGGGCGCCCCCCGCGCGAAGGGGGCGGGGGGGGGGCCAACTGAGGTTCGGAGGGCTTCGTCGTCCTGCGGCGTGCCTGCGGCGTGCCGTGCTCAGCCGGCGAGGGCGGCCTTCACCGCGGCGGCCACCCGGCCGCCCTCGGCCAGGCCCTCGACCTTCGGCCGCACCAGCTTCATCACGGCGCCCATGCCCTGCGGCCCGCTCGCCCCGCTCTCCGCGACGGCGGCGGCCACGATCGCCGACAGCTCCTCGTCGGACAGCTGCTTGGGCAGGTAGCCGGCCAGCACCTCGCCCTCGGCCCGCTCCCGGGCGGCCTGCTCGGTCCGGCCGGCGTTGTCGAAGGCCGTGGCGGCCTCCCGGCGCTTCTTCGCCTCCCGGCCGAGGACCTTCAGCACCTCGTCGTCGGAGAGCTCGCGCTTCTCCTCGCCCGCCACCTCCTCGCTGGTGACGGCGGACAGCGTGAGCCGGATGGTGGACGAGCGCAGCTCGTCCCGGTTCCTGATGGCAGCCGTGAGGTCCTCCTGCAGCTGCGCCTTGAGCGTCGTCATGGCCCCGAGTCTCCCACCTGCGGCGTTCCGCCGCCCACCATTAACCCGCCGATCCCGCCGCCCACCGATCCCGCCGTGCCCGGCCACCCCCTGCCGCTCTTTAAAGTGGTTACATGACCGACGAGCGATCCCCCGGCCTGGTCCTGCACTCCCCCGGCGGAACGCGGTTCCACTTCGACCCCGGCACGCTCTGCCTGGAACTGCTGCCCACCGGCGGCCCCGGCCCCTACGCCCGGTACGAGATCCTGCACCGGCCCGCCGACCTGGCCGACTGGGCCGGCCGGTCCCGGCTGGTCCTGCCGCCCGGCGCCGTCCGGATCACCAACGACCAGCTCACCGCCGTCCGCGCCCTGCGGGACGCCCTCTGGCAGCTCACCGCGGCCCGCGCCACCCACGGCCCGGACGCCGGGGACCCCGCCGACTACGCCCTGCTCAACCGGGCCGCCGCCCGGCCCCCGCTCGCCCCGCAGATCGCTCCGGACGGCACCGCGGCGCCGCCGCTGCCCGGCGACGGCGACCAGCTCGCCTCCACCGTCGCCCGCGACGCCATCGCCCTGTTCACCGGCCCGTACGCGGAGCGGATCCGCGAGTGCGGCGCCGCCGACTGCCGGCTGCTCTTCGTCGACACCTCGCGGCCCGGACGGCGGCGCTGGTGCTCGATGGAGCGCTGCGGCAACCGCCACAAGGTGCGGGCCCTGCGCGCCCGGCGCGACCAGGACGGGGAATGACCCGGCGGCCGCCGCCCGATCCGTTCCGCCCTGTGCGCACCGGCAGTTCACCTGCTGATCCGCCGTCTGAGAGCATGGAACGATGCGACCGCTGTACTCCGTTCCCCTCGGAATCGCCGCCACCGGCGCCGCCTGCCTCGCCTACTCCGTTGGGTACGAGGTCCGTTCCTTCCGCCTCCGCCGGGTCGAGGTCCCGGTCCTCCCCCGAGGCGCCCGACCCATCCGGGTACTGCAGGTCTCCGACATCCACATGGTGAGCAACCAGGGCCGGAAGCAGCGCTGGCTGCAGAGCCTCGCCGGCCTGCGCCCCGACCTGGTGGTCAACACCGGCGACAACCTCTCCGACCCGCTCGGCGTCCCGGCCGTCCTGGACGCGCTCGGGCCGCTGATGGAGTTCCCCGGCGTCTACGTCTTCGGGTCCAACGACTACTACGGCCCCGCCCGCAAGAACCCGGCCCGCTACCTCCAGGCCATGCGCAGCGGCGTCCACGGCATGAACAACCCCGACGGCACCGCCGCGCGCGGCATCAGCGGCGCCGTGCACAACCCGTGGGAGAAGCTGCGCGACGCCTTCGACGCGGCCGGCTGGCTCGACCTCACCAACACCCGGGGCCGCCTCACCGTCGCCGGCCTCGACCTGGAGTTCACCGGCCTGGACGACCCGCACATCCGGCGCGACCGCTACAGCGAGGTCACCGGCGGCCCCTCCGCCGACGCCGACCTCTCCCTCGCCGTCGTGCACGCGCCCTACCTGCGCGTCCTCGACGCCTTCACCGCCGACCGCTACCCGCTGATCCTCGCCGGCCACACCCACGGGGGCCAGCTCTGCGTCCCCTTCTACGGCGCCCTGGTCACCAACTGCGACCTCGACGCCAAGCGGGTCAAGGGCCTCTCCACCCACCAGGCCGGCGGCAGCCGCTCCTACCTCCACGTCTCGGCCGGCTGCGGCACCAACCGCTACACCCCCGTCCGCTTCGCCTGCCCGCCCGAGGCCACCCTCCTCACCCTCACCCCGACCCCCCGCTGACCCCCGCCGACCCCCTCCACCCCGCTCGCCGAGATACCGGATTTCGTCTCTCGGCGAGCGTCCGGTAGAGTTCTACTCGTCGCGAAGGAGACGGAGCGACAAACAGAAAGACCGGGGTGTGGCGCAGCTTGGTAGCGCGCTTCGTTCGGGACGAAGAGGCCGTGGGTTCAAATCCCGCCACCCCGACCCAATGCAGAGGCTCTGCCGGAGAAATCCGGCAGAGCCTCTGTCGTTTTGCGTGTGCGGCCGGGTGACCGGGCCTCAGGGGCCCGGCCATCGGCGGGGCGTGGTGGCGCGGGTCACACGGGGAGGGTTCGTTCGGGGCGGGGGGTGATGGGGGTGAGTGGGGGGAGGTGGGATTCGAGGGTGTGGGCGGCGTGGAGGGCGAGGTCCTCGCGGTAGGGGCGGGTGATGAGCTGGACGGCGGTGGGGTGGCCGAGGGTCAGGCCGGTGGGGACGGTGACGGCGGGGACGCCGGCGAGGCTGGTGGCGGTGCAGAGGCCCATGGCGGTGGCGACGCGGTCGCGGGAGGCGGGGTCGCGGGATTCGAGGCCGGGGGCGGGGATGGGGTCGGTGTAGACGGGGGCGAGGAGGAGGGGGAAGTCGGCGAGGAACTCGGCCCAGGCGCGGCGGATGGTGAGCCAGGTGCCCATCAGGGTCATGAACTCGGCGGAGGTGGCCGGTGGGGTGCGCTCCATGACGGGTGCGAGGTAGCGGTCGCCGCCGGGGCCGAGGAGGGGGCGGACGGCCGGCCAGGTGGGGGCGAACTCGGTGATGGTGAGCAGGTCGTAGGCGGCGAGGGTCTCGTCGAGGCGGGGGACGTCGGGGACCTCCTGGACGTCGTAGCCGGCGTCGGCGAGGACGGCGGCGGCGGTGGCGACGGCGGCGCGGGCGGTGGGGTGGACGCCGTGGCCACCGGGGTCGGCGACCACCGCGACCTTGACGGGGGCGGGCAGCGGTTCGCCGTCCAGGGGGGCGGGGACGGCCCGCGGGTCGCGCGGGTCGGTGCCGGCGAGGAGTTCGAAGGCGAGCCGGAGGTCGGCGACGCCGCGGGCGAACGGACCGTCGACGACCAGGAACTGGGAGGCCGGGCCGGGGTCGGCGGGGCCGAGGATGCGGTGGTCGGCGGGGAACCGGCCGTAGCTCGGCTTGAGGCCGGCCACGCCGCAGAAGGCGGCCGGGACGCGGATGGAGCCGCCCGAGTCGTTGCCGAGGCCGAGGGCGGCCATGCCGGTGGCGACGGCGACCGCGTCGCCGCCGCTGGTGCCACCCGGGGTGACGGCCGGGTCCCAGGGGTTGACGGTGTCGCCGAAGAGTTCACTGCGGCTGTGCATCCCGGACAGGACCAGGGTGGGGAGGTTGCTGTGGCCGATCGGGATCGCGCCGGCGGCGCGGAGGCGGGCGACCGGGGGCGCGTCGGCGTCGGCGACCAGGTCGCGGAAGCGCGGGACGCCGAAGGTGGTCGGGACGCCCTCGATCGCGGTGGTCTCCTTCACCGTGAACGGCACGCCGGCCAGCGGGCCGAGCGGTTCGCCGGCGCCGCGTCGGCGGTCGGTGTCGGCCGCCTGGGCGCGGGCCCGGTCGGCGAGCAGCTGGGTGATCGCGTTGACCTGGGGGTTCACCTCGGCGATCCGGTCGAGGTGGGCGTCGATGAGCTCGCCGGCGGAGATCTCGCCAGTGCGGACGGCGCGGGCCTGGGCGGAGGCGGTGAGGGACCAGGGGAACTGGGAGGGATCGGTGTCGGACATGGCGGCGCTCCTGGGGAGAGGGCGTATCGATGCAAGTGCATCGGAAGCGTAGTGTGTGAACCGATACGAACGCATCGGATTAAGTCGGACGAAGTGGGGAGCACGGCGTGCCCAGGCAGGTGGATCTGGCGGAGCGGCGGCGGGTGATCGCCGAGGCGGTCTGCCGGCTCGCCGACGAGAGCGGTCTGGAGGGCGTCACGCTGCGGGACGTCGCCGAGCGGGCGGGGCTCTCGATGGGGGCCGTCCAGCGGTGCTTCCGCACCAAGGAGGAGATGCTGGTCCACGCGCTCCGGTACGTCGGCGGGCGGATCGAGCGACGGGTGCGGGAGCGGCTGGGCGCCGGCCCGGCGCAGTCCTCGGCCAGCGCGGTCGGCCACGCGGCGGAGGAGCTGGCGCTGCTGCGGGCGGAGCACCGCAGCGAGGCGCGGGTCTGGCTGGCGTTCCTGGCGCAGGCGGCGGTGAGCGAGGCGCTGGCCGGGCCGCTGCGGGCGGGGTACGCGGCGTCGGAGGAGCTGTTCCTCGGACTGCTCGCCGAGGCGGGGGTCGCGCGGGAGGTGCGGGAGGTCGAGGTCCGGGCCCTGCTGGCGCTGGTGGACGGGCTGACCGCGCACGTCCTGGTCGGACGGCTGACGGAGGACCGGGCCGCCGAGGTGCTGCACGCGCACCTGGAGCGGCTCTGGCGGGGCTGAACGGCGGTCAGCGCGCGATGGCGGCAGCGGCGTGGAAGACGTCGCGGACCGCCGGGGCGGCCTCGCGGCCGGCACGCCGGACCAGGCGGAGGCGGAGCGCGAGGACGGGGGCGGGGACGGGGGCGCCGGGGACGGCGGGGACGGCGGGGGCGAGCCGGCGCAGGGTGCCGGCGGCCAGCTGCTCGTGGACGGCGGACTCGGGCAGCAGGGCCATGCCGAGACCGCGCTCGGCGCAGGCCCGGGTGGCGGCGACGTCGCCGGTGCGCAGGCGTTCCACCTCGGGGCCGAGGAGCCGGTCGCCGGCGAGCCGGAAGGAGCAGTCCGGCGTGTTCACCAGCAGGGGCCGACCCGACTCGGGGGACCCGGGTGCGGCGACCAGGGCGAGGGGGACGTCCTCCAGGTCGAGGTGGGCCAGCGGGACCGGCGGCGGGACGAAGCCGAGTTCGCCGAGCGGGCCGGCGGTGTCCAGCAGCAGCGCGGCGTCCAGGGCGCCCGCCGCGACACCGTGCAGCAGGCCGTCCCGGTCCGCGTCGGTGTGCAGGGCGACGTCCAGCTCCGGATGGTGCCCGCCGAGCCGGGCGAGCACCCGGGGCGCGTGGGTGGCGGCGACCGCCTCCAGGATGCCGAGCCGCAGGACCGTACGGGCGGCGGTGACCTCGCGGCGGGCCTGGTCGGCCTGGTCCAGCAGCCGGCGGGCCCAGGGCAGCAGCCGGCGCCCGGCCGGGGTCGGCGTCAGCACGCGCGGCGAGCGTTCGAACAGGGCGGTGCCGAGCGAGCGTTCCAGGGTGCGGAGTTGCTCGGCGACGGAGGACGGCGCGAGGCCGAGGGCCGCGGCGGCGTCGGCGACGGTGCGGTGGGCGACGACCGCCTCGAAGGTGCGGAGCTGTCTGAGTTCCATGCGCGGTCCGGCCCCCTGGTGTCCTGCGCGGGGGTCCAGGGTACGGCGGCCGGGTGGACCGAGGGGGAAGGGCCGGGGGAAGGCCGAGGAGGCGGGGAGGGCCCGGGCCCGCCGGCGGGGAGTACCGGCGGGCCCGGGCCGCGCTGACCTGCGGTCAGCCCGTGGTGAGCGGAGCCACCGTGACGATGATCGAGCAGGACGGATCGCCGGCGCCCTGCTGCAGGACCACCCCGACGCGGTCCCGGCGGGCGGGGTCGCGCGGCAGCTGGGTCACCTCGACCAGGCAGGGCTCGTCCAGCTCGACGTAGCGGCTGAAGTCGCACTCCATGGCGACGGCCATCACCGGCGCCTGGTGGTGCAGCGCCTGCGCGGCCTGTCGGGCGGCGTCCAGCAGCAGCGAGCCGGGCACGTGGTCGACCGGGTGGTCGAAGTGCACCGGGTGGTGGGTGTCGACCCGCAGCTGCCAGCGCCGGGCCCGGTCGGTGGCGGAGAGCGCCACCTCCTGCGGCACGGCGCGGCCGGCCCGGGCGACCGGGATCGGCGCGGGCAGCGGGACGGCGCGGGCCATCATCTCGGCGGGGTCGCCCTTGTCGGCGCGCAGCCGCCGGTAGATCGCCGGGGTCTGGACGGTGAAGCGGGTCTGCGCGGTGGCGATCGGCTCGCCGTCGCGGCTGACCACGTAGGCGAGCGTCAGCGCGGCCACCCGGTTGCCGCGGCGGACCACGTCCTGGCAGACGGCGTCGATCTGCACCTCGTCGTGGGCGTCGCCGGCGCGCCGGACGCGGGCGGTGCCGCTGTCGGCGGCGCCGCGCTGGCGCGGGACCGTGTCGTTCGCACCGGCCCACAGGCCGCCCGGGATGAGCGCGTAGCCGAAGTGGTCCCAGATCAGCTGGTGGCCGACCGGGACGCCGAAGGCCACGTGCGAGAGCAGCGGGAAGGTCTGACGGACCGTCTCCACCAGGAGCATCGGGTCGTGGTAGCCGTTGCGGACGCCGTAGGCGCGGTGGTCGCGCGGCCACCGCGCGGTGATCCGGTAGGAGTCCTCGGACAGCTGCTCCCAGCCGGTCAGCAGGACCTCCTCGGCGGCCCGCTTGTGCACGTACTCCTGGGGCACGGTGGTCGGCGCGACGACCGTGTCCTCGGTGCGGCCGTCGGCCGGTACGGCGGCCGGCTCGCCGGTCATGGCTTCGTCGAGCGAGGTGGAGACGGTGGTGCTGTGGTCTGTGCGAAACATGGATGCACTCCCCCAGAGTGGCCACAGGCAAGGTGAAAGATCGGCGCTCCGGTGTGTACGCCGGGCCCCATGGCGAATAACATAGAGGTCGTTCTTTTTGTTTGTCGAGACGTTTGGGGTTACTCGTGGCAAGAGCCAAGCAGGAACGAGCCGTACGCACCCGCGAGACCATCCTGAGGGCCGCCGCGCAGATCTTCGACGAGTACGGCTTCAGCGGTTCCAGCGTCAGCAAGATCATCAACCAGGCGGGGACCACCCAGGGGGCGATGTACTTCCACTTCAAGTCCAAGGAGGACCTCGCCAAGGCGGTCATCGACGAGCAGGCCTCCGACCTGGACCTGCCGGGGCAGCCGACAGGACTGCGCCAGCTCATCCGGATCACCCTCTACCTGGCCGACGAGCTGCAGGAGAACGTGCTGCTGCGCGCCGGTGTGACCCTCGCCGTCGAGCAGGGGCAGCTCGGACTGCGCGACTTCAGCCCGTACGAGATGTGGGCCGAGCAGTTCCGCGCCGAGCTGGACGCCGCCCGACGATCCGGCGAACTGCTCGACGACCTCGTGCTGGAGGATCTCGCCCAGGTGCTGGTCGCGGCGTACACCGGCTCGCAGATCATGTCCCACCTGCGCACCGGGCGCGCCGACCTGCCGGAGCGGATCGTCCAGCTGTGGTGGTTCCTGCTGCCCGGCATCGCACCCGCGCCGGTGGTCGCCGAACTGCGCGCGTACGTCCTGGAGTACGGGAAGCAGCCGGCATGAGCGGGGCACGGGGGACACGGGGGAACGCACGGGGGAAGAACGACGGACGGGCGGGCGCCGACGGGCCCACCGTCCTGCTGACCGGGGCGGGCGGCTTCATCGGCTCCGCCGTCCTGGCCGCGCTGCGCGCGCTGCCGGGGGTCGGTGAGGTCCGGGCGCTCACCCGCTCGACGGCGCCGGCCGGGACCGTCCCGGTCGCGGCGGACCTCGCCGACCCGGCGACGCTGCGCGGGGCGGCGGACGGCGCGGACGTGCTGATCCACCTCGCCGCGCTGGTCGCCGGCCCGGAGCCGGAGTGCGCCGCCGTCAATGTGCACGGCACCCGGGCGCTGCTGGCCGAGGCCGGGCGGGCCGGGGTCGGCCGGATCGTCCACCTCTCCACCTCCGCGGTCTACGGTGCCGGTCCGCACCGGGGCCTCGGGGTGGACGAGGTGGCGCCCGCGCCGGTCTCGGCGGCCAGCCGCACCCGGCTGACCGGCGAGCGGGCGGCGCTGGAGGCCGGGGCGGCGGTGCTGCGCGCCCCGCTGGTGCTCGGCGCGGGCGACCGCTGGGTGGTGCCCTGCCTGGCGGACCTGCTCCGCCGGGTGCCGGCGCGCTGGGACGGCGGCGGGGCGCTGCTCTCACTGGTCGACGTGACCGACCTGGCCCGGCTGATCGCCGACCTCGCGCTCGCCCCGGAGCCGTCGGCGGCCACGCCCGGGGTGCACCACGCCGGGCATCCCGAACCCGTCACCGTCGCACGGCTGTTGGCGGCGCTCGCGGAGCACGGTGTGCTTCCGCCGGCACCCGGGACCGACTGGCCGTGGGACCGCTGCGCGGCCGAACTCGACCGGGTCCCCGGGGTGTACGGCGAGCGGCAGCTCGATCTGATGGCGCGTCACCACTGGTACCGCAGCGAGGAGATCTGGCGGCTGACCGGCACCGATCCCGGTCCCGGCCCGCTGCACCGGCTCGCCGGGGCCGCGCCCTGGTACCGCGCCCACCTCGCCGGGGAGCCTTCCGCGAAGCCCACCGCAGCACCCTCCGCGACGCCTGCCGCGACTCGCGAGGTGAAGCCCGCGGATGCCACAACCTCCGCCCGCTTGCGGGCATTTGCGAAGGAAATGCCAAAGCCGCCGGAGGATCCCGGGGATGCCGTGCGTATGCATCGCGCCGAGGCGTAACGTCGGAGCGTCACCGTACCGGTACTCACCGGCACGCCCCGACCGCGCGAAGGAGCCACGCCGACCATGTGGTTCGTCCCCCCTCACTCCCCGGCCGACCCGCTGACCGCCTGTCCCGAAGCCCCCCGCCCCCGCCGATCCGGAGCGGACACGGGCGTCGGCACCTGTACACACCGAGGCCCCACGGGCCGGGCGGGCGGTGCGCGATGAAGCAGGAACGCGCCCAGCAGACCCACCGGGCGCTCCTGCACGCGGCCGCAACCGAGTTCGACCGGCACGGCTACGCGGGCACCTCACTGGCCCGGGTCAGCCAGACCGCCGGGGTCACCATGGGGGCGCTCACCTTCCACTTCCCGTCCAAGGCCGCACTGGCCGACGCGGTACGCACCGAGGCCGCCGCGCTCACCCGGGCGGCGGTCGCCCGCGCCCCCGGGCCGGACGGGCAACTCGACACGGGTGTCGTGGAGTTGCTCGACACGCTCACCCGACTGCTGGACGAGGAGCCGAGCGTCCGGGCAGCCGCCCGGCTCACCTGGGAGCAGCCGGAGTCGGCCGGCAACTGGCACGCGGGCTGGAGCCCGGACCTGCGTGACCGGCTGGCCCGTGAACGGTCCACCGCCCCCGCGGCCGATCCCCGCGAGGACGTCCACCCGTTCACCCCGAGCCCCGGCCCCGGATCCGCCATCGGCACCGGCGCCGGCGCCGCCAGGAGCCGCGACCTCGCCGGCCTCGACAGCACGGACCTGGAGACGCTGGCCCACTGCCTGGTGGTCGGCTCGGAGGCCCTGCGGCGCGGAATCGTCACCCTGGACGGCGACGACCCGGCCGCCCGGGCGGAGGTCCGGCAGCGCCTCGGACGCCTCTGGCGCCGCGCGGTGACCGGCCCGCCCGCCCCGGGCGCACGCCGCTGACCTGCCAGGACACACCCTCACCGAGGTCAACCCACCGCCCGCACCGGCCGTTTGACGCAGGTGCGGGCGGTGCTGCGTTCTCCGGCCACCGGGCACCAGGACTTGCCAAAACCGGTCCCGGGCCCGCACGGGACTCAAAAACAAAGAGATCGTTCGCTATTCTTTTGGGGACGGCATCTCAAGGCATCTCACGGCACCACACCGATCCCGGGGAGCTCACATGGACGCGCAACCCCTGTCACCGGCCGGCGAAGCCGCGGTATCCCGGTTCGCCGAGCAGGTCTTCGCCCACCTGACGCGGATAGACCAGCGCCGCTGGGCCCGCTCCTACCTGCACGGACTGCTCGCGGCTCCCGGCCGCAAGTCCCTGTCGAACATGGCGGCGAGCCTGGCGACCGGACCGACGGCGACCACCGCCTCGCTCTCTCTCCAGCAGTTCATCAACGGCAGTCCCTGGGACTGGCGCCCGGCCCGCCGGGTGCTGGCCCGGCTGGCCGCCGACGACCGCCCGGTCCGCGCCTGGACGGCCACCCTGGCGGTCATCCCCAAGCGCGGCGACCAGGCGGTGGGCGTCCACCGCCGGTTCGTCCCGGACGCCGGGCGCACCGTCAAGTGCCAGGCCGCGCCCGGACTGTTCATCGCCACCGACCGGGACGCCGTCCCGGTGGACTGGTCGCTGCTGCTCGACCCGAGCTGGACGGACGACCCGCAGCGCCGCACCCGCGCCCGGATCCCCGACGGCCTCGCCCCGTTCTCGGCCGGCGAGCTGCTGCTCGGGATGGTCGACCGGCTCACCGGCCTCCTCCCGATCGCGCCACTGGTCGCCGACCTCGGCGTGGCGGACGAGCCGCTGCGACTGGCCGGCGCACTGGCCCGGCGCGGCGTCCCGTACCTGCTGGAGGTCCGCGGCGGCCAGGCCGTCCGGCCCGTGCTGCAGGCCACCACGGGCCGGCCCGGGCGGCCCCAGCAGGGCACCGTGACGGCCGAGGCGCTGTTCCCGCGCCGCCGGCCGCGGACGCCGGGGGCCCCGCAGCCGGTGCTGCGCGGCACTCCCGTCCTGCTGCCCGGCCCGCTCGGCGCGTCCGGTCCGCAGGGCTCGCCCGTGCACCGGCTCTGGGCGCACGGCGGCGGTGCCGGACAGCCGCGGCGGTACTGGCTCACCAACCTGGCCGAGGACGCGCCCGGCGTGCTCGCGCTGCTGGACGCCGGCGCGGCCACCCGGACCACCGTGGACCGGCTCGGTTCGGACTTCGGCCTGCTGGACTTCTCCGGCCGCTCGTTCACCGGCTGGCACCACCACATGACGCTGGTCTCGGCCGCGTACTCGCTCGGCCGCGACCTGCCCGGACGCACCCCGGAAATCATCCGGGAAAGCCTCCGCAATTCCGCCTGACAATGGCTCGGGCGACTTGCCGAAGACGTCCGAATCACATTGACCGAAATACCCGCCGCGGCGGATGATTCCAGTGTCGGCAAATTCACCGGAAAGCCCGCCGAAACACCCGCCGGTGAATTCACCGAAAGCACCGCCGCAAGCTCCGTCGCAAGTACCACAGAAAGCACCACCGAAAGCACCCCCGCGCGAACCACCGGAAAGCCCGGCGCAACCCGGAGAGGAGGTGAGCACCATGAGCACGGCAGCCGTCGCGGACCCCCTGGTCCACGCGTTCCCGGGAATTCTCGGCGAGCAGCTCTTCGCCTCGTTCGACCGGGCCGACTACCGGATCAAGGCCGAGGAATACCTGCGCGGCCTGCTCGCCACGCCCGGCCGGAAATCCATCAGCAACATCGCCCGGACGCTCGGCGACCCGGGGGCGGTCCAGCGGCTGCACCACTTCATCCGCAACTCCCCCTGGGCCTGGGCACCGGTCCGGGAGGCCCTGGCCGCCCGGCTGGTCGAGGCGTGCACCCCCCGCGCCTGGCTGGTCCGGCCGATGTTCATCCCGAAGTCCGGCACCCGCTCGGTCGGCGTCGGACGCCGGTTCGTCCCCGAGCTGGGCCAGCTGGCCGGGGCCCAGCAGGCCGTCGGCCTCTGGTACCTGGCCCCGCGGCTCAACGCACCGGTCGACTGGCAGCTCCAGCTGACGGACCCGCCCCACCGGGCCGTCCCGCCGGAGCCGCGCACACCGCCCGGAGCGGGCGCGAGCTGTGCCACCGGGGACTCCCTGGACCGGCAGGCCGCGCTGCTCGGACCGCTTGCTGACCGACTGCCGGCCACCGCCGCGGCCACCCTGATCTGGGACGGCTGCCCGGCCGAACCGGGCGGGCTGTTCGCGGCCGGCCGGGAGCTCGGTCTGCGGGTCGCCGTCCGGGTCGACCCGACCACCCGGCTCACACCGGTCACGGCCCCCACCCGTGACCGCGGCCGGGCCCTGCCCGCCTACCAGCTGTTCGCCTCCGCCGGCGCCCGCCGGCTGGCCGGCACCTCGGGCCCGCCCGGGGTCGAGGCGCACGTGGTCCGGGTCGCCCTGCCGGGCACCCCGGCCGAACTGCTCCTCTACGCGGAGTCCGGGACGCGCCCCACCGCGTTCTCCGGATTCTGGCTGACCGATTCCGGACCGGACCGGGCCGCCGAATTCCCCCGGCTCTTCCGGCTGGCCGGCGGCGTCGAGGAGGACCGCACCGTCATCGGTGAACGGGTCGGCCTGCGCGATTTCGAAGGGCGTTCCTTCGAGGGCTGGCACCGGCACATGACGCTCGCCTCGGCGGCCTATGCCGCGGTGGCGCTCGGACGCCACCCCGTCTGATCACCGCCCCGTCCGATCACTCCCCCCTGCACCGCCACCACCGCACCGTTAATTCACCCCATGCCTTCACAAGGGAAAAGGACATGCTTGTCTTCGAGAATTACCCGAGCGGTCTCACCTACAGCCGGTCCTCGGACTCCTGGCGGGTGCGCGCGGTCAAGCCAGTCGAGTACGAGGTGCGCGTCTGCAACGGCGTCTTCGACCCGGCCAGTACCGCCCTGATCGAGCAGACCGCCGGAGCCGAGGGCGGCAACCGCCGCTTCGTGGTCATCGACGCCGAGGTCGACCGCCTGCACGGCGAGCGGATCCGCCGCTACTTCGAGCACCACGGCGTCGACTACTTCCTCCAGGTGGTCCGCGCCGACGAGACGCTCAAGGAGTTCGAGACCGCCTCCGACATCGTGGTCGCGCTGGACTCCTTCGGCCTCGACCGCCGGCGCGAGCCGATCATCGTGATCGGCGGCGGCGTCCTGATGGACATCGTCTGCCTGGTGGCCAACCTCTACCGCCGCGGCACCCCGGTGGTGCGCGTGCCCACCACGCTGATCGGCCTGGTCGACGCGGGTGTCGGGGTGAAGACCGGCGTCAACTTCAACGGCCACAAGAACCGCCTGGGCACCTACTTCGCCCCGGTGCTCACCCTGCTCGACCGCTCCTTCCTCGCCACCGTCGACCGCCGGCACATCGCCAACGGCATGGGCGAGATCCTCAAGATGGCCCTGATCAAGGACGCCCGGCTGTTCGAGCTGCTGGAGCAGCACGGCCCGGCGCTGATCGAGCGGAAGTTCCAGGACGACGCGCTCGGCGGCGACCCGGCCGGCGAGGTCCTGCGCCGCGCCATCCACGGCATGCTGGAGGAGCTCCAGCCGAACCTGTGGGAGGCGGAGCTGGAGCGGATCGTCGACTACGGCCACACCTTCTCCCCCACCCTGGAGATGCGCGCCCTGCCCGCCCTGCTGCACGGCGAGGCGGTCACCGTCGACATGGCGCTCACCACCCTGATCGGCTGGCGCCGCGGCCTCGTCGACCTGGAGCAGCGCGACCGGATCCTCGCCGTGATGCGCGCGCTCGAACTGCCCAGCTGGAACGAGCTGCTGGACGCCGATCTGCTCGACGCCGCGCTCCAGGACACCGTCCGCCACCGCGACGGACAGCAGCGCCTGCCGCTGCCGGCCGGCATCGGCGACGCGGTCTTCGTCAACGACGTGACCCGCGACGAGCTCGCCGTCGCCGTCGAGGACCTGCGGGTGCTCAACGCCCGGGAGCTCAGTCGTGTCTGACGCCGCACCGACCGCCGGCCTGCTGGTCGCGGACACCCGGGACGCCTCCGAGATCCACGGTGTGCACGGCGCCCCCGGCCTCACCTACTGGAAGGCGCTCGCCAGCCGGCAGCACCTGGAGGCCGAGGTCGAGGCGATCGAGGTCGCCCGGATCCCGCCCGGCGGCCTGAGCGGCGAGCACCGCCACACCCGCACCGAGGAGATCTACTTCATCCTCCGCGGCCACGGCGAGTTCCTGGTGAACGGCGAGGTGCGGCCGGCCCGGCCCGGCTCCCTGCTGCTGACCGGGATCGGCACCGTGCACGGCCTGCGCAACACCGGCGCCCCCGCGGGCGTCACCGACCCCGGCTTCGGCAGCGCCCCCGAGGGGCACCTGGAGTGGCTGGTCATCGAGATGCCGGCCCCGGCCACCTCCGAGGTGCTGCACGGGCTGGCCCCCGACGCCCCGACCGCCGAGTTGATCGAGAGGAAGAACGAGACGATGCGGCTGCACGATCTGCGGGAGGAGAAGGCGGTCGACCCGGCCGGCGTCTTCACCGGTCCGCTGCGCCTGGTGGAGATCCGGGAGCTCGTCGGCGGCGCCGAGGCCGCGTTCGGCGCGCACACCGCCGAGCACACCGTCTTCGTGCTCACCGGCTCCGGCACGGCCGTGGCCGGCGACACCGAGGTGGAGCTCACGGCCGGCACCGCGATCACCCTGCCGTTCGGCGCGGACGCGGTGATCACGGCCGGTGCGGACGGCCTGGAGTTCTTCCACGCCGAACTCGCGGTGCCGGCGCGGGGCGCAGCCGCCGGACAGAACACGGCCGGGCAGAACGCGGCCGGGCGGGCCGCCCGATGATCGTCAGCCGCGCGCTCCGGCCGGTGGACTGCGACCCGGCGGCCGCCGGCCCCGACCGGCGGACCTGGTCCTGCCTGGCCCGCCGGGGCATGCTGCACAGCGAGACGGAGACCTTCGACCTCTGGCGGCTGCCGCCCGGCGAGCGCCTGGTCCACGAGGTCCGGGACGGGGTCGAGGAGGCCCTGTTCATCCTCTCCGGCACCGGCACCGCCACCCGCGGCCCCGACGAACTGCCCCTCGCCGAAGGATCGCTGCTGCTCGCGCGGCACGACTCCGAGGTCACCGTGACGGCCGGCCCCGAGGGCCTGCGCCTGCTCAGCACCCGCGTCCTGCCGCGCGCGCTGAGCACCGCCCTCCCGGCCCGCGTTCCCCAGCTCGACTGACCACCCGGCATCCGAACCCCAGAACCAGGAAGTGGGAAGAGTTCCATGCGCAATCTCAGTCGCCGCACGTTCGTGGCCGGTGCCGGGGCGACCGTCGGCACCGCCACGGCCGGCGGGCTCCTCGTGCCCGCCGCCCGGGCGGCCGCGGAGGACACCAACGGCTCGGCCTCCAGAACGATCCGCAACGGTGACCTGATCACCGTCACCCCCGACCAGCCGCGCTACGTCGACCTGATATCCGGCTTCAACCCGCGCTGGGAGGCCCGGCCGAAGGGCGTCCGGCTGCCGCGCACCACCGCCCAGGTGGTGCAGGCCGTCCAGGACGCCGCCGACAGGAAGCAGCGGCTCACCATCCGCGGCGGTGGCCACTGCTACGAGGACTTCGTCTACAACGCCGAGGTCGAGGTCGTCGTCGACATGAACCTCATGGACGCGGTCGGCTACGACCCGGGCCGCCGGGCCTTCGAGGTCGAGGCGGGCGCCACCCTGCTCAAGGTCTACCAGACCCTGTACGAGGGCTGGGGCGTCACGATCCCCGGCGGCGTCTGCTACGCGGTCGGCGTCGGCGGGCACGTCACCGGCGGCGGCTACGGCAACCTGTCCCGCAAGCACGGCCTGGTGGTCGACCACCTGTACGCGATCGAGGTGGTCACCCTCGGCGCCGACGGCCGGGCCCGGGCGATCGTCGCCACCCGCGAGGCCAACGACCCGCACCGCGACCTCTGGTGGGCCCACACCGGCGGTGGCGGCGGCAACTTCGGCGTGGTCACCCGGTACTGGTTCCGCTCGCCGGACGCCACCGGCAGCAACCCGTCCGACCAGCTGCCCAAGCCGCCGGCCGAGGTGCTGATCGCCATCCCGAGCTGGTCCTGGGAGAACATCACCCGCACCGGCTTCGCCAACATGGTCCGCGCCTACGGCACCTGGTTCGAGCAGAACAGCGGCCCGGACTCGGACTACACCGGCCTCACCAGCTGGCTGTTCCTGAACCACAAGGTCTCCGGCAGCCTGGTGCTGCTGCTCCAGGTCAACGGCGACGTGCCGCGGGCCGAGCAGCGCGCCAAGGACTTCGTCCAGGGGCTGAGCGACGCCCTCGGCGTGCCGCACACCGGTGACGTGGTCCGGCTGCCGTGGCTCAAGGCGGTCAAGTACATCGGCACCATGGACGGCTCGCAGACCAACCCCCAGCTGCGGGCCGGCCACAAGTCGGCGTACATGAAGAAGGGATTCCCGGAGAACCAGATCGCGGCGATCTGGAAGCACCTGACCCGCACCGACTACACCAACCCGAAGGGCGGCCTGGCCGTCGTCTCCTTCGGCGGGAGGATCAACAGCGTCGCCTCCGACGCCACCGCGCTCCCCCAGCGCGACGCGATCTTCAAGCTGCTGTACCAGACCTACTGGACCTCGCCCGCCGACGACGCCCCCAACACGGCCTGGCTGCAGGAGTTCTACCGCGAGGTGTACGCCGACACCGGCGGCGTCCCGGTCTCCAACCGGGTCACCGACGGGTGCTACGTCAACTACGCGGACCGTGACCTCAGCGACCCGCAGCAGAACACCTCGAACGTCCCGTGGACCACGCTGTACTACAAGGACAACTACCCGAAGCTCCAGCGGGTCAAGCAGACCTACGACCCGAAGGACTTCTTCCGGCACCGCCAGTCGATCCGGCTGCCCGGGAGCGTCCGATGAGCGCCGCGACCGGCGGCGCCCCGGCCGGCTCCGGGCGCGACCTCTCCCGGCTGCCGTCGCTGACCGGCATGCGGTGGATCGCCGCGCTGCTGGTCTTCCTGACCCACGTGTCGGTGGCCAAGCCCTTCGACACCCCCGCGCTGAACGACTTCATGTCGGACTACCTCAGCCGGGCGGGCTTCCTGGGCGTCGGATTCTTCTTCGTGCTCAGCGGCTTCGTGCTCACCTGGTCCGCGAAGGAGGGCGACCGGCCCTCGGCCTTCTACCGTCGGCGGCTGTTCAAGCTGTACCCCAACCACGCCGTCACCTGGCTGGTCGGACTGCTGCTGATGGCCCGGGCCGGCGCCGAGCTGACCGCCGCCGGGACGGTGCCCTCGCTGTTCCTGCTGCAGAGCTGGATCCCCTCGCTGGAGGTCATCGGCGGTACCAACGGCCCGAGTTGGTCGCTGGCCTGCGAGGTGCTGTTCTACCTGAGCTTCCCGGTGATCCTGCCGCTGGTGCGGCGGATCCGGCCGGAGCGGCTCTGGCTCTGGGTGGGCGTCATGACGGCGGCGCTGTTCGCGCTGCCGCTGATCGCCCAGCTGCTGCCGGGCAGCCCCAATTCCCCCTGGCAGCCGCTCTCCTTCTGGCGGTACTGGTTCGTCTACTTCCTCCCGGCCGCCCGGCTGCCGGAGTTCGTGCTCGGCATCCTGCTGGCACGGATCGTCCGGACCGGACGCTGGGTGGCCATCGGCTGGCCGGTGGCGGCGCTGCTCACCGTCGCCGGGTACGCGCTGATGATCACACTGCCGGACGCCTGGGGCATGGCCGCGCCGACCGCGCTGCCGGTCGGGCTGCTGATCGCCGCGGTGGCCGCCAGGGACGCCGCGGGGGTGGGGACGCCGTTCGCCGGCCGGACCATGGTCTGGCTCGGCGAGGTCTCCTTCGCCTTCTACATGGTCCACTTCCTGGTGATCCAGTACGGACCGCTCGGCCTCGCGGCGACCGGATCGGCCGGCGCGAACACCTGGAGCACCCCCGGTGCCCTGGGAGTCATGGGGATCACCCTGGCGCTGAGCATCGGCTTCGGCTGGGCGCTGTACCGCCTGGTCGAGGTGCCGGTGATGCGTCGATGGGGTCGGTCCACCAAGGCCGCGGCCACGTCCCGGCCGGCCGGGACCGGTCCGGCCCCCGGGACGGGTTCGGCCTCGGCCGCCCCGGCACCGGGATCGGGACCGGCCTCGACCCCGGCCCCGGTCGCGGGCACCGGAGCGGCGCGCTAGGCCGGCCGCCTCAGGCCGACACCAGCGCGTTCAGCTCGACCACTTCGGCCTCCCGCCGGGCCGCCGCGACGATCCCCGCCAACGCGGCCCGGCTCGCCCCGAGCGACAGCAGCTGCTGGTCGAGCAGGTCGAGCCGCTGCTCCAGCACCTCCAGCATGCAGGGGGCCACCGTGCCGTCGCCGCCCACACAGGGCAGCACGTCCCGGATGGCGCTGGTGGAGAGCCCCGCCCCCAGCAGGGCCCGGATGTGGTGCACCACGGCCGGCGCGTCCTCGTCGTACCGGCGGTGCCCGCCCTCGGGCCGACGGGCCTCCAGCAGGCCCTGCTCCTCGTAGTACCGCAACAGGCGGACGCTGACCCCGGTCCGCGCCGCCAGCTCACCGATCCGCATGTGACACCCCTCACATCCCCTTGAATCTCACACGAATGGGAGATTGTACCGTGACCGGCATGACCAACACCGAGATCAACGCCCAGATCGACCGTCAGACCTTCGCCCTCGGAGGTGACTTGACGGTCCGCCGGATCGGCTACGGCACCATGCGCCTCGCCGACACCCCGGACATCAAGCCCACCGAGGCCGTCGTCTGGCACGCGCCCACCCCCCGCGCCGCCGCGCTGGGCGTGCTGCGCGCCGCCGTCGAGAACGGCGTCCAGCTCATCGACACCGCCGACTCCTACGCCCTCGGCGGCAGCGAGGAGCTGATCGCGGAGGCGCTGCACCCGTACGCCCAGGACGTCGTGGTCGCCACCAAGGTCGGCATGACCCGCCCGAGCCCGTCCGAGTGGGTCCCGGTCGGCCACCCCGCCTACATCCGCCAGCAGGCCGAGCTGAGCCTGCGCCGGCTGCGGGTCGAGCGGATCGACCTGCTGCAGCTGCACCGGATCGACCCCGAGGTGCCGCTGGCCGACCAGATCGGCGCGCTCAAGCAGCTGCAGGACGAGGGCAAGGTCCGGCACATCGGCCTCTCCGAGGTCACCGTCGACGAGCTCAAGCAGGCGCTGGAGATCGCCCCGATCGCCACCGTGCAGAACTGGTACAACCTGGCCACCCGCCAGCACGACGAGGTGGTCGACTTCACCGCCGAGCGCGGCATCGCGTTCATGCCGTTCTTCCCGATCGCCATCGGCGGCCACGCGGGCGAGGAGAGCCCGGTCACCGAGGTCGCCCGCGAGGTCGGCGCCACCCCGGCGCAGACCGCGCTCGCCTGGCTGCTGCACCGCTCGCCCAACATCCTGCCGATCCCGGGCACCACGTCCGAGAAGCACCTGGTGGAGAACCTGGGCGCGCTGGCCGTCGAGCTGACCGGTGAGCAGTACGCCCGCCTCGACGGCATCGCCGCCGCCGAGGCCGCCAAGGCCGCCGAGGCCGAGGCCGCGGCGGGCGAATGACCGGCTCCCCGCCCGGCGGCGTGCTCCGCCGGGCGGGCCGGCCACCGGCTCAGGTACCGGAAAGGGCCCCCTACCCCCGTGGGGGCCCTTTCCCCTGCCGGACCACCGACGCCACCGACGCCACCGGGGCTCCCGGGGCTCCCCGGCCTCACCGCTCCATCAGGCCCAGGTCCGTGACATCGGCGGCCAGTGCCTTGAGCAGCGAGCCGGCCCGCTTGTCGTCCGGACCGAGCGCGATCAGCCGGTTCATGACGTACGAGACGCCGAGGCCGACCCGGGGCCAGGCCTGGTTCGCCGAGCCGCCCCCGCCGTCGTGGCCGAAGGTCTCGCCGTCCGGACCGGGCCGCTCGGCGGTCCGCAGCCGGTAGCCGCCCCCGCCGTACGCCATCACCACGTCGATCAGCTGGTCGGTCTTGCGGGCGTACACCCCGCGGGCCTCGTCCAGCAGCCGGCGGGAGAGCATCAGCGGCCGGTCGTCCAGCGGCCGGCGGGCGTCCTCGGCGAGGATCCCGTAGAAGGTCGAGAAGGCCCGGGCGGTGCCGCTCACGTTGATCGCCGGGATCAGCGCGGAACGGCGCTCCGGCCGGCCCCAGACGCCCTCGTCGTCCGGGAACGGCTGGGGGTTCTGCCAGATCCGCTGGGTCAGCGGGTCGTCGCTCTGGAAGAACCCGGTGAACTGGGGCAGGAAGTTCCGGCCGTAGGTGGTCCGGGCGAGCCGGGACCAGTCGGCCGGGCCGGTGCCGTAATGGATGTCGAGGTCCAGCGGGACGGCGATCTCCTCGCGGAAGAACCGGTCCAGCGGGCGGCCGTCCACCCGGCGGATCAGCTCCCCGACGATCCAGCCGGCCGACAGCGGCCCGTACAGGATCCCGTCGGCGCGCGGGTCGCTCTCCAGCGGCTGGGCGGCGATCAGGCCGGCCATCAGCAGCGGGTCGTTGGCGTCGTCCTGGGTGACCTGGGTCCAGGTGCCGGGCAGCCGGCCGGTGAAGGTGACCACCTCGCGGACGGTCACCGCGCCCTTGCCCTCGGCCGCGAACTCCGGCCAGTAGTGGGAGACCGGGCGGTCCAGCTCGATCCCGCCCCGGTCGACCAGCTTGAGCAGGGCGGTCACGGTGACGCCCTTGCTCCCGGAGAAGATCGTCTGGAGGGTGTCCCGCTCCCAGCGGGCGCCGGTCAGGTGGTCGGCCGTCCCGCCCCAGAGGTCCACCAGGACCTCCCGGCCGCGGTGCACGGAGAACGCCGCGCCCAGGTCGTCCCGCTCCAGGAGGTTGCGCTCGAACTCCTCGCGGACCCGCTCGAACCCCGGGGCGGTGTACCCCGCGACGTGCACCTCGGACGCGACCGGCGACGCGATCGTCATGTGAACCAACTCCGCTCGAATTGTTGACCTGAAGGGAAATCCGCGATCGGACCGAAAGCAGAACACGAAGAGCCGCGGGCCGGGAATCCCCAGCCCCCCGGTTTGGCACCTTGACAAAGTCCTCCGCCGACTGTTGCCCCCCACCGGGCCGGCGGCCCATTCTCGGAACAGCCGGCGGAACCGCGCCGGACCGGGAACGGACGAAAGAGGATTCCCATGGCCAAGATTCCGGGCGCCCGGGCGGTGCACCACATCGCCTACACCGTGCCGGACCTCCAGCAGGCGGTCGACTTCTTCGTCGACGTCATCGGCGCCGAGCTCGCCTACCGGCTCGGCCCGGTCGAGGACCCGGAGACCGACTGGATGGCGCGCAAGCTCAACGTGGACCCGCGGGCCTCGGCGAACATCGCGATGCTCCGCCTCGGCCCCAACGCCAACCTGGAGCTCTTCGAGTACACCGCCCCCGTCCAGGACCGCGAGCAGCCGCGCAACAGCGACGTCGGCGGGCACCACTTCGCGATCTACGTGGACGACGTCGACAAGGCCGCCGACTACCTGAGCGGGGTCCCCGGCGTCACCATCCTCGGTGACCCCGAGACCATCGAGGACGGACCGATCAAGGGCGACCGCTGGGTCTACTTCACCACCCCCTGGGGCATGAGCATGGAGCTCATCAACATGCCCGAGGGAATGCCGTACGAGGACACCACCGAAACCCGCCTCTACCTTCCCACCGAGCACTGGCCGGAGAGCTGACGACAATGCCGCCGAACCGCCCGGAGAAAAGCCCGAAGAGTCAATTCGCCAACGAATCCTCGAACCGTCTCGCATTCCTCTCGCTCGCCCTCGTCGCCTTTGTCGTCGGCACCTCGGAATTCGTCGTGGTCGGCATTCTCGGCCCGATCGCGGACGGTCTGGGAGCGGGACTGGGCACGGCCGGGCTGCTCGTCACCGGCTACGCCCTGGGCATCTCCCTCGGCGGACCGGCGCTCACCGCGCTCACCCTCCGGCTGCCGCGCCGCACCCTGCTGCTCGGCGCGCTCGCCGCCTACGTGGCGGCGAGCGCCGGGGCGGCGGCGGCCGGCGGCATCGGCGTCCTGCTGGCCGCCCGCTGCGTGGCCGGGCTCGCCCACGGGGTGATCGTCGGCGCCGCCACCAGCGTGGCCGTCTCCCTGGCCGGCCCCGGCCGGCAGGGGCGGGCGATCTCGCTGGTCTTCGGCGGCATCTCGGTCGCCACCGTGCTCGGCGTCCCGCTCGGCACGCTGGTCGGGCAGTGGCTCGGCTGGCGGGCCGCGCTCACCGCCGTCGCCGTCCTCGGCGCGCTCGCCCTGCTCGCCGTCCGGCGCACCGTACCGCCGACCGCCGCGATGGGCGCGTCCAGCCTGGCCGGGCAGCTGCGCGGCGCGCTCTCCCGGCCGGTGCTCGCCGTACTCGGCACCGCCGTGGTGCTGTTCACCGGCCAGTTCACCGCGTACACCTACCTGGCCGGCTACCTGGAGGACGTCACCGGCGTCGGCGGCCGGTTCGTCGGCGGCTACCTGCTCGCCTTCGGCACCGCCGCCGCCGTCGGCACCTTCGTCGGCGGCCGGTGCGCCGACCGCCGGGCCGCCGCCACGCTCACCGCCGGCTGCGCCGGGCTGACCGTCGCCCTGCTGGCACTGCACCTGTGCGGGCGCTCCGGCGCGGCGGCGGCCGTACTGGTCGCCTGCTGGGGACTGGCCGGCTTCGGGCTGGTCCCGGCGCTGCAGTCCCGGATCGTCGAACTCGCAGGACCGGGCGGCGACTTCGCCGCCACCCTGGGCGTCTCGGCGGCCAACGCCGGAATCGCCGCCGGCGCCGCGCTCGGCGGCTGGACGGTCACCGCGCACGGCGTCGGCACGGTGGTGCCGCTCGGCGCCGCGATCTGCCTGGCCGCGCTGCTCGCGGTGGCGGCCGGTGCCCGACTGCGACCGGCCCCGGACACCACGCCCACCTCTGCTCCGCACTCCCTTCCCCTCGATCTCGCACTCGACCGTGAAAGGACCGTCCGAGCATGATCGGCACCCTCGACCGCCCGTCGGTACGCACCTCGCGCCCGGCCGCCGGCCTCGCCGTCTGGTACCAGCACACCCCGTCCGGCCCGGCCGGCCGCGACCGGATCTGGGAGCTCGTCGAGAGCGGGCGGATCACCTCCGTCGCCCTCACCGGGCCCGCCCCGGACGACGAACTCCGTTGGCTCTGCGACCTGTTGTCCCCGCTCCACGAGCGCGGTGACGGCCGCGACGGCCTGGTGTCCGTGCCGGTCGCCGCCCGCAGCCGCAAGGCCTGCGACCAGGTGCACGCCGCCCGCCGGCTCTCCGCCGCCGTCCACCGCCCCAACCTGCTGCCCGCCCTGCCCGCCTCCGATCCGGGCCTCGCCGCCCTCACCACCCTGCTCGGCGAGGGCATCGGCGTCCGGCTCGGCCCGCTGCACTCCGTCGCCCGCTACCGGCAGGCCGTCCGAGCCCACCTCGACGGGCTCGAACTCGCCCGCTGGCGCGGCCTCGACCTGGCCGGCATCACCTCGGTCGCGGCCTTCGGCGTCGGCGGCATCGACGTCGAGATCGACGCGCTGCTCGACCGGGCCGGCAGCCATGAGGCCAAGGCCCTCCGCGGCATGGCCGGCACCGCGACCACCCGGCTCGCCCGCGACGTGCACGCCGACGCGCACTGCACCGACGCCTCCACCCGCTGGCGCGCCCTCGCCGCGGCCGGCGCCCGCCCGCAGCACCTGGTGTGGACCCAGCTCTACCACGGCGTGCCCGGCCACCAGACCGCCCGCTACCTGGACGCGCTCGCCACCCCCGGCGCGTGCGTCGAACTGTGCGCCCCCACCCTGGAGACCCTCGACGGCACCTCCGAGATCCGCAGCCGGCGCAGTACGCGCGAGGAGCAGGACGCGCACGCGTTCACCGACCGGCTGGTCTCCTACCTGCGCTGGTTCGACATCAACCACGAGACCGTCCTGCGCTCCCTCGACGCCGCCCACGCCCACCACTGACCGGCACTGACCGCCACTGACCACTGTTGTCTGCCACCGACCGCCACTGACCACTGCTGACCACACCCCTCCGGGAGCCCGCTCATGGCACCGCAGCTCCACCTGGACCTCACCGCCTCCCCGTCGGACGCCCTCCCCTCTCCCCCGGTGCAGCGGATGGCCCTCGCCACCGGCGTGGTGGCGCTCGGCGGGCTGCTGTTCGGCTTCGACACCGGCGTCATCTCCGGCGCCCTGCTCTTCCTCAAGGAGCAGCTGGCGCTGAACTCCTTCCAGGAGGGCGCGGTGATCTCGGCCCTGCTGCTGGGCGCCGCCGTCGGCGCCCTGGCCGGCGCCCGCCCGGCCGACCGCTTCGGCCGCCGCAAGGCGCTGATCGGCATCTCGGCCACCTTCACCGTCGGCCTGGCGCTGGCCGCCGTGGCCCCGGACTTCTGGACGCTGCTGGCCGCCCGGGCCGTGCTCGGCCTGGCGGTCGGCAGCGCGTCGACGATCGTCCCGCTCTACCTCGCCGAGATCGCCCCACCGCGGCTGCGGGGCCGGATGATCACGGTGAACCAGATCCTGCTGACGGTGGGCATCCTGGTGTCCTACCTGGTCAACCTGGCCTTCGCGGGCGGCGGCGACTGGCGCGCCATGTTCGCCGTCGGGCTGATCCCCTCGGTAGCGATGCTGATCGGCACCCTGTTCATCCCGGAGACCCCGACCTGGCTCGACGGCCGGCCCTCCCCCGCCCGGTCGCGCGCCGACCGGCCGCGTGCCCTGCTGGCCACCCCCGGTGCCCGCGCGGCCCTGCTCATCGGCGTCACGCTGGCGGCCGTCCAGCAGTTCGGCGGCATCAACTCGATCATCTACTACGCCCCCAGCATCATGGCCCGCGCCGGGCTGCCCGCCACCAGCTCGATCGGCTACTCCGTCGCGATCGGCACGGTGAACGTCCTGCTCACCGTCGCCGCCATCCCCCTGATCGACCGCGTCGGCCGCCGCCCCCTGCTGCTCTGCTCCCTGGCCGGCATGGCCCTCTCCCTCACCGCCCTCGGCATCGTCCTCGGCCCCACCCACCCTGGCCCGGTCGGCAACGCCGTCGCCCTGATCGCCATGACCTCCTACGTCGGCGCCTTCGCCATCGGCCTCGGGCCGGTCTTCTGGATCCTCGCCGCCGAGATCTTCCCGCCCGAGTCCCGCGCCCGGGGCACCGGCCTCTGCGCCCTGGTCAACTGGGCCGCCAACTTCGTCGTCGGCCAGGCCTTCCTCCCCACGGCCGACGCGGTCGGCGAGCGCTGGGTCTTCTGGTTCTTCGCCGCCGTCTCGCTCACCGCCGTCCTGTTCGTCGCCCGCCGCGTCCCCGAGACCAAGAACCGCTCCCTGCCGGAGATCCAGCACGCCCTGGCCACCCGATGACGGCCCCGACCCCGCCGCCCCCGCCGCCGTCCCCGCTCGCGCGCGGCACCACCGCACTGGCCCGTTGGCGCGCCGGAGCCCCGTGAGGCACGTTCTTCGTTACGGAGTAGGAAGTCGGCCGGTCCGACTTCCTACTCCGTCGTCTGTGGGAAGGACAGATGCGCATGTGGGGCAAGTGGATCGGTTGCGAGGTGCCGGAGGGCGGGCGGGGGCGGTTCTCCGATGCTCAGCGGGCCTGGGCGGCGATCGGGGACCAGCCCGGGCTGGTCGGGCAGGTGGGCGGCTGGGACGGCGGGTGCGCGCGGGTCCTGGGCCTGTGGGCCGACGAGGAGGCGTACGGGCGGTTCATGCGGGAGCGGCACGACGCGGTGGTCGCGGCGAGCGGGCAGGGCGGGACGTACACCGCGATCGTGGTGGGCGCGGGTGAGGTCGTCCTGCAGATGGCCGGTGACGCGGTCGATCCACGCGACGCGCTGGAGACCGCCGCCCTGCTGCGGGTCGCCGACTGCCGGATCCGCCCCGGCCGGGCGGGGCACTTCATGGACGTGCAGCGCGAGGTGTGGGCGCCCGGCATGGCGGCGGCCGGGGGCATGCTCGGCGGTGTGGTCACCCGGCTGGACCCGCAGCGCTACCTGGTCACCACCCTGTGGTCCGGCGCCGCCGCCCACGAGCGGTACGCCGCCGAGCAGTTGCCCGCCCTGCGCGAGCGCGCGGCGGTCACGGACGACCTTCAGGCGCTGACCGGCCATCTGCTGCCCCTGGAGCCGGCCTGGACGGTGCTGCCCGTCGACCGGTGACGGTGAGGGCCTCGTCGGTCTTGCGCGCCATGTCGACCACGGCGGGGCGGGGCCCGCCCTTGCGGGCCTGAGCGGCGGTGGCGAGGGCGACGGAGCCGTGGGGAGAAGGCACGCGACGGGGGCGCCGCCGGCCCGTCGACCGGCGGCGCCCTTGCGGCTACCCGGGAACCACCGCGGGCCCGTTGAGCCGGCCGGTGCGGTGGAGGGCGTGCAGGGCCGCCGCGCAGAGCAGGCCGAGGACGGTGAGCGCGAGCCAGGGCAGGACGGCCAGGCCCGCCGAGCGGGCGGCGTCGAGGGCCGCACCGGTCAGCAGGTTCCCGAGCGTGATGCCGATGCCGCAGACGGTGTTGTAGAGCCCGTAGTGGGTGGCGACCAGGCGGTCCCCGGAGAGTCTGACCACCGTGTCCATCTCGAACGGGTACGCGACCATCGTTCCCAGCGCCAGCAGCAGCGCCGCCAGGGCCGGCGGTCCGACGGCCAGCGCCCACCGCCCGGCGCCCGACCCGGGTGCGGGGAGCCCCGAGGTCACGAGCAGCGGGACGAACGCCGCCCCCATGGCGACGAGCCCCAGGGCCGGCGCCGCGCCCGGAGCGATCCGGCGCCGGCACCAGGCGGTGACCCGGGTCTGCAGCAGGACCGTGCCCAGCCCGGAGACCACGAACAGCAGCGCCGTGGCCGCCGTCCCGCCGCCGCCGTCCCCGCCCAGCCGCCGGACCTCCAGCGGCAGCGCGAGGTACACCTGGAACGAGAGCACGTACGCACCGGTCATCGCGCCGGCAAAGAGCAGGAACGGCCGGTTGGCCAGCACCCCCCGCCACTGCGCGAGCACCCCCGCCCTCTCCGGCCCGCCGGCCGGCTCGGCACCGCGCCGGGCGGGCAGTGAGCGGATCTGCACCACGCTCAGCACCGCGAACACCCCGGCGGCGACCAGGCAGGTGGTCCGGAAGTCCACCGCCGTGAGCGCCATGCCGACCAGCGGGCCGAGCAGGATGCCCGCCTGGTAGAACACGTTGAACAGCGCGAAGGCCGTCACCCGTCGCTCACCGGCGTCCCGCGCCAGGTAGGCGCGCACCGCCGGGTTGAACAGCGCCCCGGCCAGTCCGGTCGCCGCCGACGCCGCGATCAGCGCGGGCAGCGAGGCGGACACTCCGAGCGCGGCGAAGCCCACCGTGCGCAGCAGGCAGCCGGCGACGATCAGCGGCTTGTAGCCGAGCCGGTCGGCGAGGGTGCCGCCGACCAGGAACATGCCCTGCTGGGTGAAGTTCCGTATGCCGAGCACGAGTCCGACCGTCCAGCCGGCCATGCCGAGCGTCCCGGACAGGTGCGCGGCCAGGTAGGGCATCAGCATGTAGAAGCCGAGGTTGATGGTGAACTGGTTCACCATCAACAGCCGGACACTGCGCTCGTACCCCCTGAACTGGACGAGCACGCCGGTCACTCGGGCTCCCCGACGGCCAGCGGGTCGACGACCGTGGCGCACCTGGTCCAGCGGGTGACCTCCTTGTCCTCGGGGTGGGCGATCTCGTCCGGCTCGTCGGCCGGGGGCCGGTCGAGCAGGTCGTTGGCGGCGCAGTACTCGTCGTCGTACACGGTGCCGAGGTAACGCTGCGGCCCGTCCGGGAAGACCGCCGCAATGCGGGTACCGGCGGGGTGTGTCCGGGCCAGCCAGCCGGCCACCAGGGCGACCGCGCCCACGCTCCAGCCGCCGGTGGCGTAGTACGAGGCCGCGAGGCGGCGGCAGGTCCAGACGGCCTCGGCGGGGGCGACCCAGTGGACCTCGTCGAAGCTGTCGTAGGCGACGTTGCGCGGCAGGATGCTGGAGCCGAGGCCGCGCATCAACCGGGGGCGGGCGGGCTGGCCGAAGATCGTCGAGCCGATGGTGTCCACGCCGACCACCCGCAGGCCGGGGTAGAGCCCGCGCAGCACGCGGGAGATCCCGGCGGAGTGACCGCCGGTTCCGACGCTGCACACCAGCACGTCGATGTGCCGTAGCTGGGCGGCGAGTTCGAGCGCGAGCGGGGTGTAGGCGGTGGTGTTGTCGGGGTTGTTGTACTGGTCCGGGCACCAGGATCCGGGGTGCTGGGCGAGGAGTTCGGTGACCCGGTCGCGCCGGGCCTGCTGCCAGCCGCCCCGCGGGTGCGGGGTGGCCACCATGTCGATCTCGGCGCCGTAGGCGGTGAGCAGCCTGGTCATGGAGGGTTCGAGCCCGGGGTCGGTGACCAGGGTCACCGGGTGCCGGTACACCATTCCGGCGAGCGTCAGGCCCAGGCCGAGGGTGCCGCTGGTGGACTCGATGATCCGGCCGCCGGGCTGCAACTCGCCCCGAGTGATGGCACGTTCGACCATGTGCAACCCGGGCCGGTCCTTGATGCCGCCGGGGTTGAAGCCCTCCAGTTTGGCCCAGAAGCCGCGGCCCGACGGTGCGAGCGGCTCGCCGATGTGCAGCAGCGGGGTGTTGCCCACCAGGCCGGTGAGGGCGGATCGGTCGCCTGGGGTGGTGATCGAGGTCATGTCTCGTTTCCTGTCGATGGGTTGGCGGAAGCGGAGCGCGTGAAGACCACGGGGCTCCTATATCCGCCACCGACCGGTGACGAGCAGCGGGCCTCTCGGGCCGGGGGTGGGGGTGGTACCCGCCAGGTCCTCCGGGCGGGTCACGGGCGGGTCTGCGGAGCCACCGTCGTCGGCGGGAGCGGGGGCGGGCGTCGGGACGGGCACGGTGGGGCGCGCGTTCCGGGACGTCCCCGCCTCGGCCGTCGGGCTGTCGCAGTGCGGGGCCGTCTGCGCTTCCGCGGCGGACGTCCCGTGCGATCGGACGGCGGCGGGGGCGCCGGTGTGCTGCTGGCCGCAGTCGACGGCGAGCAGGGGGAGCAAGCTCAGGAGAAGGGCCAGGAGCCGAGTGGGCATGGCGGGACTCCGCGCGGCTGCGCGAGGGCAGCGGCGATCGGTAGCGGTGGGGTTGGGATGCCGACGGAGGCGCGGGGGTGCACTGGGGCACGCCGGCGCCTGGGTCGGCTAAACCCTCAGATTCGCGACCTGATGCGGAGGTTCGGGCGCGTGCCGGCCCGTGGGCGGTGCCGCAGGGGACGGCGCCGGCTCGTCGCCCGTCGTGACCGGTGCCACCGGCACCGGCGTCACTGTTTCGGCGGAAGGCCCGTCCTCCGGCTTCCCGGAGAGGCACTCGGCGCCCGGGTGGTGGGCATCACCCTGGCCTTGTTGTCCTTCGTGGTGCGTCGGCTCCACGGATCCCTGGTGGACCCCCGAGACCGCCTGCACCTGAGTGGCGTGGCCGGCCCCACCCTCCGGGCTGAGCCCGTGCGCCGCGAACACCGCCACCAGCAGCGCCCCCAGGCAGAGCAGACGCGTCACCACCCCATGGGGGCGGACGCGTCGTGCGCGGAACGGCGACCAGACGGTGACCACATCGTCATACTAACCCGGAAGCTATCTCCTCTCGCAGCAAACACTTCTGATGCTCCGTCGATGAATGAGGGACGCTGCCAGTCCCGACAGGGATGACGGATGGGCCTCGACAGCACTTCCCTGATGATCAGTGGACCCCGGTCTCCTGGAGTTCGTCCGTTCCGCCCAGTTCCGCAGCCTGGAGAGGGAGACGAGACGAAACGACGGGACCGACATCCGCCCGTTCCTGACGTTCCTCTCGGCGCGCGGAGTGCCCTGGTGTAGAGCGGGCCGACGCGATCTCGTGGACTACTGGGCAGGCCCGGCTATGCGGCAGGGCTGAGCTTCAGATGGTGGTTACGGCCGGTCAGCCACAAGCGGCAAGCAGCTCTTCGAGCGCGGCGCGGATGGCTTCGTCCTGAGTGAAACCCCGCCAGCCGCCATTACTTCGGAGCCGCAGATCACGGGCCGGCACACCGCGGAGGAGCTGCGCGGCAGGTAGGGCAGCGTGGCCGACCTGGGCCAGGTGACGAACGGCGGGGAGCATGACGGGGAGATGGGTGCCGTCGGGCAGCTCCTGAACGGCACTCGTCATGGCCGGGACACTGATCTCGACATCGCCGGTCGCGGCCCAGAGCGCGTACGCCGCCTCGACCCGGGTCCAGCGGTCGTTGTCGGCGGCCAGAGCCCGGAGCCGGTCCGCGTAGCGGGCGGCATGAGGGCCGAGGTCAGCGATCATGCGCAGGGAGGGACGCGTGATGCCCCCTTCTGAGTCAGCGCGCCCAAGCGCTTCCAGGGCCGGTCCGGGATCGCCGCAGACCTTCCAGTAGGCCCAGGCCGCGCGCGCTTCGCCGCTGTTCGATCGGGCCAGCAGCAGGTCTTGTGCAGGGCTCCCCGCCACCCCTGTTCCCGCCAGCGCGTCTGCTGCCGCTGCCCAGGTCCGGTCGTTCTCCAAGAGGCCGAGCAGCTGGGGAACCACTGCCTCCGCAGCGGGACCCCAGCCCGCGAGTACCCGGCAGAGGCCGTTGAGCGCGTGATCATCTGTGACGGCACCGAGTTGTGTGCCGATCGTCGGCAGGAGCAGCTCGGCATGGTCGGCGAGGCGGCCCAGAACCTCGTGGATCGAGGGGAGGACGACATGGTGCAGGCCGGCGGTGTCGGGATAGTGAGCGGAGCCCTTGGCGAAGCCCGATCGTGTGTCTGCCATCAGCTCGATCAGGCCCGGCACGCAGCGCGGATCGTTCATCCGGGCCAGCGCCCACAAGGCGGCCTCGGCAGGAGTCTCCCGATTACGGCTGTCCCGCGCGGCGGTGTCGTCGAGCAGGACGGCGACCTTGTCGGCGTGGGCCACGGCGGCCGGGCCGAGGCAGGCGAGCAGCTCGGCCGCCCGGAACCGGACCTCGGGGGCGGGATCGTCCAGCCGCGCGGCGAGGCCGGGCAGGAGGCCGGTGCTCACCGAACGCCACTGCGCCAGCAACCCGCCCGCCTGGGCCAGTGCGCCGACCCGCTGGTCGACGTCGGGGTGGTCCCTCAGCAGTCCGAGCGTGAAGGTGGGGGACGGCCCGGTGAACAGCGCCGCCGTCCAGCGGTGGACACGCTGGACGTCGCCCTCGACCGAGCTGGTGTGCCGCCACAGTTCGACGCTCGGGTCCCGGACCGCTTCCAGCAGGACGCCGACCTGTTGGACGGCAAGATCCGGGTCGGCCGGGGCGAGCGCGTGCACCGCCGCCAGGCGGGTCTGCGCGTCCGGGGCGTCGAGCAGCCCGCGGAGTACCTTCAGGACCTCAGTGGCGCGCGGTCCAGCCGGCTCCCGTCCCACCGCCTTGCCGAGCGCGAGGACCACGTCGAGACGGGTCGCCGGATCGGCCTCCGCCTGCCAGCACCGCACAAGTGCCGGCAGGACGAGATCACCAGGGCTCTCGCAGACCCCGAGCAGGTGAGCTGAGTCCCGCCGGATCTCCGAGGCGGGATCAGTGAGCAGGACCAGCACCTTCGGAAGGGCCTGTTCCCACGCCGGCCGCCAGCCGGGGTCGAGGAACCCCTCCTCCACCCGACCGGCCTCGGCCGCCAGCCTCGACACCAGCTCCAGCACCACGCGGCGACTGGGGAGCGGGACGACCGGACTCGCGGCCAGCCGCAACAGCGAAGGAAGCGCGGCAGGTGCCGCCGAGCAGATCCAACCGCCCTGGTGGAAGAGCAGGTTGAGTACGTCGAACGCCGCGTCGACGGCATCGTCCGGATCCGGCCCCGCACACCGACGCAAGAGGTCGGGCACGTCCTCGGCGGACCCGTAGTTGTGCGCCAGCGCCGCCCAGTCAACCGCGTCTATTCCCTCCCACATGCCCGCGACCTTACCGCCGAGTCCCGTACACAGACGACGGGAAGTCGGTGCCACGGGTAGTGGCGATACGAGCGCACATGTCGAGGATCCGAGGCTCAGCAGTTGAACAGAAGGACTTGGCAGGAAACCGGATGCCGGTCGAGGCCCATCGTCGGGTGATGGTTCAGATGGCGCCGAACTCGCCGGCCTGGACGGCGGTGACGAAGGAGCGCCAGGCATCGGCGGGGAAGAGGAGGGACGGGCCCTGGGGGTCCTTGGAGTCGCGGACGGGCATGACGCCGGTGTAGCCGTCGGCGACCTCGATGCACCCGCCCCCGCCATCACTGTGTGAGCTCTTGCGCCACTTGGCGCCGGACAGGTCAACGTGCATGGCGTCCAAGCTCCTTCTGAACAGGCTGTCGACCTGGCAAGCGCCCCGAGGTGCACGGCGGCCAGTCAGGGTCTCAACGGTAGGGCCGCCGAGAAGCCGAGTGAATCCCCAGAACCGGTCATTCAGCGACGATGGCCCTGACCGATGTGTTCGGTCAGGGCCATCGGGCGGTGGTTCAGATGGTGCCGAACTCGCCGGCCTGGACGGCGGTGACGAACGCGGCGAACTCGGAGGGCGGAAAGACCAGGACGGCGCCCCGGGGGTCCTTGGAGTCGCGAACGGGCACGACGCCCTCGGCGAGGAGGTTCCGTGCGACCTCGACGCAATTGCCGCCGTTGCTGCTGTACGAGGACTTGAACCACTGAGGATCGGCGGTCACGGGAGTTCCTTCCTTAACTGGCGGATCAAGGCCACGGACTCAGCCTGGGAGAGCGCGAGGGCCTGTAGCTGATAGTAGGACGTCAGCACCGGCAGCACCGCGTCGCTGTCCCGCTCCAGGTGCCCCTGCTGGGCGGACTCCGCGTAGGACATAAGAGCGCGGTTGGGAAGCGTCAGCACGTTCACCGGCAGGTCGAACGAGCGGTCCTCGCCTATGGCGTACGGGGCCACCTGGAGCACGGTGTTCGGCAGCTCGCCAAACGCCACCAGGTGGTCCAGCTGTGCGGCCATCACGGCCGGGCCGCCGACCGGCCGGCGGATGCAGCTCTCGTCCATGACCACGTGGACCAACGGTGCAGGCTCACGGCGCAGTTGGGCCTGGCGGCTGACCAGGACCTTCACTCGCTCGTCGGCCTGCTCCGGTGTGATACTCCCCCGGCGAACCGCCCCAGTGGCGATGGCCGCCGCGTACTCCTTGGTCTGGAGCAGTCCCGGCACGATGCCGAGATCGAAAAGCCTGAGTTCGACCGCACGCCGCTCGTGGGTCACGTACTCCGGAAATCCCTCCAGCAACGCCGAGTACTTCACGTCGCCGGCCCGCCGCTTGAACACGCCATCCGTTCCAAACGCGAGGTCAAGTCTCAGAGCCAGACGAGTGGTTGGAGGACGGCGGCCGGTTTCCACTGCCGAGATATGCGTTGCCGAATAGCCCGTCGCCTCTGCCACTTCGTCCTGGGTCCACCCTCGGGACTCGCGCGACGTGCGGAGAAAGGCACCGAACGCAGCTGCGGGAGACGAATCCGGGTCCAGCTCAACCTTGTTCACGAACCAGCGCCCTAACTATTCGAGCACGCCTGACACGTTGAAGACCACTCCGACTGTACGCCACAGTGAGTCGCCCCGGGTAGTGAACCGACTACGGAAGGGAGCGACCGTCATGTCGCGAAAGAATTCGACCCCCACCTACCAGCCCCACATCGGCGAGGTCGTCCGAGACCTCGGGCACCGGGACTTCTCCGGCAAGCCCGTCGAAGCCGTCTACATGGACACCCTCGCCGGACTGGTCTACCTCCGCCCCGAGGCCGGCGGCTGCGAGTGGACCACCAAGCCCGAACACCTCCAGGCCCTCACCGAGCCCCGCTTCGTCACCGTCCAGCACCCCAGCCGGCCGCGCACCGCCGACGTGGCGTGAAGCTGCTCGCCGCCGTCCTCGGCGTCGCCACCCTCTCCGCCCTCGCCGCCACGGCCGCCTGCTGGCCCATCCACGACGGGCCCCTCGCGCCCCAACTCCTCATCTTCGGGCTGACCCTCACCACCGGCATCTCCGCCGGACTGCCCGCCTGCTTCACCCGGCTCTCGCCCAACAGGAGCACCACATGCTGCACCACCTCCCCGCCATCCTCACCACCCCGCCCCGCCGACGCCTCGGCCAC